>JALSIB010000012.1 GCA_026981855.1 Methylothermaceae bacterium | reverse complement strand
CCCAAATTCCATTCGTTCTGCGGTACACTTTGGCATCGGCACAATCTCCCTGGATTTGTTTCAAAACCCCGATTTTATCGGCTCTCGGAGGTTGTGCCGACCCCTGCTTGGTGAAATATCCGGGCTAGGCCCAATTCCCGGGCGATGGCCAGGGCGGTGACCGGTTGGTCGCCGGTGATCATCTTGACCTGAATGCCGGCACGCCGGCACAGCCCGATGGCTTCCTTGACTTCCGGGCGGGGAGGGTCCATCAGGCCCACCAAGCTCAACAAGGTCAGCTTTGTGACGTATCCGAGCAGGCCGCTTTCCGGGTCGAACTGTGCTGCCGGTATTTCACCCCTGGCGGCCGCGAGAATGCGCAACCCTTGCGACGCCAGGCGTTCGTTGATTTCCATCCAGTTCCTTTTGTGTTTCTGTTCGAGGGGGTGAACCCCATCGGCGTCCAGGAATTCGGCGCTGCGTTCGAACACGACCTCCGGTGCACCTTTCACCAGCATGATCACCTTGTCGCCGCGGCGATGGAAGGTGGCCATGAATTTGTGGGCCGTGTCGAAGGGAATCTCGGCAATCCTTGGCCAATCCGGTTTCAACTGTTTGATGTTCAGCCCGGCCTTGGCGGCGAGAACCAGCAATGCGCCTTCCATCGGGTCACCGACAACCCGATCGGCGGTGAGGCTGGCATCGTTGCAGAGCGCAAAGGGCAAAATCGTTTCTGTCAGATCCTCCGCTTCACCGGTTTCAGGTTCGATCTTCCCGGTGGTGGAATACCCCTGTCCGCTGACCTTCCAGGTGCGACCGAGGGTGTAGAGTATCCGCGCGGTCATCTGATTGAGGGTCATGGTGCCGGTCTTGTCGGAACAGATCACCGTGGTACAGCCCAGGGTCTCCACGGCGGCCAGCCGTTTGACGATGGCCCGCTGCCTGGCCATGCGGTGCAGTCCCAGAGCCAGGGTGACGGTCACGACAGCGGGAAGGCCTTCGGGGATCGAAGCCACGGCCAGCGCGATAGCGGTGAAGACCATTTCACTCCAGGGCTGGCCGCGAAGCCACCCTCCCCCCAGCATCAGAATGACCACGATGCCGGCGATGACAGCCAGATACCTGCCCAATGAATCGAGCTGGATCTGCAAGGGGGTTTTTGCTTCTTCGGTTTCAGCCAGCATGGCGGCGAGGTGGCCGATTTCGGTTTCCATACCCGTGGCGGTGATAATCATTTCGGCCCGTCCCCGTGTCACGCTGGTATTCATGTACAGCATGTTGCGGCGGTCGGCCAGGGGCAGCCTTTCGGGAAGCGGGGCGGTGGTCTTGGTTACCGGATGGGATTCGCCGGTGAGAGAGGATTCGTCCACCTGGAGATTATGCGCTTGAATCACTCTTCCGTCTGCCGGAACCCGGTCACCGGCATCCAGGATCACGATGTCTCCCGGCGCCAGTTCGGTGGCCGGCACCATTTGTTTCTTGCCCTCCCGTCGTACCTCGGTCTCGGGAACCAGCATCGTCTTGAGTATGGCCAGGGATCGTTCGGCCCGGTACTCCTGATAGAATCCCAGCACGGCGTTGATGAAGACCACCGCCAGGATGATCAGGGCGTCGTCGAGGTCGCCAACGGCTCCCGCCAGGCCGGCGGCGCCGATGAGGATCAGGATCAACAGGCTCTTGAACTGACGAAACAGCAGCCGCCAGGCGGGGGTGGGGGGGGTCCAGCAGCCGGTTGGCGCCATGACGTTGCCGGCGCAGCTCGACCGTTCGTGGGTCGAGCCCCTTGGCAGGGTCCACCCCCAATTGCCGCGATACCTCTTCCGTGGTGATCGAATGCCACGGTGTGGGTTGGCCTGGCGCTTCCGGTTTCCTTTTTCTCACACGCATTCGAAATGACGGCAGCCAGGTTGATCAACAGCCTCCCACATCACCTGTTTTGTTCAGTGGCGCGATGAGGAGTATTCCTGTCGGGAACTCCCTGACTTCAGCGGGGCTGGCCGAGCTTCTGAAGAAGTACGGAACGGAGGTATTCCATTCTTTTCCGGTTGACCCCCAGATCGCTGTGCCCGACCCGGGATGCGGAGCGGAAATGAATCAGGCCGGCGTCAGGATCGATCAGGAATTCGACGTCGTCGGTAAAGCCGAATATTCGGGTGCGGAATTCCACCCGCAGATAATTCGTCTCGTCTTTGACCAGGGTACTGTTGGGGAGTGTGTGAATCATTTCCAGCAAGGTTTTTTTGGCTTGGCCAGGATCGCCGGAAAATTTTATGGGGGGAAGGTAATGGGTCTTGTCGTGGGGATTCGCCTGACTGGAGACGCAGTTGGGGGAGGGCGGGCAGGGAAGCAGCCGTCCTTCCTTGAGTCCCAGTGGCGGGCGGATATGGCTGTATTGGGCGAGCAACCATAAGGTGAAGGTGACGATGAGAAATATCAGGATTGCGGCACCCAGAATCATTTTCACATAGGCTCCAATCATGCAAGTATCCCCCTCGGCGATGGTTATGGATGTGTTTGCGCTCCATTCTACACTGCGTTCGGTGCCGGGGAAGCCGGAAACAGGGCCTGTCTGGCGGTATTGTGGATGGCCGTGACGGCCGGGTGTTTGAGCCGGCGTTCGAGGGAAATGACATAGAAGTGTTCCTGGACTTCCTCGGTCCGGCCGACGACTTCCAACTGATATTGCCGGCTGACTTCCTTTTCTATCACCGAAGGGGCGTAGAGGATGCCCGTCCCCGCTTGCCCGAAGACTTTCATCAGGGCGCTGTCATCGAATTCTCCGATCACCTGGGGGTGGATGTCCAGGCGCTCGAACCAGCTGATTAGTCTTCCCCGCATGGCCGAATGCGGTGTGGCCAGCAGCATGGGGGCACCGTCCAGGCAACGGGGAAAGTCCGTTGACCGAAGCTTCAGGGAGGGGGCGGCGAAGAAACTGGTGCCGCACTCGCCCAGCAGGTGGCTGAACGCCTTGACGGGGGTGTCGGCGGCCAGGGGCTGGTCGCTCAGAATCAGGTCCAGTTTATGGGCCGCCAGTCCGGTGATGAGGTTTTCCAGCCGGTCTTCCTGGCAGTGGAGTTTGTAGCTGTCCGCCAGCAGGAGGGCGGGTTGTATCAGGCGATAGGCGATCAGTTTGGGCAGAAAATCGGTGATCCCGACGGAAAAGCGCCTCGGCTGCCGGGTGTTGTGGTGGCTGATCACCTCCGTCAATTCTTCGCCCAGGGAGAAAATCTGGTCGGCGTAATCGAAAACAATTTTTCCCTTGTCCGTCAGGGATAACCCCCTTCCTTCCCGCCGCAGCAGTTTGATGCCCATACGTTCCTCCAGGGTCTGGATCTGGCTGCAGATGGTCTGGGGGGTCAGGTGCAGCCGTTCGGCCGCGCGTGTCAGGCTGGCTTCCTGGGCCGTGACCCAAAAATAATGCAGATGTTTGTAGTTCAGGCGGGTGCTCATGGGTTTTCTGATATATCGAAGCAATGTCCATGTATTTTCGAATTTTACATCATACGAAATTCGTTATCTTTTAAATCATCTTCCTGAACTTCCATGAGTGCCAAATCATGAGCCTGTCGCGCCCCGGCAACGATGACGACTTCAGTGTGTGGAAGAACCTCAGCCACGACATTCCCGCCGGCGTCGTCGTTTTCCTGGTGGCCGTTCCCCTGTGCCTGGGAATCGCCCTGGCCTCCGGGGCACCCCTGGCGTCCGGGATCATCGCGGGATTCATCGGCGGCTTGGTGGTTCCCCTGATCAGCCGTTCCCCTCTGGGGGTTTCCGGTCCGGCCGCCGGGCTGGCGGTGATCGTTTACGAGGCCGTGGAGCGGCTCGGATTCCAGGCTTTCCTGCTGGCGGTGGTGATCGCCGGCATCCTCCAGATGGCGCTGGGTTTCCTGCGGGCGGGGATCATCGGCTACTATTTCCCCTCCTCGGTCATCACCGGCATGTTGTCGGGGATCGGAATCATCATCTTCCTCAAGCAGATTCCCCATGCCGTGGGGTACGATGCCGATTGGGAAGGGGATATCGGGTATGTGGAGCCGGGTGGAGAGACCACCTTGTCCGCCCTGGTGGACATGACCAACGCCCTCCATCCGGGCGCCATCGTGATCGCGGTGGTGTCTCTGGCCATCCTGATTCTGTGGGACCGGCCGTTCATGACCCGGTTGCGGATTTTTCAGCTGATCCAGGGGCCACTGGTGGCGGTGGTGGTGGGGATCTTTCTCAATCTCGGCTTTCAGCGTTTCGCGCCCGCTTTGGTTCTGGGGGCGGAGCACCTGGTCCAGCTTCCCCTGGCCGATGGCTGGAGTGGGCTGCGGGAATTTTTCACCTTCCCCGATTTTCACGCCTATGACGATAAGGCCATCTATACCGCGGCGGTGACGATCGCCATCATCGCCAGTCTGGAGACATTGTTGTGTGTGGAGGCGGCCGACAAACTCGACCCCTTCAAACGGGTGACGCCCACGAACCGGGAATTGGTTGCCCAGGGTGTGGCCAATACCGTTTCGGGCCTGATAGGGGGGCTGCCTATCACCCAAGTGATCGTGCGAAGTTCCACCAATATTCTGGCCGGCGCGCGGACCAAGGCCTCCGCTTTCATTCATGGCCTGCTGTTGTTGGTGTCGGCCTTGTTGTTTCCCCATGTGCTCAATTTGATCCCCCTCGCCACCCTGGCGGCGATCCTGTTCGTGGTGGGGTACAAACTGGCCCGGCCGCAGTTGTTTGTACGGATGTACCGCGCCGGCTGGTATCAGTTCATTCCCTTCATGGTGACGATTCTGGGGCTGGTGTTCACCGATTTGCTGATGGGGGTGGGCATCGGCATGGTCACGGCCCTGTTTTTCATCTTGCTGGAGCACTACAAGTGCGGGGTCTATCTGCACGAATCCCACCATGACAACCGGTACCACCTCAAACTGTCCGAGCAGGTGACCTTCCTCAACAAGGCCAATCTGCTGAGAACGCTGGACCGGATTCCCCCCCGTTCGGAGGTCGTCATCGATGGGTCGGACACCCGTTATATCGACTACGATGTGCTGGAGATCATCGAAAACTTCAGGGCCGAGGCGGCGGCCAAGCACATCGGCCTGAAGCTGGTCGGACTGCCCGTGGAAGGGAGCCTGCCTGCTGGAAGCCGGATTCCTGTTTCTTCATCCACTACAAATAAAAGCCATGAAACTTCTGAAACACCTGTTTGAAAACAATCGCCGTTGGGTCGAAAGCGTCGAAAGGGATAATCCCGGTTTTTTCGAGCGTCTGTCCCGGGGGCAGTCGCCGGAGTATCTGTGGATCGGTTGTTCCGACAGCCGGATTCCCGCCAACGAGGTAGTTGGGTTGCTGCCAGGCGAGCTGTTCGTTCACCGCAACGTGGCCAACCTGGTCATTCACACCGACATGAGCCTGCTTTCGGTGGTTCAGTACGCGGTGGAGGTACTCAAGGTCAAGCATATCATCGTCTGCGGTCATTATGGTTGTGGTGGGGTCATCGGGGCGATGAAGGGGGATTCTCTGGGTTTGATCGACAACTGGCTGCGCTTCATTAAGGATATTTATCATCGTAACGGGGCATTACTGGATGAACTACCGGAGGACAAGCGGGCGGACAGGCTCTGCGAGTTGAACGTGATTCAGCAGGTGGCCAATCTGGCCCATACCACCATCGTCCAGGATGCCTGGCAGCGGGGACAGCGTCTCGCTGTCCATGGCTGGATCTACGACATCAAGGATGGTTTGCTGCGGGATATGGATGTTTGCATCAGCGCACCGGATCAACTGAATGAGATCTACCGCATGGAGGTGGTTATCGATTGAGTCGCCGGCCGGGTTCTTGGGCAGGCAGTCCACGCCGGCTTTACTGTCGGTGCAGTTTTCAAACCGGCGCGCCTGCCTCCTGAATGAAAGCCTTGCCTGCTCGAATGGCGTGTGCTTTGCTGGTTTGGATAGATCAGGGTGAAGCGTTTCGCCATTCTTCAAGCATTTTGTTCACTTCCATGTCGAGCATGCGTTGAATCAAGGCGGTCTTGAAGCCGACGGTTCTTTCCAGGGCGATGAAGTAATTTTCGAAATAACCGTCGGCGATCAGGCCCGTGACGACATCGGTCACTCTCTTGAAGGCGCCGAACAATTCCTCGGCTTCCGCCGGTGGGAGGGTTTCCAGGCATTTGCCGAGGAACAATTGTTGTATCCGGCTCATCATGCCAATCAGAAAGATATTGGAAACTCCCCGTTTGATATGTACCAGCCCCACGAACCATTGGTGTTGCCACCACTCCTCCGTGATGTTTCCCGCTACGAGTCCTTGATACCAGTCCCGCAGCATTTGTTCCCTTTTTTCGCGCTCGCCTTCGGAGAAGACGCTGGCCGTGGGGGGGTAGGAAAACAGGGTGTCGTAGAATGCCTGAACGACGATTTCTGTCCAGGCGGTTGTTGTTTCTCTGTGGGTGGACAGGATTTTGGGATCTTGCCCGGAATATCCTGTCAGAACGAACAAGTGTTCCAGAATCTCGTTCAGATGGGAAGTCGCGTCGTTATTCATCTGCGTAGCTCCTTGATATCGCCGGAGGTTGACTTATATCAGCCTGGAGATTTGCTCGGCCGCGCGTTTGACATCCAGGAAGATCAGCCCCAGTTTGGCTTGGGGCTTTGCCAGAACGGTCAGGACGGCCTCTTTGCCCGCATGAATCATGAGAACGAATCCGTTGTCCCCCTTGATTAACACCTGATCCAGTTCTCCCCGGCTCAGTTCTTGGGCGGTTCGGTCACCCAATGACAGCATGGCGGCGCTCATGGCCCCGACCCGGTCTTCGTCCATGCCTTGAGGGAGGAGCGCGGCCATCATCAGGCCGTCGGTGGAAACGATGCCCGAGGCTTCGATATCGGCGGAAGAGCCATTGAGTTCCATTAGAACGGATGTCAACATGTCTGCTCGCATGTTTTTTCTCCAAAGTGATTTTGTGATGGGTGGAAGGGAAGGTATGGGGTCGATATAAACCCATGGTCAACCAGATTATAGATTGAGGTTACGGTTATTCAAGGTTCCATGATCCCGGAATTCTGGTCGGTGCATGGCGGGGCTGGTTGGCCGAAAGCTTGAAAAGCCTTGACAGCCAAGGGGGCGGGCTGTCAAGGTTATCGCTTTTATCCGGTAGCGCCGATTTCGGATTCTTCTGGATCGTCAAGACGCGATCGAGCCGATTTGAGGAAGATCGTGGCCTTGCGGGATCTGAAATCAGCACAATGACTCAATCCATGGCCCAATATTTCCAGATTCATCCAATCAACCCCCAGCCACGCCTGATCAGGCGGGCGGTCGAGATCCTTCGGGAAGGGGGCGTGATCGTCTACCCCACCGATTCTTCCTGTGCCCTGGCCTGCCGTCTTGACGACAAGCGCGCGCTTGAGCGAATCAGGCGTATCCGCCACCTGGGAGAGAAACACAACTTCACCCTGGTCTGCCGCGATCTTTCCCAAGTGGCGCAATTCGTCAGGGTGGGAAGCCAGGCCCATCGATTGATCAAAGCCTTGACGCCAGGGCCGTATACATTCGTTCTGAAGGCCACCAAGGAGGTTCCGCGACGCTTCCAGCATCCCAGCCGCAAGACGGTGGGGATCCGGATTCCGGATCACCCCGTGGCCCAGGCGATTTTGCAGGAATTGGACCAGCCGGTCTTCAGTACCACATTGATCCTTCCAGGAGAAACCCGGGCGCTGGAGGATCCGGTCGAAATCCGTGAGCGGCTGGAAAAACAGGTGGATCTGGTCATCGATTCGGGCGTCATCCCTTATGAGCCGACCACGATTATCGTGCTGAGTGACGATTTGCCGGAGGTGGTTCGTCGTGGCAAGGACGATGGGCGTCTACAATCGTTGTTGGGATAGAGAGGTACGATGGAAGAACTGACTCTGGCGCAGAAAATAGCGGTTTGGGTGTTGCCGATCCTGTTTGCGATCACTTTGCATGAAGTGGCGCATGGATGGCTGGCCTGGCTGTTGGGGGACGACACCGCCAAGCGGCTGGGGCGCCTGTCCCTCAATCCCTTGCGTCATGTCGACCCGGTCGGAACCGTGGCGGTGCCTTTGGTGATGATGTTGCTGGGGGGATTCATTTTCGGTTGGGCCAAGCCGGTGCCAGTGGACTTCGAGAGATTACGGAACCCCAAGCGGGACATGGCGCTGGTCGCCCTGGCAGGTCCCGGCGCGAATCTGCTGATGGCGTTGATATGGGCCCTGTTGGCCAGGTTCGGGGTGTGGCTGGAATGGCCTTATGTCTCCGTCCCGCTCATTTACATGGGGGCTGCCGGTATCTTTTTCAATTTGATCCTGATGATCTTGAATCTTCTGCCAGTGCCCCCCCTGGATGGCGGGAGGGTGCTGGTGGGCGTGCTGCCAAACCGATGGGCCGCCATGGTGTCGCAGCTTGAACCCTATGGCATGCCCATCCTGCTGCTGCTTCTTGTCAGCGGAATGCTGGGCAGGATACTGGGGCCTGTGATCTACGCCATGCAAGGGCTCTTCTTCTCCCTGGCCGGGTTGTCATGACCGCCGCCGAGGTGATCGCGACCGTCCACGGCAGCCCCCTGACCGATCTGCCGGAGAATCTTTATATTCCGCCGGAAGCGCTTCGGGTCATCCTGGAGGAGACTTTCGAAGGGCCGATGGATTTGCTGTTGTATCTCATCCGCCGCCGAAACCTGGATATCATGGCGGTTTCGATCGCCCAAGTGACCGAACAGTACCTGGACTATATCTCGCTGATGGAAGGGATGAAGATCGAGCTGGCGGCTGAATATCTGTTGATGGCGGCGCTGTTGGCGGAGATCAAGTCCCGCCTGCTGTTGCCTCGCCCGGCCTCTTGCGAGGCGGAAGAGGAGGATCCGCGGGCCGAACTGGTGCGCCGGCTCAAGGAGTACGAAAAAATGAAGCGTGCCGCATCGGCGCTCGATGGCCTTCCCCGTATGGGCCGCGACTCATTTCCCGCCTGTCCCGATCTGGATTTGCCGCCCAGGCCGAAGGTGCTGCCGCAAATCACCGTGGAGGAGCTTGCGGCCGCGTTTCGCAAGGCGCTGACCCGGGCCGAGCGGATCAAGAGTCATCCTGTCGCCCGGGAGGCGTTGTCGGTACGGGAGCGAATGAGCAGGATTCTCGACCGCCTGGGGGAAGGCGATGTGGTGGCGTTCGAA
This sequence comes from Methylothermaceae bacterium, assembly GCA_026981855.1. Taxonomy (GTDB): domain Bacteria; phylum Pseudomonadota; class Gammaproteobacteria; order Methylococcales; family Methylothermaceae; genus Methylohalobius. Next base: position 16,747 of record JALSIB010000012.1, on the reverse strand, counting down.
AATCTTTTCGAGCTGCGGGAAGGCCGGGCGGGTGTGGTGGTGACGTTCCTGGCCTTGTTGGAACTGTGCAAGGAGGGCTTGGTGGAGGTATTGCAGGCCGGACCCTTGATGCCGCTCAGGATTCAGGCCCGATAACGATAGGGGGAGCGAGGTGACACTCAAGCAGATCGTCGAGGCTCTGCTGCTGGCCTCTCCCGAGCCCCTCGAACTGAGGCAACTGGTGTCGCTGCTGGAAGAGGAAGGTCCCAGCCGCGAGGAGCTGGAAACCATTCTCCAGGAACTGGCGTCAGACTATCGGGGCCGGGTGCTCGAGCTGATCCGGGTGGCGGGCGGCTGGCGTTTTCAGCTGCGGCGGGAAATGGCGCCGTGGGTTGGCAGACTCTTTCCGGAGAAGGTGGGCCGTTACTCCAGGGCCCTATTGGAAACGCTGGCGATCATCGCCTATCGTCAACCGGTCACCCGGGGCGATATCGAGGCGATCCGCGGCGTGGCCGTCAGCAGCCATATTATGCGTACCCTGCAAGACCGGGAATGGGTCAAGATCGTGGGGCACAAGGAGGTTCCCGGACGCCCGGCGCTGTACGCCACCACTGAAAATTTCCTGAATGATTTCAATCTGCAGTCGCTCAGTCAACTGCCCCCCGTTTCCGTGGAAGAGGATGAGAAAACCGAAGAACAGAGAGAAACCGAAGCGGTACGCGCCACCGCCTGACCATCAGGTTGAAACGAGTTTGCCCGATGGCGAGCGGCTGCAGAAGGTTCTGGCCCATGCGGGGCTGGGATCACGCCGCCAGATCGAGCAGTGGATCCGGGACGGCAAGGTCCAGCTCAACAAACGGCCCGCCAGGCTGGGGGACCGTTGGCACAAGGGGGATCTGGTCCAGCTGGGACGCAAGGTGATCCAACTGGAGAGGCGGCTGGAGGCGCCCCTCAGGGTGCTCGCCTATCACAAACCTGTGGGCGAGATCGTCACCCGCCGCGATCCCCAGGGGCGGCCCACGGTTTTCAGGCGTTTGCCCAGATTGCCCAAGGGGCGCTGGATCGCCATCGGCAGGCTCGACATCAACACCGAGGGATTGCTCTTGTTCACCAATCAAGGAGAGCTGGCCAACAAAATGATGCATCCGTCACGGGAGCTGGAGCGCGAGTATGCGGTGAGAATCTATGGCCGGGTGACGGACGAGATGTTGGAGCGGTTGCGGGAGGGGGTCGAACTGGAGGATGGCCCGGCGCGCTTCGATGCCATCGAAGCGGCGGGAGGCGAAGGTGCCAATACGTGGTTCAAGGTGATCCTGAAAGAGGGACGCAACCGGATCGTGCGGCGTCTCTGGGAATCGCAAGGGGTGACGGTGAGCCGTTTGATCCGGGTCCGTTACGGACCTTTGATGCTGCCTGCCGGTCTCAAATCGGGGCATGTGCAGGCGCTGTCCCCGGAGGAAATCGAAAAGCTCGAGATCGAGCTGAAACTTGCGGAATGAAACGAATCGCCCTCAAGCTCGAATACGATGGCAGTCGTTATGCCGGCTGGCAGTATCAGATCCATAGTCCTTCCATTCAGGAAGCGGTGGAAAGCGCCCTGAGTCGTATCGCCACTCATCCGGTACGGGTCGTCGCCGCCGGGCGCACCGATTCAGGCGTGCACGCCTGGGAACAGATCGTCCATTTCGATACGCCGGTGGAGCGGCCCGAGCGTGCCTGGGTCATGGGCGCCAACACACACCTGCCTCCCGATGTGCGGATCCTTTGGGCCCGGCCGGTTTCGAAGGATTTCCATGCCAGAAGCCAAGCCATCGCCCGCTGGTACCGTTACCGGATTCTCAATCGCAAGGTGGCTTCGGCGTTGTTGCGCGATCAGGTCACGTGGCACCACCGCCCCATGGATGTGGAGCCGATGCGGGCGGCGAGCCGGTATTTGCTGGGCGAGCACGATTTTTCCTCCTTCAGGGGGCCTTACTGTCAATCCAGGAGTCCTTTCAGGCGGGTCTATTTGCTCGATATCCAGCGGGAAGGGGACGAACTCACCATCGATGTCGTTGCCAACGCCTTCTTGCACAACATGGTGCGTAATATCGCCGGGGTGCTGATGGCTGTCGGCGGCGGGAAGTATCCGCCGGAATGGGCCGGGGAAGTCCTGGCGGCGCGCGACCGTCGTGCCGGCGGGATCACCGCCCCGCCCGGCGGTTTGTATTTCGCCGGAATCTGGTATCCTGAAAAGTTCGGTTTGCCGAGGCAGCCGATTTTCCGGCGCTTGCCTCGGGGTTTGAAAAGGATCGAAGAGGAGCGGGATTTTGCCGAGAATCCGGGTTAAAATCTGCGGGTTTACCCGTATCGGGGATGCGGTGGCGGCGGCCGAAGCCGGCGCCGATGCCATCGGTCTGGTGTTCTATCCCCCGAGTCCCAGGCATGTCAGTGTGGAACAGGCCCGGGCGATCGTGGATGCCTTGCCTCCCTTCGTGACCACCGTGGGCCTTTTCGTGGATGAAACACCCGCCGGGATAGAAGCGGTGCTGCGGCGGGTGCCGCTGGATCTGCTGCAGTTTCATGGCGGCGAGAGCCCCGGGCAATGCGAGCGTTTCGATCGCCCCTACATCAAGGCGATCCGGATGGCCGAGGGGGTGGATCTGGCGCTCGAGGCGAAACGGTATCGGCGGGCACGGGGGTTGCTGCTGGACGCCTGGCATCCGGAGGTTCCCGGCGGCACGGGTGAACGGTTCGATTGGCGGCGGATTCCGGGTGACCTTCCGCTCCCGGTCATATTGGCGGGGGGGTTGACGCCGGCCAATATCGGTGAGGCGATCCGGGCGGTGCGGCCTTTCGGGGTGGACGTCAGTTCCGGGGTCGAAAGCGGGAAGGGAATCAAGGATCAGGATAAAATGGCAGCATTGATTGAAGAGGTGACTCATGGCGACTGCACCCGAGCAGCTTGAAAACTATCGCTATCCCGACGAGCGTGGCCACTTCGGCCGCTATGGAGGGATATTCGTGGCCGAGACGTTGATGTATCCTCTGGAGGAACTCGACCAGGCCTATCGGACGTATTTACAGGACCCGGCTTTCCTGGACGAACTGGATCGCGATCTCAAGGATTATGTCGGCCGTCCTTCCCCTTTGTATTACGCCGAGCGCTGGAGCCGCGAGCTGGGCGGGGCGCAGATCTGGCTGAAGCGCGAGGATCTCAATCACACCGGGGCGCACAAGGTCAACAATACCATCGGTCAGGCGTTGTTGGCCAGGCGGATGGGCAAGAAGCGGGTGATCGCCGAGACCGGCGCTGGTCAGCATGGGGTGGCGACGGCGACGGTGGCGGCCAGGTTGGGCCTGGAATGTGTGGTTTACATGGGTGAGGTGGATGTGGAGCGGCAGAAGCTCAACGTTTACCGCATGTCGCTTCTGGGCGCCGAGGTGCGCCCGGTCTCTTCCGGCTCCAAAACCCTCAAGGACGCGCTCAACGAGGCCCTGCGCGATTGGGTCACGCATGTGGACGATACTTTCTATATCATCGGCACCGTTGCCGGCCCCCATCCCTATCCCGCCATGGTGAGGGATTTTCAGTCGGTGATCGGCCGCGAGGCCAAGCAGCAGATCCTCGAACAGGCGGGACGGCTTCCCGACGCTTTGGTGGCTTGTGTGGGAGGCGGGTCCAACGCCATCGGTCTTTTCTATCCTTTCCTCGAGCATGAGCAGGTGGCCCTGTACGGGGTCGAGGCGGCGGGGCTGGGGATCGAAACCGGCAAGCACTCCGCCCCCCTGTGTGCGGGGCGGCCGGGGGTGTTGCACGGCAACCGGACCTATCTGATGGAAGACGACGACGGCCAGATCATCGAGACCCACTCCATCTCCGCCGGTCTCGATTATCCCGGGGTGGGGCCGGAACATGCCTGGCTCAAGGACAGTGGCCGCGCTCAATACGTCAACATCACCGATGACGAGGCGCTGGAGGCGTTTCACAGCCTGACCCGGATCGAGGGAATCATGCCCGCCCTCGAATCCAGCCATGCGCTGGCCTATGCGATGCAGTTGGCGCCGCGGATGGACAGGGATCAGATCATGATCGTCAACGTGTCCGGGCGCGGTGACAAGGATATCCATACCGTGGCGGAGAGAGAGGGGTTGAAACTGTGAGCCGGATTGAAACTGTCTTCGGGCGTTTGGCCCAAAGTGGCCGCAAGGCCTTGATTCCATTCATTACTGCGGGCGATCCCGACCCGGAGTTCACCGTGCCGATGCTTCACGCCATGGTCGATGCCGGGGCGGACATTCTGGAGCTGGGCGTTCCTTTTTCCGATCCCATGGCCGATGGTCCCGTGATCCAACGGGCGTCGGAGCGGGCTTTGGCGCATCGTGTCTCCCTGCGCCAAGTGCTGCGGATGGTCGCCGAATTCAGGCGCGGTGACGACACGACCCCGATCGTGCTGATGGGGTATCTCAATCCCATCGAATGCATGGGATACGGCGCGTTTGCCGAAGCGGCGAAAGAGGCAGGGGTGGACGGTGTTCTGACGGTGGATCTGCCGCCCGAGGAAGCGGAAGACGAAATGTTGCCGTTGCTGTACGGGGCGGGCATAGATCCTGTCTTTCTACTGGCCCCCACCAGTACGCCGGAACGCATCGAGAAGGCGGACCGGCTGGGGAGGGGATATCTTTATTATGTTTCCCTGAAGGGGGTGACCGGGGCGGGCCATCTGGATATCGAGGAGGTGACCCGCAAGGTTGCCGGGATTCAGGCGCTGGCGGAATTGCCTGTGGGTGTCGGTTTCGGGGTCAAGGATCCCGAAACCGCCGCCCGCATGGCCGGCCTGGCGGACGCGGTGGTGGTGGGGAGCGCCCTGGTGAGGAAGATAGAGGAACACGCCGGAGACGCGTGCCGGGCAAGGGAAGAGATCACGGCGCTGCTGGCGGCGATGCGCCGGGCGATGGATGAGGAGGTGACCTTGGCATGAGTTGGTTTCAGAAACTGGTTCCGGCGCGTATCCGCACGGAGGGCAGCCGCAGGGGTGCGGTGCCGGAAGGTTTGTGGAGCAAGTGTCCCGCCTGCAGCGCCATCCTTTACAAGGCCGAGCTGGAAAGGAACCTGGAGGTTTGCCCCAAGTGCAATCACCACATGCGCATATCGGGCCGCAGACGGTTGCATTTGTTTCTCGATTCCCAGGAGCGGGAAGAAATCGGAAAGGCGCTGCGTTCCTCGGATCCGCTGAAGTTCAAGGACACCAAGAAATACAAGGACCGGCTGTCGCAGGCGCAAAAGACGACCGGCGAAACCGATGCCCTGGTGGTGGTGCGTGGCTTGTTGAAAGGTCAACCCCTGGTGGCCGCGGCATTCAATTTCGCCTTCATGGGGGGCTCCATGGGCTCGGTGGTGGGTGAAAGGTTCGTCCGGGGTGTGCATCGGGCGCTGGAAGAAAAAATTCCTTTGGTGGTCTTTTCCGCCAGTGGCGGGGCGCGGATGCAGGAATCCCTGCTGTCGCTGTTCCAGATGGCCAAGACTTCCGCGGCTCTGGCGCGCCTCTCGGGGGCGGGGCTTCCTTTCATTTCGGTCATGACCGATCCCACCATGGGAGGGGTGTCGGCCAGTCTGGCGATGCTGGGGGATCTCAATATAGCCGAACCCAATGCTCTGATCGGTTTCGCCGGTCCCCGGGTGATCGAACAGACGGTCCGTGAGACATTGCCGGAGGGATTTCAAAGGAGTGAATTTCTTCTGGAGCACGGGGCGCTCGACATGATCGTCGACCGGCGCGATCTTCGGGACACCATCGCCTCTTTGCTGGCTATTCTGACTCACGCCGAGGAAAGCCGGAAAACGCCGGCGCCTGAATCCCCGGCGGAGGAAACCGAAGTGGGCGCCGAAGCGATGCCCCCGCCGCAAGGGGATGACGAGGGTGCCGGAGAAGACCAGTAGGCGCTTCGATCACCTGAACGATTGGCTGGCGTGGCAGCAGACCCTGCACCCGCGGAAGATCGATCTGGGGCTCGAGCGGGTGAAACGGGTCTTCGCCGCGCTTCGGCCGGATTATCTGCCGCCTGTCACGGTGACGGTGGGCGGAACCAACGGCAAGGGTTCCTGTATCGCTTTTCTCGAGGCCATTCTGCGTGCCCAGGGGGTCAGCACCGGTTGCTACACTTCCCCCCATATTCTGCGCTATAACGAACGTATCCGGATAGATGGCCGCCCTGTCGCCGACGAAAGGATTTGTCATGCCTTCGCCCGCATCGATGCGGTGCGGGGGGATTCCACCCTCAGTTTCTTCGAGTTCGGTACCCTGGCGGCGCTCGACCTGTTCGCTCAGGCGGGGGTGGAGGTGCAGTTGCTCGAGGTGGGATTGGGCGGCCGGCTGGATGCGGTCAACATCATCGATGCCGATGTATCGATCATCACCAGTATCGATATCGATCACAAGGGTTGGCTCGGCGAGACCCGGGAGGCCATCGGGAAGGAGAAAGCGGGCATATTGCGTGCGGACCGGCCCGCGGTGATCGGTGACCGGAAACCTCCCGCCACTTTGTTGGAACATGCGCACAAATTGAACGTGCGGCTGCAAAGGATCGGCCGCGATTTCGACCATCGTTGTCATGAAACGGGCTGGGACTGGTTCTGTGGGGATCGCGTGTTGCAAGCTCTCCCCTTTCCCGCCCTGGCGGGGAAGCAGCAGCTGGACAACGCCGCGACCGTCATCGCCGCCGTGCGGGCGCTGGCCCTCCGGCTCGAGGTCAGTGAATTCGCAATACGCGCGGGATTGGAAAAGGCCCGCCTTTCGGGGCGCTATCAGCGGATTCCCGGGCGGCCGGAGATCTTGCTCGATGTGGCCCACAATCCCCAGGCGGCGGGGCTGTTGGCCGAATTTGTCCGGGCCCGTTATCCGGGGAGACGGGTTCTGGCGCTTTTTGCGGTGATGGCCGACAAAGACGTGGCAGGGATTCTGTCGCGGATGAAGGGGGTGGTGGACTCGTGGGCCCTGGCGCCATTGCCGGGAAACCCCCGGGTGGCGGACGAATCCACGTTGCTCGAAGCGTTCATGGCGGTCGGCCTGGACAGGCCTTACAGCGGCTTCAGCGATTGGAAACAGGCTCTGGAGAAGCTCGTGTCCCAAGCCGGAGCGGACGATCTCATCCTCGTTTTCGGTTCCTTTTTCCTGATTGCGGAGTTTCTGGCGGACCATGGACATTAAACTCAAAAGGCGGCTCGCGGGGGGGGCTGTATTGGTGCTGCTGGCCGTCATCTTCGTGCCGATGCTGTTTGAAGATGCCTTGCAGCATGAGGCTTCCACCATGGAACCCTTTCCAGCCCAAGCGGTTTTGCAACCGCCGGAGAACGCCGCTCTCCCTTCCGTTTCCGCCGGCCCGCCCGCTTCCGCGGCGCCGAAAATCCCCCTGCCTTCTACCTGGGCGGTTCAGGTCGGGAGTTTCAGCAGTCCCGACAATGCCAGGGCCTTGGTGGCGCAATTGAAAGCGAAGGGGTTTGCCGCATTCGTCGTGCAGCCTGCCGCTGGCGGCAAGCCCTTGTACCGGGTCCGTGTGGGGCCTGTGCTGGAAAAGGAAAGGGCCGCCGCGCTGGGTGAATTGATTCACAAGCAAACGGGTTTGAAAGGATTCGTGGTTTCCCATCCCTGATCGTCCAATCCCCGTCCCGCGTTTTCAGTCTGCTCGCATGGAGTATGCGTAGCGTTCATCCCGACTCTTTGGCGGAGCCAAGTGGTAGAGGTAAGGCCCCGTAGTGGATTCCTCTATTCATCCTGGTTTTTCCAGATGTCTGGTATTTCTCCCTCATGGTTGAGTTTTGCCCGATTTCCACAGAAGCGGTCAAAAGCTTCACGGCTGTTTTCAAATCCTTGCTTTCCTGCCAGTTCCCATGGACGTTCGCATCGTCCTGTCTCGTTACACCAGATGTAACCGGCCGATGGGATACAGCCGTGTTCATCGCGGTCACTTCCTGCCGGTTTGATATCGGGGGGGCGTGCTTCTTCTTCGCCAGCAAGCCTCTCCATCTTGATAAGGCTGCTTTCAACGGCGCCAAAGCCAGCGCTCATAGTAGTGGCAGAAGCGGCTAAAACAGCAAATGAAACGAAAACTACTTGGTGTTTGAGCATGGATTTATCTCCCCTTGGAGCAGATGTAATTTAGATGCGTCGACATGTTCTAAGAGATTGGCCGATCTGAATGGTCTTGTTCAATGGGGAAGTTACCATAACAATTCCACGGGGCCAGCATTTTTCCACTGGAGTTCACGAAGGGGATTGGACCAGCGGCCCCGCTTCGAAAAATGTCGTGAATGTATTGAATATATTCTTGTAGGCGACCGGTGGGGCTTGCTCCCGCCGTGGCTTCCGGGCTTATTATTTACTATATATTTACAAATAGTGTACTTATTGAATTTTTGTTTTTTGTATCTATAATAATATTGTCTTCTATCTTTAGAACGTAAGTGAGGTAGCGAAACGATGAAGAAAGTGATGTTGGGTGTCGCTTTGTGGCTGGGACTCGCCGGTATGGCGGCTGCCCAGGATCCGGCCAAGGTGGCCGAGGATGTGGTGGCGAAATGGAATTCGGTCTTGCGGCAGGGAGGGGGTATCAACGCCTTGATGCAGTTGTATGCCAAGGATGCCAAAGTGCTTCTTCCCAACGGGGAGATGGCCGGCGATGCGAAGGAAATCAGGGAATTCTGGTGCCGGTTGCTGGCCCGCCGCGGCAAGAAATATGAAATGGATCTGGAAGATGTGATCTATGCCAAGGATGATACGGTGGTTTCCACCCTGCGCTGGTCGGAGCTGGATGGGGGAATGAAATATTCCTACGACGGCGTGATCTACAACGTCTTCAAGCGCCAGGCCGATGGCAGCTGGAAAGCCCAGGTTCAGCGTTGGAACTGATCGGAATTTGACACAGCGATAAAACGAGCGTCGTTCCATTGGGGAACCGCAGAAGAAAGGGCCCGGCTGAAAGGAGCCGGGAAACCTTTCCAAGCGGTTTTTTTATGCGCTTTCCTTTTCCGTCTGCCTGCCATAATGACTGGCGACATACTTTTCGACGATGGCCTGGAATTCCTCGGCGATGTGGTCGCCTTTCAGGGTGACGGTCTTCTGCCCGTCCTCGTAGACGGGTGCCACGGGGGTTTCGCCCGTTCCGGGCAAGCTGATGCCGATGTTGGCGTTCTTGCTTTCCCCCGGCCCGTTCACGACACATCCCATGACCGCCACGTGCATTTCTTCCACCCCGGGGTAACGCTCCTTCCATTGCGGCATCTTTTCCCTGAGATAGTCCTGGATCTGTTGGGCCAGTCGTTGAAAATAATCGCTCGTCGTGCGGCCGCAACCGGGGCAGGAAATGACCATCGGGGTGAAGGATCTCAGCCCCATGGTTTGCAGTATCTCCTGGGCCACCACCACTTCCTTGGTGCGGGAAGCGCCAGGTTCCGGTGTCAGTGAGATCCGGATGGTGTCTCCGATTCCCTGTTGCAGCAACACAGCCAGGGCGGCGGTCGAGGCAACGATGCCTTTGGTGCCGATGCCCGCTTCGGTCAGCCCCAGATGCAAGGCGTAGTTGCAGCGTCCGGCCAGATCCTGATAGACGGCGATCAGTTCCTGGACACCGCTCATCTTGCAGGAAATGACGATCTTGTCGGCGCCCAGGCCCAGTTCCTCGGCCCTGGCCGCACTCTCCAGCGCCGAAGTGACCACGGCGTCGCGCATCACCTCGTCGAGGTCGCGGGGGTTCGCCGATTGAGCGTTTTCATCCAGCAAGCGGGCGAGCACCGATTGATCGAGGCTTCCCCAGTTGACGCCGATCCGGACCGGTTTGTCATACCGGATGGCAAATTCGATCATCTGGGCGAATTGAGGATCGCGTTTCGTTCCCCGCCCCACGTTGCCGGGATTGATCCTGAACTTGGCCAGCGCTTCGGCGCAGCCGGGATATTTGTCCAGGAGCTTGTGACCATTGAAGTGGAAATCCCCTACCAGAGGAACGTCACAGCCCACTTGATCCAGGCGCTCACGGATTTTCGGCACGGCGGCCGCCGCTTCCTCGGTGTTGACGGTGATCCGGACGATTTCCGAGCCGGCGCGGGCCAGCGCCATGACCTGTTCCACCGTGGCGTCGATGTCTTCTGTCGCGGTGTTGGTCATCGACTGGACGACGATGGGTGCGCCGCCGCCGATCTGTACATTGCCGACCTTCACGCCCACTGAGGGCCTTCTTTTGATGGGGGGTGTGCTCATGGGTGGATCGCTTTCAAACTGCTAGTATTGTTGAGGACGCTTATAGGGAATGATCCGTCAATTATAAAATGAAAAGTGGTCGCCGTGAGGATTCATTATTTTTCTGACATTCATCTGGAGTTCGGCCCCCTCGAGCTGCCGAAGGTGAACGCCGACGTCATCGTCGCCGCAGGAGACATTGGTTTGGGACACCAGGGCCTCGACTGGTTGTCCCGTCTGGGAGTTCCCGTGGTGTATGTTGCCGGCAATCATGAATTTTATCAACACGACCACGGGAAGCTGGTGGCTTCCCTGGAAAGGAAGGCCGGCAAAGGATCCGTTCGTTTCCTCGAGAACAGGTGCTGCACGATAGAGGGGGTGCGTTTTCTCGGTTGCACGCTCTGGACCGATCTGGGGGCGGGGGAAGAAGACGTGACCCATCTGGAATCCACCGTCAACGATTTCCACAAGATTCGTTTTAATGGCGGACCTTACCGGCTGGCGCATTATCAGGCGTTGCACCGGCGTTCCAGGGTGTGGCTGGAAGAGACCTTGCAGAGCCCGTTTTCCGGTGTCACGGTGGTGGTCACGCATCATGCGCCCACTTTCTGGAGCTGGGACAACCGGCCTTCGGCCCTGAATCGCTTCGCCTATTGCAACGACTTGCGCGGCTTGATGTACGAATATGACATCGCCGCCTGGTTTCATGGCCATACCCATGTGGTATGGGATTATCGCTGCGCCGATACGCGCATTCTCTGCAACCCCAGGGGCTATCATGGGCGGAATCTGGTGGAAGATTTTCGTCCCGACAAGGTGGTGGAGATCTGAGCCTGCCACCTGTTACGAAGGGGTTCGGGAAGGGACCGTCAGCAGCCGGGGAGGGCCGCGCCTGAATTCACGGACGAATTTCGTTCTGGCGGACCCTTCCCGGATCCTGGAAAAGCAAACCGACAGGTGGTGAGAGATCTGAGGCGGGTTCTTTTCTTCCCCGGCCGACGTGCTACTTTTCTATTAAGTAGTGCGAATGAATTGTGAGGAGGTTCGGTCTTGGATATCGCAACCCTCGTCGGGTTTCTCGGCGGGCTCGGAATCATCGGCGCCGCCATCGCCATGGGCGGCGATTTCGGTTTGTTCATCAATGCGCCATCCATATTGATCGTGGTGGGTGGAACTTTCATGGTGACGTTGATGAAGATTACCCTGGGAGATTTCTTCCGTTCCTTCGGTGTGGCTTTGAAGGGGTTTTTCAACAAGGTCGAAGATCCTGCCAAATTGATCGAGGAGGCGGTCCGCCTGGCTGACGTGGCGCGCAAGAACGGGCTGTTGGCGCTGGAAAACGAGACGGTGGAAAATCCTTTTTTGCAAAAGGGAATCACCCTGTGCGTCGACGGGCACGACCCTTCCCTGATTCGCAAGATGCTCAGCGAGGAGATCAACCAAGCCATCAAGCGGCATGAGATAGGGCAGGCCATGTGGACTTCCATCGGCGACATGGCGCCGGCCATGGGCATGATCGGCACCCTGGTGGGACTGGTGCAGATGTTGGCGAACATGTCCGATCCGGCCAGTATCGGCCCCGCCATGGCGGTGGCGCTGTTGACCACGCTCTATGGCGCGGTGATCGCCAATGCCTTCGCCATCCCGCTCGCCGACAAGCTCGCTTTGATCAGTGAATACGAAAGAACCACCAAGTCGCTGATCATCGAGACGATCAACGGCATCCAGGAAGGGATGAACCCCAAGGTACTGGAGGCACTCCTCAGCACCTACGTCCCGGAGAAAAAGCGCCAGAATGGTGACTGAACATGTCCGATCAGGCTGAAGAATGCCCCAAGTGCAAAGCCGGTGCGCCGGCATGGGTGATGACCTTTGCCGACCTGATGTCCCTGTTGATGTGTTTTTTCGTTTTGCTGCTGTCCTTCGCCACCATGGATGTGAACCGATTCAAGAAAATGGCCGAGTCCATGAAGAACGCCTTCGGGGTTCAACAGGAGATTCCCGCTTATGAAGTCGTCAAGGGGACCAGCGTCATCGCCCAGCACTTCTCTCCGGCGACGGTCGATCCCAGCCCTGTCGACGAAATCCGGCAGACCACCACTGAAGAGCATCCGAATCTCCAGATTCCCGAATCGACCCGGGAGATGGACAAGGCCGAGATGGAGGCGAAGTTGGAGGCGGAGCGGCAAAAGGAACTGGAGGCCGAAGCCAAAAAGATTCGCGAGTCCCTGCTCGATGAAATCCTGGCGGGGAAAATCTCCGTCGAGACGGAGAAAAGGCGGATCGTGATCCGTATCCACGAGAAGGGTTCCTTTCCTTCCGGCAGCGCGGTTTTGAACGCCGGTTTCGGCAAGGCGATGAAAAAGATCATCGAGGCGGTCAAGCGCAGCCGGGGCAAAATCATCGTGGCGGGACATACCGACGACGTGCCCATCAGAACCGAATGGTATCGCTCCAATTGGGAATTGTCGGCGGCGCGGGCGGTGACCATGGCCCATGAACTCCTCAAGGGGGGCGTCGACCCCAAGCGAATGATCGTTTCCGGTTACGCCGATACCGAGCCCTTGGTTCCCAACAGCAATCGGAAGAACCGGGCCCGGAACCGGCGGGTGGAAATCATTCTCATGCAGGAAACCGGTTCGGATGAGCCGGAAGCCTATACACAATAGCCGCGGATGGAGTTTTGCCGATGAGTGAAGAGCTGAGTGTGGTCGCCTCGACCGAGAGAAGAAGATATTTCCGGATAGAAGACGAAATCGTCCTGGTCTACCGGCCGGTTTCCCCGGAAGACGTGCCTGATCCTGAGAACTTTCCTCAGCAGATGGCGGATCAGTTTTCCGTCACTTCGACCCTGGAGTTCCTCACCCAGGAGTCGCAGGCGCAACTGCGGAGCATTCAGCGCGAGTATCCGGAAGTGGCCGGTTTCCTGCAAACCCTGGAGCGCAAGATCGATGTGCTGGCCCAGGCATTGCTCACCCGTAACAACCCGTTGTTGGATCAGCCTACCCGCAAAGTCAATCTCAGCGCCGCAGGGCTTGCCTTCGATACTGAGCAGGCGATGAGCGAAGGCAGTATGCTGGAACTCAAGATGGTGGTGCCGCCGGCGTTGGTAGGCATCATGACTTTCGGTAGGGTGGTTTACTGCCGGAAAAATGAAGGCGGGACAGACTACCGGGTAGGGGTGGATTTTCTCAGTATGCGGGAACAAGACCGGGAGTTTTTGATTCGTCACGTCGTCAAGCGCCAGTTGTCCAGACTCAGGGAACAAAAGCAGGCCCGGTTGGATACAATATGAAAAACCGATAGCCTCGTCGCCCCGGTGATTGAAGGCGCCGCTTGGGGGCGATACGCCGCCAGTGTTTTCGATGCCGCTCATGCCCGCTGATCCCGCAAGTCCTTTCCATGTTGCAACCTTCCGACGAACTTCTTTTGCGCCACTTGGCCGATGGCCGGTTTCACTCCGGGCAAAGGCTCGCTGCTGAACTGAATCTGAGCCGTACCGCAATCTGGAAAAAGATCCAGAGGCTGAAAGATCTGGGACTGGAGATTCATTCCGTCAGCGGAAGAGGTTATCGTTTGGCGCAACCCCTGGAATGGCTGGATGGCGACCGGATACGTCAGGCGGTCGGGATTCCCGAGTCCGGTGCCGAGCCTGTGATCGAAATTCATACCTGTCTCGACTCCACCAATGCCCATTTGTTGCGCAAGGCCGCAAGTCTGGGAAACGCTCATGTCTGTCTGGCCGAGACCCAGACTGCAGGGAAAGGCAGACTGGGGCGGCGCTGGGTATCCCCCTTTGGCTGTAACGTTTATCTTTCATTGTCATGGCGCTTTCGTTGCGGCGCCGCCGTGACCGGGTTGAGCCTTGCTGTGGGCGTGGCGGCCGTTCAGGCCCTTCACGATATGGGGTTCGATGAATTGCAACTGAAGTGGCCCAATGACATCCTTTGGCGGGGGAAGAAACTGGGCGGGATCCTGATCGAGGGGATCAGTGAACACCAAGGGGAGAACCTGGTGGTGATCGGCCTCGGTGTCAATCTTTGGTTACCTTCCCGGCTGGGGCGGGAGATCGACCAGCCGTGGGTGGATGGGCGTACCATTGTCGGGCGCCTGCCACCGCGTAATCTGATCATCGGCAGGCTCATCGCTCAAATGCTTTCATTGCTGAAAGCCTATGAGCGGCGGGGGCTTGCTCCCTGGCTCGATCCATGGCGGCGTTTGAGTTGTGTGCTGGGCCGTAAGGTTCAGGTGATACAACATGGCCAGAGCTACATTGCCACTGCGGTCGATGTCAACGACGATGGTTCGTTGTGGTTGCGGGATCAGTCGGGAGCGCTGAAACTATTGACCGCCGGTGACGTGAAATTGCGGGTCGAAAACCAGTGACCATGCATTTGTTGGTGGACAGCGGTAACAGCCGTTTGAAATGGTCCTGGTGGGCCGGGGGGGAACTGTTTGGGCGTCAGGGAGTTGCGGGTGGAAAGCGGCTGTCCATCGAGACACTGGACACGAACTGGGGAGCGTTCGTTTCTCCCCCCAACGGGGTCTGGATAGCCAATGTGGCAGGCGCCGGCGTGGCCGCCCTGCTGGCTCGATGGATCGAATCCCGCTGGGGGCTGGAACCGGTGTTTGTGACCAGTCAGGCGGAGGATTGCGGGGTCACCAATGGGTATGACAATCCGGAAAGACTCGGTGTGGACCGCTGGCTGACGCTGATCGGCGCCTTCCATCATTACCCCTTGCCAGCCTGTATCGTCGATTGTGGAACCGCCTTGACCCTGGATGTGCTGGATCGTCAGGGGCGCCACCGCGGTGGCCTGATCAGCCCCGGCCTGGCGTTGATGACGCAAAGCCTGGGCAAGGGGACGGCTGATATTGGGTTGGATGTGGCCGTTTTGTCCTCGAAGGGGAGGCTTGGCAGGGAGACTTCCCAGGCGATCGGACTGGGAATCCGTCACGCCGCTGCCGGACTGATTGAAAGGGTGATGGAAGACATGGCGACGGAACTGCCGGATCTGCGCCTCATCCTGACAGGCGGCGATGCCGGAGACGTTGCGGCGTTTCTGCGGAAGGCGTTCATTGCGGCGCCGGAACTCGTGCTCCAGGGGTTGGCGGTGGTGAGTCAGGAACATGAGTAAGCGGGTGTTTTTCCTCCTGCTCGCCGCCAATATTCTCCTGTTCCTTTGGGAAGTGGGGAGGAGCAGGGAATCGTCCGTCCCGGCCGCAGCGGATGTTTCTCTCGAGCCTTTGCTGTTGTTGACCGAGCGGAAAGATCCATCCTGAAAGGCTGATGGGGGGCGAACGCCTTCCTTGGGGGCAAGGGCCGCTTCTCTCAGTCGGAAAGGGAAGAGGCCGTTCCAGCAGAGGGTTCTTCGGCAGTCACTGAAACTTTGGGGCGCGAGTAGTTCAAGGCGGTCAACAAGGAGAACTGGACGCCGAAGATCAGATTGGCGATCAACAGGTGGAAAGGTTGGATGATGGGTGGAATGCCCAGCCTTGCCATGCTGATTCCCGTGGCCACGGCAAGGAGAACCAGGAATCCGAGGGCGAGAGACAGCTTGAACAGGATGTGATTCTGGGGCAGGGCGCGGATCATCCGCCAGATCAATGCCAGATTGAAGCATAACAGCAGCAGGGCGAACGCCTTGTGCAGGTTGAACACCCATGGCAATTCGTTGAGCCACAGCCCGCGATGGGCGTATTCGAAACTCTTGGCGATCAAATCGACGTTTTCCCGTACCTGGGCACCGGCCACGATCTGAATCAGAGTCATGACGAGCACCAGGAGCAGCCACCAGGACAGCCCATGGTTGAGGGTGTTCAGTCGAAGAGCGGTGAGGTTGGATCTTTGGGAACGGATGACGGCGTATAGCAACAGGGCCACGATCGCCAATGCCAGCAGCATATGGGCCGTGATCAGCAGGGGATGGAGATTGGAACTGACCACCACGGCCCCGAGCCATCCCTGGAACATGACCAGGAACAGGGCCGCCAGCGCCGAGTAGAATACCGGGCGGTCGCGTTTCAGGAAAGGAATCGCCCGCCAGACGGTCAGCAGGATCAGAATCCCGATACTGACGCCGGTCAAGCGGTTGAGATATTCGGTCCAGGTCTTGACGGGATTGAAGTCGGTGTCGGCATACCCCAGCTCGGAATAGATTTCATGATAATTGGCGGGCAACTGCGATTCATCGGTGGGGGGAATCCACTGGCCGAAGCAGGTGGGCCAGTCGGGGCACCCCATGCCGGCACCGGATGCCCGGACGATGGCGCCCACCAGGATCAGGAAGTAGACTGCACCCACGGTGATCATGCCTGTCCTGCCGAATTTTTGCGTCGCTATGTCATTCATGAAATTTCTGGTTCAGCATGCTGCGGATCTCTCTGTCGCACTATAACGACAGATGGCGAAACGAACAAGCATTAATGGCGCTGGCGTCTCCCCATTTTTTCACCTGATTCCCGCCAACAAGCCACCGGATTCGTTGAAAAGGTCGTCAATGGGAGGGTCAGTGATGCCAGGAGCGGGGTGTCGCCGCCACCAGTGGTAAAAGATG
>JALSIB010000011.1 GCA_026981855.1 Methylothermaceae bacterium | reverse complement strand
TCTTTTACCACTGGTGGCGGCGACACCCCGCTCCTGGCATCACTGACCCTCCCATTGACGACCTTTTCAACGAATCCGGTGGCTTGTTGGCGGGAATCAGGTGAAAAAATGGGGAGACGCCAGTGAACTTTTTCCTCTTGACAAAATCTCATTATTGACCGCTGGCCTCGATAACAACTCGACTGTTTCAGTCTGGAGGAGGTGTTTCCATGGGCATCCCAGCAATAAAGCCATCTGAAAACGACTTTGCCGATCCACAAGCGTGCGAAGACGACGCTTCATGGTATGACCCTGCCATGGCGGAAAATCAGATCCTCAGACTCAGGCCCTGTTTTGGAAGTGACGAGCGTTACTTCTGCAAACGAAAATGCCAATGGGCCCATCAGTGCAAGAAACTACGCGCAGAGTGGCTGCGTTGATTGCCGGCAAGGCGAATCACCCGCTGCGTTAGCCGCTCCTGTTTCATCCCGGCCGCGAGCCGCCTGTCTTCTGCCTCGCAGAAACGGTGTCCATTGGCCATCCGAAATCATGCTCGTCAGACCCAAGATCCACTCTCCTCGATTTTTTGGCGACATAGCCCTTTCATGAACGTAAGCTAGAATGTGAAGCAGAATTCACTACTTGATGCATTCAGGGGCTCAGTATGGCCGATCATTTCCCAGATATCTCCATTCGCCTTCCGGAAACCCTTTCGGACCTTGTTCCATTGGCGCTCGACCTTCGCTGGTCCTGGAGTCATGTCAGTGACGTGTTATGGGAGACACTGGATCCTGAATTATGGGATCTCACCGGCAATCCATGGCTGATCCTGCAAAGCCTCTCCCCCACCCGGTTGGAGAAACTTGCCAAAGACCGGAATTTCCGTGCCAAGGTCAAAGAACTCGCTGCCGAACGGCAGTCCTATCTGGAAAGAGACACATGGTTTCAGGGCCAAAAGGGGGAAACCGCCCTCGACGGCATCGCCTATTTCAGCATGGAATACGGGTTGACCGAGGCCCTCCCCCTCTATTCCGGCGGGCTGGGAATCCTCGCCGGTGATTTTCTCAAAAGCTGCAGTGATCTGGGCGTTCCGGTGGTTGGAATCGGCCTGTTTTATCAGGAAGGATACTTCCGCCAGGTCATAGACGAGAAGGGAGGGCAGATCGAACTCTACCCCAACAACAATCCCTGGGAAATGCCGGTCAGGCCGGTTCGGGACCAAGACGGCCAACTGTTGAGGCTGCATTACCGTTTCAACGGTTTCGATTTGTGGGTCAGGGTCTGGCAAGCCCGGGTCGGTCGCACCCGGCTATACCTTCTCGACCTCAACGATCCCGCCAACCCGCCTTCCGACCGCTGCCTCACCGACAGGCTCTATGGCGGCGGCACCGAACAGCGCCTGCAGCAGGAAATGCTGCTCGGTATCGTCGGTTGGCAACTGTTGAGAACCTTGGGGCTGAATCCTTCCGTCTGCCATCTCAACGAAGGCCATGCGGCGCTTGCGGTACTCGAACGGGCAAGGTGCTACATGCAAGACCACCAAGTGGATTTCCATCTGGCCCTGACCGTGACCCGGGCGGGCAATCTGTTCACCACCCACACACCTGTCGAAGCCGGCTTCGACCGTTTCCCCCCACGCCTGATCAAGCGTTACCTGGGGTTCTACTGTGAGCTTCTGGAGATCCCGTTGGAGGAACTGCTCGCAATGGGAAGAGCCGATCCAAACGACGCCAACGAGCCCTTCAATATGGCATGGCTGGCCATCCACGGCAGCATAGCGGTCAACGGGGTCAGCCGCCTTCACGGCAAAGTCAGCAGGAAGATCTTCCAACCGCTGTTCCCCCGCTGGCCCCAATGGGAAGTCCCGGTCACCCATGTCACCAATGGGGTGCATACCCCTTCCTGGGATTCCCCCTTTTCCGATCGGCTGTGGACCGGTGCCTGCGGCCGTGAACGCTGGATATGCGATCCCTGCCGGACGAGCGAATCACTGCGCAAGGTCGGTGCGGAAGAATTGTGGGAGATCCGCACCCGCAATCGCGGCAGACTGGTCGATTTCATTCGCAAGTATCACGCCCGGCGTCCCTACGCTTTCCGCTATCTCCCCAGCGACACCCCATTGCTGGATCCCAACATCCTGACCTTGGGATTTGCCCGCCGCTTCACCGCCTATAAACGGCCCAACCTGTTGCTGACAGATCCCCGGCGGTTACTCAGCCTGTTGCAGAACCCCACCCGGCCGGTGCAGCTGGTCATCGCCGGCAAGGCCCATCCCCAGGACGCCGAAGGCAAGGCGATGATCCGCGCCTGGATCGAGTTCATCCGCAGCCATCCCGAAATCGCCGGGAAGGTCGTATTTCTTCCCGATTACGATATGCAGCTGGCGGAACAGCTGGTAGAAGGCGTGGACGTGTGGATCAATACCCCCCGAAGACCGTGGGAGGCCTGCGGCACCTCGGGAATGAAAGTACTGGTCAACGGCGGCATCAATCTCTCGGAATTGGATGGTTGGTGGGCCGAAGCCTTCGACCCGGCCCTCGGCTGGCACATCGGTGACGGGGCCGAACACGATGTCGATCCCGAGTGGGACCATCGCGAGGCACGGCAACTGTACGATGTCCTGGAACGGGAAGTGGTGCCCACGTTCTATCAGCGGGACAAGCGGGGAATTCCCACCGCATGGGTCGCGAAAATGCGCGAAAGCATGGCCAGACTGACACCCTTCTTTTCCGCCAACCGGATGATACG
The DNA here is from genome assembly GCA_026981855.1 of Methylothermaceae bacterium. Taxonomy (GTDB): domain Bacteria; phylum Pseudomonadota; class Gammaproteobacteria; order Methylococcales; family Methylothermaceae; genus Methylohalobius. Next base: position 23,966 of record JALSIB010000011.1, on the reverse strand, counting down.
TCAATATACCGACCAACATTACCTGCCCTTGGCCCGAATGTTGAGAAGACGTCATCTCGATGATCAGAAAGTGGCCCGGGATCTCTTGGCCTGGCGCCGGCACATCGACACCCATTGGCAATCGGTTCATTTCGGCGAGATGAATGTGGAGACCGACGAAAACTCGCACCGTTTCTCCGTCCATCTCTATCTGGGCGCCATCGCGCCCGAAGCGGTACAGGTTGAGTTGTACGCCGAACCGACCGGGCCGAATCTCCCTCCCTGGCGCCAGGCGATGACACCCCGGCATCCTCTCCTTGGCGCCATTGGAGGATACCTCTTCACAGGCAAAGCACCTGCCTCACGGCCTCGGCAACACTACAGCGTACGCGTGATGCCGCATCACCCCGAAGCCATCGTTCCTTTGGAGATCAACAAGATTCTCTGGCATCACTGATGTAATGCATCAGAATCGGCGAAAGGCCGGGCCGCTCACTGAGGGAACGCAGGCACGATCGGCCGCCCACCTTCATGTTTTCAACTGGAAATTCCATGCCCCGGAAGCAATGCCTTTCAGGCGCCGGAGTCGAGCATCAACCGCAGCGCTCGCCGGGGCAACAGCAGCCGGCTCTCTTCACTCTGAGCCTGGATCGTGTCCTCATAGACCGTGGTGAGAAACTTGACTAATTCGCGTTCCCGTTCGATCCGCAAATTCAGATCCTCGGCTTCCCACATCTTGTCGAGTAATTGCTTGGCGTGATGATGGATGGTCAGCACGATCACTTCCGGCGCATGCGAGAAACTCTGCCGCAGCTGCTCCTGCAAGCGGTCCACCGCTGCCAGATAGCGCTCATAATCCTTGAGATCCTGCTCCAGTTTTCTTTCCAGCTGGGTCAGTTCCAGTTGCTGCTGGCGCTTGAGACGCTCCAGTTCAAATTCCAGCGCCATCAAACGCCTGCGCCGTTCGGCTTCCAGTTCCAGTTCCACCTCCGCCTGCCGCCGTTTGAGCACCAGCAGATCGGCCTCCCGCTGACGACGATGCCAGCGATTTTCCTGGCGTAGCCTGCGGACCAACCCCGTCAATCGATCGCCGATACTCATTGCCGTTTATCCATCAGCCCGTTGCATTCGAACTCGAAAGCCCTGTCCCGGGCCGCCAGCAACACCAGATACAGCCGCAACAAAGCCATATAGTCGCGTGCTCCGAGGCGTTCCCGCAGCCACCCCCCACCCTGCTTGCGCAAGGACTCGGGCAGTTTCTGGCGGTCCCGCCGCCAGCACGCCTTGATTTGACCACTTTGGGCACTCCAAAATCTTCGGTCGTCGCCCCGCAAGCGCCGGCGCCGTTTCTCCATTTTCCGCCGCAGACGCTCCTGCCTGACGTCATGGTCGCGGCGCAAACGGATCAAATGGCGTTGAAGCCGTCTTTCACGGGAAAAGGCAGCTCCATGCAACCAAAAACCACCGATACCACTCATCCCACAGCCTCCAGCTTCGCGTAAGAAAGCATCAACCATTTGATCCCCGCCTGCTCGAAATTCACCTGAACCCGCGTGTTCCTGCCATCGCCTTCACATTGCAGAACGACCCCCTCGCCAAAAGCCGAATGCCGGACCCGTTGCCCCAGTTTCAACCCCTCCCCCCCAGATGGCATCCCGGTGGAAGAACGGGCTGGACGAGAGATACGGCACGTCTCGCGGATCTCCTCCAGGTGAGCGGCGGGAATCTCGCGCAGAAAGCGGGACTCCCGGGGATAAGTCTCCCGACCGTATAAACGCCGGCATTCGGCATAAGTCATATAGAGCTTTTCCATCGCCCGCGTCATTCCCACGTAACACAAGCGGCGCTCCTCCTCGAGCCGGTTGGGATCCTCCAGGGATTGCATCGAAGGAAACAGGCCCTCTTCCAGCCCCACCATGAACACCAATGGGAATTCCAACCCCTTGGCGGAATGCAGAGTCATGAGCTGAACTCCGTCTTCGGAGTCCGCCGCCTGGGTCTCGCCCGCTTCCAACGCGGCATGGGCGAGGAAGGTTTCCAGCGGCCCGCCGCTCTCCTCGTCCTCCTCCAGGGGGGAAAACTGACGCGCCGCGCTCACCAGTTCCTTCAGGTTTTCGATCCTGGCTTCGCCCTGATCCCCCTTTTCCTTGGCGTAATGTTCCATCAACCCGCTACTGTCCACCACCCGCTTGACCAGATCCGCCAGGTTCATTCCCCGGCTCGTCTCCTCCAGGGTGTCGATCAATTGCATGAACTTCAACAGCGAGTTCCTGGCCCGGGCGCTCAGCCCGCCGGACTGGCACAACCGTTCCGCCGCCTGCCACAGGGAAAGTCCGTTACCCTGGGCGTATTCCCGCAGAATATCGACACTGCGGGCACCGATACCCCTCGTCGGCAGGTTCACCACCCGCTCGAAGGAAGGATCGTCATCCCGATTGGCGATCAGGCGGAGGTAAGCCAGAGCGCTCTTGATTTCGGCCCGTTCGAAGAAGCGCATACCACCATAGACGCGATAGGGAATACCCGCCGCCAACAGCTGCTCCTCGAACAGCCGCGACTGGGCGTTGGAGCGGTACAAGATGGCCGCTTCGCTTCGCCGGCCGCCCCGTTCCAACCAATGCTGAATCCTGCCAATGACGAAACGTGCCTCATCCAGATCGTTGAAGGCGGCATAGACCGAAATGGGCTCCCCCTCCCCGCCCTCTGTCCACAGTTTCTTGCCCAGACGCCCCCGGTTATGGGTGATCAAACCATTGGCGGCGTCGAGAATATGGCTGGTGGAGCGGTAATTCTGCTCCAACCTCACCAGCCGATGGCCGGGATAGTCCTGCAAAAAGCGCTGGATGTTCTCGATCCTGGCGCCCCGCCAGCCATAGATGGACTGGTCGTCGTCGCCGACGACGAACAGATTTTCGTTGTCGCCCGTCAGCAGCCGCAACCAGGCATATTGAATCGAGTTGGTATCCTGAAACTCGTCCACGAGGAGGTGGGCGAAGCGGCGGCGGTAATGTTCAAGCAGAGTTTCATGATCGCGCAACAGCTCGTGGGCGCGCAGCAGCAGCTCGCCGAAATCCACCACACCCGCCCGCTCGCACTGTCGTTCATAGGCTTGGTAGAGATCGAGCATCTGCCGCTCGAACAGATCGGAGGCCACCAGATGCTGCGGCCGGCGGCCTTCGTCTTTCTGGGCGTTGATGTACCACTGGACCTGCCTGGGCGGCCAACGCCCCTCATCCACTTTGAGATCCCGCATGATGCGGCGGATCAAGCGGTACTGATCATCGCTGTCGAGCACCTGGAAACCTTCCGGCAACCCCGCTTCCTTGGCGTGACGGCGCAAAAACCGATGCGCCAGGCTATGAAAGGTGCCCAGCCACATACCCCGCGTTTCCATCCTCAGCAGGCCTTCCACCCGCCCGCGCATTTCCCTGGCGGCCTTGTTGGTGAAGGTCACCGACACCAGCGAGTGGGGCGGCATGTTCTCCACCTGGATCAACCACGCCAGGCGATGCACCAATACCCGGGTTTTGCCACTGCCGGCGCCGGCCAGCACCATCATGGGTTGAAGCGGCGCGCTGACCGCTTCCCGCTGGGCGTCATTGAGGGGATCAAGAATCGAAGTGATATCCATGGGGAACTATTTTACCGGATTGGAAACCGGTATTTACGATATACTAAGCACCAAATTACAACAGCTTGAGAGGTGGTGACGATGAGTTTCGATTTCAAACGCATGCTCAAATACCAACGCAACGTGGGGGATCAGGATCAAAAAATCCGCTATGGGGTGGGCGCCCTGGCCTGCCTGATTTCCCTTTTCCTCGGCAGCATTCCCTTGTTGCTTCTGGGAATCGCCCTGTTCGCCTCGGGTTACACCCGTTTCTGCCCCCTCTATGCCGGCATGGGCAGAAGCACCTTTTCCTCCTGCTGCGGTGGCCAGGCCAAAAAGGCGGACACTCACGCCTGTTGCGGCGGCGGGGAAGACAAGGCCCGCCAACAATCCTGACCGCGACCATTCATTGCGCAGGGACGCGCTGAATCTCCTCATTCCAGGCTTTCCATCTCCCTTCCCTTGGCTATACTTGATTCTGAATTCTGGGATCAAGGTCACATATTTCAAATGCTTATTTCGGACATCATGAACTATCGCGTCACGGCGGTGGACATGGACGCCAGCCTCAAGCTGGTGCGGGGCATTCTGGAGGAGTCCGGTTTCCATTATCTGCCGGTGGTGGAAGGGAGGAAGCTGGTTGGAATGATCAGTGACCGCGAAATGAACAGGTGGGTCAGCCCCTATATCGGCACCGTCTCGGAAACGGACAGAGACCGCGACACTTTGAAAAAACGCGCCCACCAGATCATGGACCGCAACCTGTATTGCGTCCGGCCCCAGACCACCATCCAGGCAGCGACGGCGATGCTGCTGGAACACCATCTGTCCGCCATCCCGGTCGTGGACCGGCGGCGAAAACTCAAAGGCATCGTCGTCTGGCGGGATCTGCTGCGCTATTTCAACGATCAGGTCGAAAATCAATCCCTGCGCTGATATTTTCCCTCAATGATCCTCGACTCACCGCCCCCATCCGGCCCTGAGCCACCGGGTGGCGGCTGAATCAGCCGTTTTTTCAGTATGTATCGGGCGATCCTGCGGCGGGTGGAGGGGATCAGGCACAGAAACCCGAGCGCATCGGTGAAAAACCCGGGCGTCAGAAGCAGCGCCCCGCCCACCAGAAGAATCGGCCCTTCCACGATCTCCAGTGCCGGAATCTTGCCTTGGACAAGACTCTGCTGCAGGCGGAACCAAGTGTGAAATCCTTCGATCCGAAGCAGCCAGGCGCCAAGCACCGCGGTAAACACCACCATGGCGATCGTCGGAAAGGGGCCGATGATACCGCCGATCACCAGAAGCAGGTAGATTTCGATCAGGGGAACGATCAGGAAAACCAGAAACAACAAACGAAATGGCTGCATGTTTGGGTATGATATGGCAATTGATTCGAACCATTATGGCACTTTCTTTCCCATGAGCACACACTATCGCCTGGTTTTTTGCACCTGCCCCGATGACGACACAGCCGCCCGTCTGGCGAAGAGTATGGTGGAAACCCGCCTTGCCGCATGCGTCAGTATCCTGCCGAACATCCGCTCCGTCTACTCGTGGAAGGGCAAACTGGAAAGCGACGACGAAGTCCTTTTGCTGATCAAGACCCGGCAGGACCGGTTCGATGGCCTGGAACGGTTCATTCTCTCCCACCATCCTTATGAACTTCCCGAAATCGTCTCGGTCTCCATCGAACAAGGGCAGCAAAAATACCTGCAATGGATAGGCGCATGGCTCGATTCCACCGACTGATCTTTCCCTGGTTGATCGCAACCACTCTCTGGGCAACGCCTGCGGCCGCCCGGTTCGACCCCCTGGCAAAACTCGGCCTGCCACTGTTCCAGGAACAGCTTCTGCCTGTCGACGAGGCGTTCCGTTTCACCGCCGAAACGGCAGCTCCTGCATCCCTGCGCCTCGATTGGCAGATCGCCGACGGTTACTATCTGTATCGCAAACAGTTTCGACTCGAATCCCTCACGCCCGGTATCCGGCTTTCCCCCTTGCGGTTGCCCGCGGGAAAACCCAAGCAGGATCCGGAATATGGATCGACCGAAGTGTACTATCACCAGGTCAGCGCCACGGCGGCCATCCAGCGGCCGGCGGAAGCCACCCCCCTGACCATCCGGGTACGCTATCAGGGCTGCGCCGAACGGGGCGTTTGTTATCCCCCTGTCATCAAGACCATCACCCTGAATCTGCCCCCCCTGTCCCAGGCAACCACACCTGAAGCCTCCGAGGCCGCCGCCGTTCCCCTGAGTGAACAGGATGCAATCGCCCAGGCGCTGAAAAAACAGGGATTTTGGCTCACCATTCTGAGCTTCCTGGGGTTCGGCGTTCTGTTGGCATTCACCCCCTGCTGCTTCCCCATGCTCCCCATCCTGTCCGGCATCATCGTTGGCCACGGCCATCGCATCACCACAGTCAAGGCGTTCGGCCTCTCCCTCAGTTACGTCGTCGCTTCCGCCCTCACCTATACCCTGTTCGGGATTCTGGCGGGAATGTTCGGCGCCAACCTTCAGGCCGCTTTTCAGAACCCCTGGATCATCACCCTCTTCAGCGCCCTGTTCGTCGCACTCGCCCTGTCCATGTTCGGGCTCTATGAATTGCAGATGCCCGCTTCCTGGCAATCCAGAGTGGCAAGCCTGCGGGGCGGCAAAGCCGGTGGCAGCCTCGTCAACGCCGCCGCCCTGGGGATGCTCTCCGCCCTGATCGTCGGCCCTTGCGTCGCCGCACCCCTGGCGGGCGCCCTGATCTATATCGGCCAGACCGGTGACGCCGTTCTGGGCGGCGCGGCCCTGTTCGCCCTGGGAATGGGAATGGGGCTGCCCTTGATCGCGGTGGGCACTTCCGCCGGCAAGCTGCTGCCGCGGGCCGGGTTATGGATGAATACCGTCAAGGCGGTCTTTGGCGTCCTGCTTCTGGGTGTCGCCATCTGGCTGCTGGAACGTATCGTACCGCCGCAGGTGACCCTGTTCCTGTGGGCGCTGTGGCTGATCGCTCCCGCCATCTATCTGGGGGCGGGCAGCACCCTGCCGGAAGACGCCTCTCATGCCCGCAAGCTGGGCAAGGCCCTCGGTGTCGTCATGCTTTCCTATGGTATTTTGCTTCTGATCGGCATGGCCGCCGGCAGCCGGGATGTTCTGCGTCCCCTCCGGGTGCTGACGACAGCGGGCAACGCCACCGAACCGCCCCCCCTGTTCCAGCGCGTCGCCTCCACGGCGGAGCTGGAGCAGCGGCTGCAAGACAGCGACCGCTGGGTGATGCTCGACTTCTACGCCGACTGGTGCGTTTCCTGCAAGGAACTGGAAAAAGAAACCTTCACCGACCCCATGGTGCGCCAAACGCTCGAGACCATGACCACCTTGCAGGCCGATGTCACCGCCAACGGCGATACTGATCAGGCCCTGCTGCGAAAATTTGGCCTCATCGGCCCGCCGGCGGTTCTGTTTTTCGATCCACAAGGGAAAGAATGCGTCAACGCCCGCTTGATCGGCTTCGTTCCCCCGCAGCGGTTTCTGGCACACCTGCAGCAACTTCAGCAGCGCTGTGGTTGACCCTCGCCGGCCTTTTCCAGACCGCGGCCCCTTCCCCGCCCACCAAGGATGACGGCACGAGCGGAAAAATAAGCTTTCCCTTGTTTTGCCTTCCGGTCTTTGCCACCATAAGGGAATTTGTCCTCTGCCGCTTGTCCCCGGAGGTTTCATGTTGCACAAGGTCGTTGGCCCGATATTCGCGCTTTTCCTGTGTTCCACCCAGACATTCGCCGACAATCTGCTGGAGGTCTATCAACTGGCCCTGCAGAACGATCCGACGTTCCGCGCCGCCAGGGCGAGCCTTCAGGCAGGGCTGGAAAACGAAAAACTGGGGTTGGCCAGGATTCTGCCCCGGGTGAACGCCAACCTGGGTTTCAACTTCAGCCGCCAGGAAAACATGGGCCAATTTCCGGCCGGCGGCATTCTGATTCCCAACAACACCAAGACCAACAACACCACCCTGCGCTGGGGCATCAGCCTCGATCAACCCGTCTTCGATCTCAACGCCTGGTTTCAATTCAAGCGCGGCCAGGAACTCACCCGCCAGGCGAAGGCGCAATTTTCCTCCGACCAGCAATCCCTGATCATCCGGGTGGTGGAAGCGTATGTCGAAGTCCTGCGGGCAAGGGCCAATCTCGATGCCTCCATCGCCCAGGAGACGGCGACCCAACGTCAGCTGGAACTGGCCCGGGAACGCTTCGACGTGGGGCTGGCCGCCATCACCGACGTGCGCGAGGCGGAAGCCGCCAACGATCTGGCATTGGCCAACCGGATCAGCGACGAAGGGGCATTGCGGGTCGCCCTGGAAAAACTGTCCGTCCTCACCGGAAGACGGCATTCCGACCTGTGGGAACTGAAGGAAGGCTATCCGGTGACCAAGCCGGAACCGGCCGATGAAAAAGAATGGGTCAAATTCGCCAGACTCAACAACCTGGACATCAAGGTCGCCGATTTCTCCCGGGACGCCGCCCTGCAGGCGGCCCGGGCGGCCGGCGCCGAGCATCTGCCGAAGATCGTCGCCACCCTGGATTATGGCCGCAGCCATTCGGAAGTAGAACAGAACAACACCAAGACTGACCTCAACTCGGCTTTCGAAATCGACAACAGCCGCGGCAACGTCGCCGTCAACCTGAATCTTCCCCTGTTCGCCGGCGGCGCCATCAGTGCCGCCCGCCGTCAGGCCTATGCGGAATACAAACGCGCCAACGAACAATACCTGGGGGTGGTGCGCACCACCGAGCAGGGCACCCGGGCATTGCTCATCAGCGTCATCACCAATGTGGCGCGGGTTCAAGCCAGCCGGCGTGCGGTCATTTCCAGCAAATCCTCCCTGGAGGCCACCGAAGCCGGATATCAGGTCGGGACGCGCAACGTCATCGACGTGTTGAACACCGTCCGCGCCGTTTTCTCCGCCACCCGCGATTACGCCAATGCGCGGTTGGATTACGTTCTCTCCAAACTTCGACTCAAACAATTCGTGGGCACCTTGAGCCCGGGGGACATCAGCGAATTGAACGAATGGCTGCAACCCCCGCGCGAGCGGGAGAAAGCGGTGAAGTCCACACCTGGAACCGCTCGATGACAAATGGCGGAAAAACCCTCACTCTGCCGTGTCGAAGCCATCGAGATGACCGTCAACCCGGGGGCGTTTCGAACCGCTGAACACGCATTCCCACCCACCCTCGCTTGTGGAGACCGGCGATGACAAAAAAAAAGACCTTGTTTTCCGCGCTCCTCCTGGTGGTGATGGGCGGAGCAGCTTTCGGCTGGTGGAGGCACCGCGAGGAAGGCGGAGCGGCGAACCTGTTGAAACTTCACGGCAATATCGACATCCGGCAGGTGGACTTGGCGATCAACGCCACCGAACGGATCGCCAGGATGTTGCTCTGGGAAGGTGACAAGGTTCGGAAAGGTCAATTGTTGGCCGAACTGGAGCTGGAGCGGTTCGAGGCACAAGTGGAGCGATTCGGGGCGGAAGTGGCGGCCCAGCAGGCACTGCTGCGGAAACTGGAAAGCGGAAGCCGCCCCCAGGAAATTCGCCGGGCGCGGGATCTGCTGGAGGAAGCCAGGGCCCGGGAAACCATTGCCCGGCTCACCTATAAGCGGTTGAAAAAGCTGTTGCCGCGTAAATTGATCTCCAGGGAGGAAGTGGACAACGCCAGAACGGCCCTGCAGGCCGCCACCGCCCGCCGCAAGGCCGCCGAACAAGCTTTGAGTCTTGCCATAGAAGGGCCGCGCAAGGAAGACATCGCCGCCGCCAGAGCGCGGTTGGCTTCCCTCCGCGCTCAGCTGATACTGGCCCGACACGAACTCGAAGACGCCCGGCTCTATGCCCCGGCCGATGGCATCATCCGTGACCGCATTCTCGAACCCGGCGACATCGCCACTCCCTTGCGCCCCGTCTACACGCTGGCGCTGGTCGATCCTTTGTGGGCCAGGGTATATGTTTCGGAACCCAATCTGGGAAAAATCCGCCCCGGCATGGCGGCTGAAATCACCACCGACAGCTTTCCAGGCAAGCGTTATCGCGGTTGGATCGGTTATATCTCCCCGACCGCCGAATTCACCCCAAAGACCGTGCAGACCGAAGCGCTGCGTACCCACCTGGTGTACGAGGTCCGAGTCTTCGCCTGCAATCCGGAAGGTGAACTTCGTCTGGGGATGCCCGTCACCGCACTGATTCCCCTCGGCCCACAGGGGGAGAGCCAGTCCGCCCCCTGCCGCGACGCGGAACGCACCGGTTCCCATGAGGGCTGAACCTGCCGTTCACATCCAGGGCGTCCACAAGTCCTTCGGCGGTTCCTGCACCGCCCTGGAGAACTTCAGCGCCGTCCTGGCGAAGTCCGCAGTGACCGGCCTGGTCGGCCCGGACGGAGCCGGCAAGACCACCCTGATACGCCTGATAGCCGGTCTCCTGGAACCCGACCGGGGGCGGATACAGGTCTTTGACCTCGATACCACGACGGATACATCACGAATCCAGCGTCAATTGGGGTATATGCCCCAGCGATTCGGCTTGTACGAGGATATGACCGTCGAGGAGAATCTCGATCTTTACGCCGATCTTCAGGGTCTGGAACGGGAAGCCAGGAAAGACAGATATCGGGCTCTGCTCCAAATGACGGGTCTGGCCCCCTTCACCAGACGTCTGGCGGGACATCTGTCGGGCGGAATGAAACAGAAGCTGGGATTGGCGTGTGTCCTGGTGGGCAACCCACGTCTGCTCCTGTTGGACGAACCCACCGTGGGGGTGGATCCGGTTTCCCGCAGGGAATTGTGGCAAATCCTCTACAGCCAGGTGCGAAGCGGTGGACTGACGGTACTGTTGAGTACCGCTTATCTGGACGAAGCCGAGCGTTGCCAGGAGGTCATCCTCATCCACCGGGGACGTCCGATGGGGCAAGGGCCGCCCGATGATTTCCGACGCCGAATGGAGGGCCGGGTGTATCAGGTACGCGCACCCGCATCATTGAGACGCAGGCTGCAAAAGAACCTGTACGCGGTACCGGAAATCGTCGATTCGGTCGTCCAGGCGGAAGGCGTTCGAATCATCACCCGCACGCCCGCCCTCCCCACCCTAGAAATACCGGCTTTGATCGACATCTCTCCCGCCACCCCGAATCTGGAGGACTATTTCGTCGGCACCCTCGCACAGCTGTCTCCGCGCCCCGAGAAGCGGGCACTCACATTGCCCGCCAGGCGGGCGGCCGGGAAAGACGAACCGGTCATCGTGGTGGAACACCTGAAACGCCGCTTCGGAAACTTCTATGCGGTCAAAGACATCAGCTTCGAGGTCGGGCGGGGAGAAGTCTTCGGCCTGCTGGGCGCCAACGGCGCCGGCAAGACCACGACCTTCCGGATGCTGTGCGGGTTGCTGCCCGTCAGCGAAGGGAAAGCCCGGGTGGCCGGTGTGGATCTGCGCCGGGCGCCGGCCAAGGCCCGCGCGCGGCTGGGCTACATGGCGCAAAAATTCTCTCTCTACGGCCAACTCAGTGTGGAGGAAAACCTCACTTTTTTCAGTGGCGTCTATGGGTTGAAGCGGCCGGTGCGCAAGCAACGGCTCGATTGGGCCCTTAATACCTTCGACCTGACCCCGTTCGTCGCCCACAAAGCCGTGGACCTTCCCCTGGGTTACAAGCAACGCCTGGCGATGGCCTGCGCCCTGCTTCATCAACCGGACATCCTGTTTCTCGACGAACCCACCTCCGGCGTCGATCCCCTCGCCAGACGGGAATTCTGGCGACGAATCAACGCCCTGGCCGAACAAAAGGTCACCGTGATGGTCACCACCCACTTCATGGAGGAAGCGGAATACTGCGACCGCCTGGTGATCATGCAGGCCGGCACCATCCTTGCCGAAGGGACTCCCGCCGAGATACGCCGTCACGCCGAAACGGCGGACAACCCCACCCCCACTTTGGAAGACGCCTTCATTCGGTTGATCGGCGCCACAGTCCAAACCAGTTCATGAGGAGGATTGAACAAAGGGGCACCGACTCGAAGTGCGCCGTAGAAAATCGGTTTTTTCCGGTTCTCCGTGATTTGATCACAGTGTATGATCAGAAGACGTTCCATCACAGGAAGACGACTTTGAGCCGACGCCTGGCCGCCTTGATCCGCAAGGAGTTCATCCAGATAGTTCGTGATCCCTCCAGCATCGCCATCGCTTTCGTGTTGCCCGTGGTGCTGCTGCTGCTCTTCGGTTACGGGGTTTCCCTCGACGCCAGACACGTCCCGCTGGCGCTGGTGGTGGAATACCCGAGCACCGAAGCCGAAAGCTTCACCCGCGGCTTCTATCATTCCGACTATTTCGTTCCCGTCCCCACGGCATCGATGGAAACGGCGGAAGCGCTGCTGATGTCCGGTGAGGTACTGGGCATCCTGCGCTTGAGGGAGGATTTCGCCCGCCGCCTCAAAGGAGAAAAAGGGGCACCGATTCAGCTGATCGTCAACGGCATCGACGCCAATACCGCCAGACTGGTGGAAGGCTATGTCACCGGCACTTGGTTCCAATGGTTGCAAAAGCGCTCCGGGATGACCCGGACCGCCCTGAGTCTGCCGGTAGAGCTGGAGCACAGGATCTGGTACAACGCGGCGGTGAAGAGCCGCAATTTTCTGGTGCCCGGTTTGATCGCCGTGATCATGACCCTGATCGGCGCCCTGCTCACCTCGCTGGTGGTGGCCCGGGAATGGGAGCGCGGCACCATGGAAGCCTTGATGTCGACGCCGGTGACGATGGGGGAAATCCTACTCGGAAAGCTCATCCCTTATTTCCTCCTGGGTACCGGCGGGCTGCTGTTGTCGGTGGCCATGGCCACGGAACTGTTCGAGGTACCCATGCGCGGCTCATTCTGGCTGTTGTGGCTGGGCTCGTCCGTATTTCTCCTGGTATCGCTGGGAATGGGACTGCTGATTTCCACGGTTTCCAAGAACCAGTTCGTCGCCGGTCAGATCGCCATCATCGTCACCTTCCTGCCGGCCTTCATCCTCTCGGGATTCATCTTCGAAATTCATGACATGCCCACGGTGATTCAATGGATCACCCATCTGGTGCCGGCACGTTATTATGTCGCCATTTTGCAGACGGTATTTCTGGCAGGCGATATCCACTCCGTCATCTGGCCCAACCTGCTGGCTCTGGTGATCATGGCCGCCTTCTTCCTCGGGAGAACCCGGCAGTTGTCGCACAAACGGCTGGAGTGAATGTGTTTCACCGCGTCTGGTTTCTGATCGTCAAGGAATTCCTCGCCCTGTTCAAGGACAAGCGCAGCCGTTTCGTGGTCATCGCTCCGCCGCTGGTGCAGCTGCTGGTGTTCGGCTATGCCGCCACCTTCGATCTCAACGATATCCCCTATGCCGTCTACAACGAGGACAAGGGGGAATTATCCCGCCAACTGCTGGCCCGGCTGCGCGGTTCAACCGTTTTCACCGAGACGGCGCGGATCAGACACGACCGGGATATCGCCCCCCTCATCGACCGGCGGGAAGTGCTGTTCGTGATCCATTTCGGTCCCCGCTTCAGCGAAAACCAAGCCCGCGGTGACAGCGCCCCGGTCCAGATCATCATCGACGGCCGCAATTCCAACACCGCCTTGATCACTTTGGGATACCTGCGCGCCATTCTGGCCGGGATCAACATCCAGTGGCTGGAAAGACGGGGAAAAGCCGCCCCTCCGGCCTTCGTGGAAAGCCGCGCCTGGTTCAACGAGAACCTGCAAAGCCGTTGGTTCATCGTGCCCGGAATCGTCGCCCTGCTCACCCTGGTGGTCACCATGGTAACCACCGCCCTGACGGTGGCGCGGGAGCGCGAACAAGGCACTTTCGATCAGCTCCTGGTCACCCCCCTCACACCCTTCGAAATTCTGCTGGGCAAATCGATCCCCCCTTTCATCATTGGAATGGTGGAGGGAAGCCTGATCGTGGTTTTCGCCATCTTCTGGTTCGGGGTTCCTTTCCGCGGCCAGTGGTGGATCCTCTATGCCGGCATGTCATTCTATCTGCTGGCGGCCATCGGGGTCGGCCTGATGATTTCTTCCCTGTCGGTGACCCAGCAACAAGGGCTGCTGGGCGCCTTCCTGTTCATCGTCCCGGCGGTGATCCTGTCCGGCTTCGCCACTCCGATCGAGAACATGCCGGAGATGGTGCAACAGATCACCTATCTCAATCCCATGCGTTATTTTTTGATCATCGTACGCAGCACCTTCCTGGCCGACAGTCCCTTCCCGATCCTCTGGCCCATGTTCTGGCCCATGGCCCTCATAGGCGTCTTCAACCTCACCCTCGCGGCGTGGCTGTTTCGCCACCGGTTGTATTGATCCTCCACGACGACCTCATGAAGCCGTCCGCCCAGACCAAACGAGATAAAACGCCGGCACCACGAACAGGGTGCCGATCCCCAGTCCGCTGGCGACCACCAGCCCGATATCGAAACGGCTGACGGCTCCCGGGCCTGTGGCGGTCAGCAGCGGAATCACCCCCACCATCATGGAGACGGTGGTCATCAACACCGGCCGCAACCGGATGGCGGCGGCCTTTTCCACCGCCTCTCTGACGTTCAACCCTTCGCGGCGGCGGAGCTGATTGGCGAATTCGACGATCAAAATGCCGTTTTTGGCCGTCAGGCCAATCAAGGTTATCAGTCCCACCTGAGTATAGATATTGAGTGTCGCCACACCCAGCATCAGGAAGGCCAAAGCACCCGCCAGCGACACCGGTACCGACATCAGAATGACGAACGGGTCGCGCCAGCTTTCGAACTGTGCCGCCAACACCAGGTAGATCACCAGCAGCGAGAGGAAAAAAGTCACCACCAGCGCGCTCCCCTGCTGCATATATTGACGCGACTGGCCGGTATAGTCCCAGCCGAATTCCCGGTTGAACAAGGCCTCCGCCTGGCTTTCCAGAAACGCCAGTCCCGTTCCCAAAGTGACCCCTGGCATCGGCTGCCCTTCCAGCGTGACGCTGTTCTGCTGCTGGAACTGGGTTCTCTGCCCCGGTTCGACTGTCGATTGCAACCTGACCACCGCCGCCAGCGGCACCTTCCCGTCCCCCGGGATCTCGAGGTAGTAGTGCTCGAAAGCGGCGGCGGTGGCCCGGAAATCATTGGGAACCCGTGGAATCACCTTGTAGCTGCGCCCTTCCAGATTGAAGCGGTTGATGTAACCTTCCCCCAGCCAGGAAGAGAGGCTCTGGCCAATCTCTTTCATGGAAATACCCAGCTCTCCGGCCAATTCGCGGTCGATCAGCAGGGTCAGCCGCGGCCGGTCGATCTCGATGCTCTTTTGCAAAAACGCGAACAACCCGCTGCCTTGGGCGCGGGCGAGCAGTTCATCGGCCATCCGGTCCAATTCCGCATAAGTGCCGGAGGTGGTCAGGACGAACTGGATGGCCAGTCCACCTCCGGAACCTGGAAGCGTTGGTTTTGGAAACACCACGGTGCGAAACCCGGCCACCCGCCCGACCGCTCTCTGCAACAGCGGCTGGATCTCCATCTGCGAACGGTGGCGTTCGGAAGGTGGCGGCATTTTGAAGCCACCGAACACCAGCCGCGTCTCGCCGCCGAATCCGAGAATGAAAAAACTTTTGTTGTATTGGGGAAAGCCCTCGAACGCTTCCAGCAATTGCCTGGCGTACAGGCGATTGTAATCCAGCGTGGCGGTCTGTGGACCCAGGGCGCGCACGAACAGAATGCTCTGATCCTCCACCGGTGCCAGCTCCTTGGCGGTGGCCTGGAACATGAAGTAGAGGCTCAGCACCACCAAAGCGGCGAATACGACGATTGCGGCTGGAAACGACAGGGCCTCATGCAGCAACAGCCGATAGCGGCGGGCAAGCCCCGCGAGTATTCCACCCACCAGGCGCTCGAATCTGCCTTCCGAGCGGGCCGGCTTGAGCACCCGGGCGCTGAGCATGGGAGAGAGGGTCAACGCCACCACCCCCGAAATCAACACTGCTCCCGCCAGGGTGAAGGCAAACTCGGTGAACAACGTCCCCACCAGTCCGCCCATGAACCCGATGGGGGCATAGACCGCGATCAGGGTCGTGGTCATCGCCAGGATGGGGAGCCCCAATTCCCGCGCTCCCAGCAGGGCGGCCCGGAACGGCGTCTGCCCCGCCTCGATATGGCGGTGAACGTTCTCCACCACCACGATCGCGTCGTCCACCACCAAACCGATGGCAAGCACCATGGCGAGGAGTGTCAGCAGGTTGATGGAAAACCCCATCAGCAGCATCACGAAAGCACCACCCACCAGCGACAGCGGCACCGCCAGCGCCGGAACCAGGGCGGCGCGCCCGGAGCCCAGGAAGAGAAAGATCACTCCCACCACGATCAGCACCGCTTCGGCAAGCGTTCGCGCGACTTCGCGAATGGAAGCTTCGATGTATTCG
Organism: Methylothermaceae bacterium; assembly: GCA_026981855.1. Lineage (GTDB taxonomy): Bacteria > Pseudomonadota > Gammaproteobacteria > Methylococcales > Methylothermaceae > Methylohalobius. Next base: position 7,964 of record JALSIB010000011.1, on the reverse strand, counting down.
CTGGCGTCGTAGGGAAGATCCGCCTCCAGCCCTTGCGGCAAGCGCTTCGCAAGCTTCCCGAAAGCGTCATGAACCCGTTCCGCCACATCCAGGGGATTGGCGCCCGGCACCTGTTCGATCGCCATGAACACCGCCTCCCGCCCCTGGAACCAGTTGATACTTTCGTAATCCTCGGCGCCCAGTTCGAGGTCCGCGATATCCTCCAGATAGACCAGGGTCCGCCCCCGCCTGCCCACCACCAACCGGCGAAACGCCTCCACCCGGCCCACATCGGTGGTGGCGCGGAGGTCGATGGCGACATAGCGCCCCTGGATCTTGCCGGCACTGGAGAGATAATTGTTGTCCCGCAAGGCCCCGACGACCTGCTCCGCACTCACCCCCAATCCCGCCATCTTGTCGGGATCGAGCCAGATCCGCATAGCAAAGCGGCGTTTTCCCAATAACTCGGCACGCCCCACCCCTTGCACTGCCTGCAATCTGGGCTGCACCACCCGTAACAGATAGTCGGTGATCTGGGGCGCGGTCATGACATCGCTATAGAAAGCCAGGTACATCAATGCGGTTCGGTCGCCAACCCGTACGTCGATGACAGGATCCTCGGCCTCCTCCGGCAAGGCCCCCCGCTGACTGGCCACCTTGGCCTGGATCTCGGCGACGGCGGCATTGGGATCGTAATTCAGCCGCATATGGGCCTCGATGACCGAAACGCCCTGGCGGCTCGAAGAAGAGAGATAATCGATTCCATCCGCCTGGGCAATCGCCTGCTGCAAGGGCGAGGTGATGAACCCCTGGATCAGATCGCTGCTGGCGCCGGGATAGGCGGTCGTGACCGTCACCACCGAATCCCGGGTCGCAGGGTACTGACGCACCTCCAGGGACAACAGGGAACGCAGCCCCACCACCAGAATCAGCAGGCTGACCACACTGGAGAGAACCGGCCGGCGAACGAACAGATCGGTGAAATTCACGGCGCTTCCCCTTCAGCCGGTGCGGGCAGGGAATCCACCACCACCTCCATGCCTGGATGAAGCTTCAACTGGCCGGCAGCGACGACGATTTCACCGACCGCAACCCCCTTCACGATCTCGACCCGCCCTTCCCGGCGCTCGCCCGTCTCGACCGGCCTCAAGCTGACGATGCGCTTGTCTCCCTCGGCTGCGACCACGTATACGGCGTTTCCATAGGGGCGGAAAACCACGGCCGTCTCCGGAAGCGTCAAAACCTCTCTCCTCTCCGGCAGTCGTATCACGACATTGGCAAACATCCCGGGGCGCAATCGCCTTTCCGGATTGTCCAATACCGCCCGTATCCGAACGTTGCGGGAAGCGACATCCAATCCCGGCTCGATGACCTGGATCTTCCCGGCAAACTCTCTCCCGGGATAAGCCGAAACCTGTATCTGCACCGCCAACCCGACATCGAGGCGGGGAAGGTGGCGTTGCGGCAGGGTGAAATCGGCATAGATGGGATCCAGTGCCGTCAAAGTGACCACCGGCATGCCAGCACCCAGATACTGACCGAGATCGACCCGGCGCACGCCCAGAAACCCACTGAAGGAAGCACGAATAGATTTTTTGGCGATGCTGGCCCGTTTCGCCCTGACACGGGCCCGCGCTTCCTCCAGACGCGCTTTGGCGGCATCGTAGTCCGCCTGGGAGGTAAATTTCCGCTCACGCAGTTTGGCCACCCGCGCCAGCTCCAGGCGCGCCAGCTCTGCGGCGGCCATCAAGGCATCGAGTTCGGCCCGCTCGACGGTCGTGTCCAGCCGGACCAATACCTGCCCCGCCTCAACGCCTTGGCCGGAAGTAAAGCCGATGTCCACCACCTTGCCCGCCAGTTCTCCACTGACCTCCACGGCGGCACTGGCAGTCAAACCACCGACCGCCCATAGCGCTCGCTTCCAGATTTCCTTTCTCACCCGACTGACCGCGACGGTCGGCGGCGGGGGCGGGCGCATGGACCGGGCCTTCATCCGTGATTGGAAATAATGAATCCCAAACACCGTGGCAAGAAGCAGGCAGGCGATCATTACCGGCAACCAACGCCGAAAACGAGACATCATCTGAAAGGAACCTCTGGGTCAAAAAACGATTTCCAACTTTACGCAATAGGTCCAAAGTGTACCCTGACATGACCTTATGGCGTCTCTCGAATTTACAAACCACGGAACGCTTTTGCACTCGCCTGACACCACCGAAGTGGAAATCCGACAAGGCACCTTAAGCCCTGATTTCCATGTAGGATATGAATCAACAACTCCGTGATTGGATGATGTCATGAACGATTCATCATTGGTTCTATCACAAGTCCGGACTGGCGAACGAGTCAGGATCGAGCATCTCCACGGCGGTCCGACCTTCCTGAGCCGGATGGCCGCTCTGGGCATTCGTCCCGGCGTCTGTCTGGAAGTATTGCAGAACCATGGAGCCGTGGTGGTGTGTAGCCATGAAACCCGGGTAGTACTGGGAAGAGGAGAGGCGGAAAAGGTCTATGTTTCCCGCCAGGGTCTGGTCTCACCCGAAATGGCCGATACCAGCTGCACGGTGCCAGAGCCCAAACGTTATCTGGTAGCCTTGGCAGGACAGCCCAATGTCGGCAAAAGCACCATCTTCAATCTCCTCACCGGGTTGAACCAGCACGTGGGTAACTGGCCGGGCAAGACAGTGGAGAAAAAGGTAGGGCACCATCGCGTGGACGATGATGTCGTGCTCGAGATCATCGACCTTCCCGGGGCCTATAGTCTTACCGCCAATTCTCAGGAAGAACGCATCAGCCGGGATTTCATCATCCAGGAAAAACCTGATGTCGTGGTCGTGGTGGTGGATGCCACCCATCTTGAAAGGGGGCTTTATCTGCTGGCGGAAATTCTGGCTCTGCCAGTGAAGGTGGTGCTCGCCGTCAACATGATGGATCTCTCCGAGGAAGAAGGCATTCATATCGAGCCCCGCATACTCGAGACGGCGTTGGGTCTTCCAGTGATCCCAATGGCCGCCAGCCGCAACCAGGGGGTGCGGGAACTCGTGGAGGCCGTGGTGGACACCGCCGCTGGAAAGCGTCCTTTCCAGCCGAAACCTCCCGCTTTGAAGCCCCCTTTCGAAAAGCTTCGACAAGAAATTGAAGCAAAGATCGGAAACCATGTCCCCGATCCTTATCCTGTGGATTGGGTGGCCCTCAAATTGCTTGAAGGTGACCTGGAGATCACCGCCAAGGTCAAATCATGGATTCCGCCAGACTGTTGGTCTGAACTCTCCGATTTCATGCATCCCCACGAGGATTCGGTACTGGCCATCGTGGGCAGCCGCTACGAGTGGATCGCCCGCCTTCTGAAAGCGGCGGTTCATGAAATTCAAGGCGGCCGGATCAGCATGACAGACCGCCTGGACCGGATTGCGATCCACCCCTTATGGGGCTGGGTCATACTGATCAGCGTACTGGGTTCGGTGTTTTTACTCACCTACACTATCGCTCTGCCACTCCAGGAATGGCTGGAAAACCACCTGATCCTTCTGGCCCAACGGTGGGTAAACCACGAGATGTCAGGCCATGCACCTTCGTGGGTGACAGCACTGGCGTCGGAAGGCGTTCTGGGTGGAGCAGGGACGGTGCTGACTTTCCTGCCCATCCTGGCGGTATTTTTCACTTTCATGGCAATCCTCGAAGACAGCGGTTATCTGGCGAGAGCGGCATACATGGTCGACCGTTGCATGCATCTGATGGGATTGCATGGCAAGAGTTTTCTTCCTTTGTTCCTGGGATTCGGATGTAACGTTCCCGCCGTGATGGGAACCCGGATCCTGGAATCCCCCTTAAACCGCCTGTTGACCATTCTCCTCATCCCGCTGGTACCTTGTAGCGCCCGGCTGGGAGTGTTGGCCTTCCTCACCCCCATCTTCTTCGGCAGCCGGGCCACTTTGGTCGCCACCGGTCTGGTAGTGTTCAATCTGTTCTTGGTGATGATTCTAGGGGCGTTGTTTCACCGTCTCTTGTTCCACGGCCACCAGGAGGCTTTCATCATGGAATTACCGCTCTACCACGCTCCCAATTGGAAAACCGTGCTGCTCGATGTCTGGCATCATTGTCTGGCCTTCCTGCGCCGGGCAGGTGGCATCATTCTGATGATGGCGGTGATCATCTGGATCTTGAGCAACTTTCCCGGCCCTGGAATCGAGCACAGCTGGCTGGCCGTGGTGGGAAGAGGATTGTCTCCCATAGGTGAGTTGCTGGGAATGGACTGGCGCCTGTTGATGGCACTATTGACGGGTTTCGTCGCCAAGGAAAACGTGGTGGCCACGCTCGGTGTGTTATATAGCGGAGAAGGCACGGCCCTGCGGGAAATTCTGGCGCGAACCATCCCCATTCCCACCGCCGTGGCATTTCTGGTGGTGATGATGATCTATCTTCCCTGTCTTGCAACCACCGTCACCATCTACCAGGAAACCCGAAGCCTGCGTTGGACTTTGTTCGATATCGTAGTGACCTTGATGCTCGCAATTCTATTGGGAATCACCGTGTATCAGGTGATGCTGAAACTCATCTGAAATTGAAATGCTCAAAAGCGTGCTGGCAGAAATCGCCAAGGGAAAGGAATCCGATATGCGCAGGCTGGCGAAGCGTTTGGGGGTCTCCAACACTTTAGTGCGGCAGATGGTGAAAACATTGGAAAAGACCGGCTATCTTCACTCCGCCTCCCCTACCTGTATCCCGGTGTGCAATCAATGCCCAATCCGCCAGAAATGCTCGGCAATCTGGGTATTGACACCCAAGACGAGACAAATGCTGAAGGAAACAAAAAAATAATGATCTGATCGGCATGAAAAAACCTACTCAGGCCGGCAGAGCTTTCTAAACGGGCCATGCCCTCGACCATCACTTGATGGTGGACAGCTCATTCCTCTTCAAACCAGGACGCCGCCCCCCCATCCCCCGGACTGGCGTACCAGTATCCCTCATAGAGGCTCCAACTGTCCCAATCCCGCAGTTCGGGATAGCGTTGCAGGGCGGAACGGTAACTATTCTGGATAAAGGCCAAAACCTGATCGGACACCCCTTTTCTGCGAAGATTTTCAAGCTGGTTTGGTAACAAGCGGTAGATCACCCGGGAACGTTGAATCCTGCCGATGATTTCCTCCGCGGGAACCCCCTCCCTGCTCATCGCCACGATCTGCGGCACCGTCAAAGGTGAAGAATCCACAGCAGGATGGCTTTGACATCCCACCAATATAAGCAGAGTCCATATTCCCAGAAACCAGATACGGTTCGAGCGCAAACACCCCATAAAGCATTGCTCCTCTTCATATAGGTGGTCGTTCATCCTGTTGGCAACAATTTCAACACCAGCGCCACTCCCCCTTCAAACAAAATCTGCGCACCGATGGCGGCCAGCAGCAACCCCATGATTCGGATCATGATATTGAGCCCCGTCACCCCCAGGGCATTACCGATGGGCTCGGCCAAATGCAGGGCCAACCATACCAACAGCCCCACCCCCGCCACACACAGGCTCAACCAAAGGCGATCGAGCCAGTTCGGGATTTGATGGGCCATCACGATGACCAGGCTGATCGCGCCGGGCCCTGCCATCAACGGAATTCCCAATGGCACCACAGCGACGCTTTCTTGGGTAGAAGCTTCCTCGGCTTCATCAGCGGTATGGGCCGCATGGCTTTGGCGCGCATGAAGCATGGCAATCGCCATCAGCAGAATCAAAAGCCCCCCTCCAACCCGGAAAGCGGCGACACTGATCCCGAAAAGCCGCAATATCTCATCCCCCATCCAGATCGAAACCAGAAGCACCAGAAAAACGGTGAAGGCGGCCACGCGGGCAGTGGCCGTTTTCTCTCTGTGAGCCCGGCCAGCGGTCAAGACCAGAAAGACCGGCACGGCGCCAAGGGGATTGACGACCGCCAATACGCCAATGAACGCCTTCACATAAAAGGTATATGAATCCACTTGTTTACAGAGGATAAATCTGGTGAAGACGGGGGATTTCCACTGGCGAAGGTTGCAGTTTTTCCGCCAGGGTCGTCAGGGCAGCATTCTCACCGTGAACCAGAAAGGTTTTTCGCGGTGTGCCGGTATGGCGGTGCCAAGCCAGCAATTCCTTCTGATCCGCGTGGGCGGAAAATCCACCGATGGTATAAATGCTTGCATTGACCGGGATCTCCCGGCCAAAGATGCGTACCGTTTTGGCGCCGTCGATGATGGCCCGCGCCAAGGTCCCACGGGCGGCATAGCCCACAAAGATGACGCTGCATTCCGGTCTGGCCAGATTGTGCTTGAGATGATGCCGGACCCGCCCTCCGGTACACATACCCGATCCCGCCATGATCACAGCGCCAGAGTCGATTTGGTTGAGGCGCATCGATTCGGCCGTCTCACGGGTGAAATGCAATTCCGGCAAGTCGAAGGGGTCGTTGCCTTCACAGAAGAGGGTGCAGGTTTCCCGATCGTAACATTCCGGATGACGGCGGAAAATTTCGGTGGCGGAAATGGCCATGGGAGAATCGAGAAATACGGGCAGATAGCGGGGGATTTTTTTCTGTTCGATCCCTTCGCGCAGAAAGTAGAGGATCTCCTGGGCCCGCTCCAAGGCAAAAGTGGGGATGATCACGTTACCGCCCCGCTCGAACGTATTGAGGATCGCCCGGTAAAGTTCCTCCACCGAGGGTGGAACCGGCTTATGACAGCGGTTGCCATAGGTGGCTTCCATCACCACCACATCGGCCCGGGGAGGGCGGGAAGGATCGCGCAGAATGGGCCTGCCCTTGTTCCCGAGATCACCCGAGAAAAGGAGTTTCAACCGCCGCGATTCCTCGTGCAAATGGAGCAGAATGCAGGCCGATCCCAGAATATGGCCGGCATCGATGAAGGTGACCCGGATTCCCTTGCAAATCCGGGTCGGCTGGTTGTAGTCGATCCGTCTGCCAAAATAATCGAGGGCATCGAACACATCCAGCATGGAATACAGGGGTTCGATCGTTTCCTTGCTGCCTGCAAGGCGCGCTTGATGGGTCTTGCGCCTGGCCTCCTCCTCGGCCAGGTGCGCGGCGTCCATCATGACGAGTTTGGCCAGATCCCGGCTGGCGCCGGTGGTGAGGATTTCACCGCGAAAACCACGCTTCACCAACAATGGCAAGCGGCCACAATGATCGAGATGGGCATGGGTGAGAAGGACGTAGTCGATGGTTTCGGGATCGAATCCGAACGGCTCGGCGTTCTCCTCCTCCAACTCCCGACTGCCCTGATACATGCCGCAGTCGACCAAAATCCTCTTGTCCGCCACCTCGATCAAATGGCAGGAAGCGGTCACCCCCCCTGCCGCACCGTGAAATTCGATGTGCATTTTCGCGCCTCCTCAAGGACTCCGGTGGTTCCCGCAGTATAACCGAATCCCCTTGCGACACCGGACCGCAACTTGTCGGTGGACGGCCACTTGCAAATCCGATGTCGGAAAAGACGGATGGACCACGAAGCCCACCCGTCCCTTTTTAAGGATCAGTGTTTTTTGCCGATTTGGCTGATTTTACCCTTGAGAGATTCGAGCTCTTGCTCAACTTTGTCCCAAAGTCCCCCGCCATGCCGCTTGGATTTGATGGTCTTTTCAAGAGCACCGATGGCTTTATACAGGAGCTTGTAATCCTTTTTCTTGCCATACCCAAGAAGCTGGGCGATTTCCAGATTCTCGCGCGCTTCCTTGGTCAGCTTCAGAATCTCGTCCCCAACTTTGGGATCGTTCAAATCCGCCTTGTCTTTTTCCCTTGAATTCCACAGAAAACCACGCCCGGAACTTCCTTATCCCATCCAATCACACATCCCTTGAATTTTTCAAGGTGTACTCACCCTGGCGTCTCCCCATTTTTTCACCTGATTCCCGCCAACAAGCCACCGGATTCGTTGAAAAGGTCGTCAATGGGAGGGTCAGTGATGCCAGGAGCGGGGTGTCGCCGCCACCAGTGGTAAAAGAT
>JALSIB010000010.1 GCA_026981855.1 Methylothermaceae bacterium | reverse complement strand
TCAATGGGTTATTGCTATACACATTTTACCCGATCAGGAACCCCGATCCTCTCGTTTTGAACCCCTTTTTATCCGTATATCAATGCCTTGCGCTGACCGCTTGGGAAAATTGGGGAGACACTAGATCATGACCGATACCTTCAGCCGCTGGGTGGCCCGGCTCAAAGACCGCCGGGCGGCGCGGGCCATCGCCCGCCGGATAGACCGCATCGTGGCGGGAAACCTGGGGGACGTGAAGCCTGTCGGTGGCGGGGTCTTCGAGATGCGCATTTTCACCGGCCCCGGCTACCGGGTGTATTTCTGCTTGCGTGGCGGTCAAGTCATCGTGCTTCTGTGCGGTGGCGACAAGTCCACCCAGCAGCAGGATATTCAACGCGCCATCCAGATGGTGGCGGAACTGTAGGAGGCAAATCCCATGCTGAAGACAAAGCCATACAATCCTATGGAGTTCCTCCGGGAAGAGGAAATCCCCGAATACCTGGCTGAAACCTACCTGGACGACGATCCCCAAGTCTTCCTCGTCGCCTTGGGCCACGTGATCCGCCACCGGGGCTCCGCGCTGGTGGCCAAAAATGCCGGCGTCGATGAAGCTCACCTGGAAGCTGTTCTCTCCGGTCAGGCCGAACCGGATTGGCCTACCATTCATCGGGTTCTGAAAGCTATTGGTGTTCGTATCCAGATGGCCGCATAGCATATCTGGGGCACTGAGGGATGATTGGTGACTGACCCGATCAAAATCCAAGCGCTTCCAGACTTCGACCCCGCCGAACATTTGCGTGACCGGGAAGACATCGCGGCTTATCTCACGACCGTACTGGAAGAAGGTAACAGCGCCGAACTTGCCCATGCCCTTGGGGTGGTGGCCCGTGCTCGCGGCATGTGGCGTCTCTGGGGCGGGCGATTGCATTTGTGACTTCTGCCATGCCTTCGTTCTCTCTAAACGGTTATGGAAAGACATGGCTTTATGGCGCGTAGGATTTTGGCCTTCACCCGGCGTCTTGCTTTGTCGGGATCTTCGTTTGGGTAAACAACAGCGGCGATCCTGGCTGGATACTTGCGTCAGGGTATCCACTTGTCCTCGGGCGGGTCTTCTTCCAGCCACTCGAAACCGGGCGGCGGTTTGATTTCTTTGGCCATCAGCGTATCTTCCACGCAAAACCTCATGAATGGAAGCCAGCGCGGGCTTGGTGAGGTGGCCAGGTGTTCGGGGCGTCCCCCTGGCGCTGGTGGAACTCAAAACTGTTTCTTCAACCCAGCCTGTTTGAGTACGGCATTGGCGGTATGCCGGGATTTGATCTTGTTGTCCACGGTGAAGTGGATACCGCTGATGGGGCTGTACCAGATTTCATGATCCCCGCGTCCCTGGCGAACGAAGCGACAGCCAGCCGAACACAGAATCTTTTTCAGACGCGGGGTGAAATCAGCCATATCAATGCGGCTGGATCACTTCGCGCCGTTCACTGTGTAACTGAAAAACGATCTCTTCCCCGGCTTGAGTGGTTTGATTGAGTTGCACCAACTCGGGCACCACTTCCCGCAACCGCTTCACCAGTTTTTCCATCGTTTCGGCCTCGATGGCCAAGCCGGGCACCTGGTCACTGGTAGCAGTCCAAACCTCGGCTTCCTGGTCCCATTGGGCATGGATTAAATAAGTCATTGCGCACCTCTTACGCTCGTTTGATTCCAATCGGCACCACGTTGGCTCCATCCCGCAGCCCGTCCAGATAGGGCAACAGGCGGATGGCCACACTGACCACGGGGCTGCCGCTGAAGCCATCGATGACCCGCAGCAGCTCCCCCCACCTTGACCGGATCAGTGGGCGCGGCCATGTGGCGAGTCTTGACCAGGGGCAATGTCCCTTTCAAGGCCGGGGTCGGATCGGTCAGAACCGCTCCGGTGGCCATGGTAACGGAACACTTGGCCGATTACCTGAATGCAGCGGTGGGCGGTCTCCATGGCACCCCGTTTTTCCTGGATACGGGCCACGGCCAGAATGTCGGGGGCGCTGATTTCGGTCACGGTCAGCGGCATGGCGTTTCTCCCGTCGGGTGGTCCCCGGTTCGATTCCCGAAAAATTGATGCCCCCAGGGTGCCCCCGTATGCCCCCAGTTGTGCCCCCAAAAATGGGGGCATGTAGTGAAATCTTATGGGACGTTATGGGAATAAACAAGCATGAAAAAGCCCGCTGGAATGCGGGCTGTGAGACGTTATGGAATGTTGTGGGATGGGTATTTGGTGGGCCGTGAAGGATTCGAACCTTCGACCAATGGATTAAGAGTCCACTGCTCTACCAGCTGAGCTAACGGCCCGGGAGAGGTGGGGTGGGTGACCGGACTTGAACCGGCGACCACTGGAATCACAATCCAGGGCTCTACCAACTGAGCTACACCCACCACGGGAGAGGTCGATCATTATATCGAATGGCAGGTGAAAATAAAATGCTTGCGGAAATTTCCGCCGGGAGTGACTCATCGAAGTCGTATCGTTAGGGCAGGCGGGTGACGGCATCCGGGGGATTTTGCACGATGAGGCCATTTTTCGAAATTTCATGCCGAGAGTCGGTCAGTTCGTCGTTTCGAGGCCAAGGTTGGCGAGGATCCTGCGCCGGTACATTTCCATCAGGAGCGCCCTGGCGGTCATGAAGATCGCGAAGGCCGTCCACAGCCCCGCGTTGCCCGCCGGTTGCAATGCCCACCACGAGGGCAGGTAAAAGCCGATGACACTCAAGATCATGACATTGCGCATCTCCCGCACCCGGGTGAGGCCGATGAAAACGCCGTCGAGAAGAAAGCTCCACGCCGAGAGGGGCGGAAGAAGTATGGCCCAGGGAAGGTATGCCACGGCTTCTTCCCGCACCTGGGGCAGGGAGGTCAAAAGCTGGATGATGCCTTCCCCGAACAGGCTGTAGGTTAAACTGAACGCTAGGGCGAAGCGCATCGTCCAACGTCCGGAGAGGGTGATCGTGCTTCGCAGCAGGCGTGGATCCCGTTTTCCCAGCGCTCTTCCCACCAGGGCTTCGGCGGCGTGGGCGAAGCCGTCCAGGGTATAGGCCATGAAGCTTTGCAGATTCAGCAACAAGGTGTTGGCCGCGAGCACGATGTCGCCGAGGCGGGCGCTCTGGGCGGTAAAGAAGGCGAAGCTGAAAATAAGCAGCAGGGTACGGACGAATAGATGGAGATTGACTGCGAACATTTTCCGCAGTGCCGGCCAGTGAAGTATTTTCGGCCAGCCGGGGGGCGACAGGCTGCGCCGCTGTCTTGCCACCAGCATCAGAGCGATCATCAGGCCGGTGTATTCCGCCAGCACCGAAGCGGCGGCGACACCAGCCACCTGCCACTTCAGGTGCCACACGAACACGAAATCCAGGCCGATGTTGAGGGTATTGACCAGCAGGATCAGAAACAGGGGAATACGGGTGTTCTGCAGCCCGATGAACCAGCCGATGCAGGCATAGGTGGCGAGGGTCGCCGGGGCGCTGAGGATACGGATGGAGAAATATCGCCTTCCATGGAGTTCGGCCTGGGCGCTGGCTTCCAGCAGTCTGAACGCCAGGGTGGAGATGGGTTTCTGAAGGGCGAGCAGGGCGGTGGCGATCACCAGCGAGAGTATCAGCGCCCTTGCCAGGGCGGCGGTGATTTCCGCCTCGTCGCCGCGTCCCAGCGCCTGGGCGGTCAGGCCGGTGGTGCCCATGCGAAGGAAGCCGAACCCCCAATACAGAAAGCTGAAGAGGGTGCCGCCAAGGGCCACCGCACCCAGATAATAGGGGTGCTCCAGATGTCCCACGACGGCGGTATCCGCCATGCCCAACAGGGGAGTGGAAAGGTTCGACAGGATCATGGGCAGGGCCAGCCGCCACAGATCCCGGTTCAGGTGAGGCATGTGGATTTTCCTTCCTTATCGCCGGGCTTGTACTAACATTCGGATGAGCATTGGAGGATTACTCCTGTCATGACACACTATCATTATCTGAAATTCGAGTCGGTCGAACCTTCGCTTTCCCTTTCGGAGCTGTCCGAAAGGATTTCCGCGGCCATGGGGGATCCAACCGCCTTGTCCGCCTGTGCCCGGGAGCTTGCCCGTCATGCCTGGTCGGTGGAGGCGGAAAAGCTGGCCGCTGCCGTGGGCGAAGGCTTGCAGGACTGGATGAACGACCGGCCGCTGCCCGGATCTTATCCGCTGCCGGCCGCCGAGGCGGCACAATGGGGCCAGCTGGCAGCGGGGTGGCGGGCGCTGGCTGGCGGCCATGGGCGATGGATAGAAACCGCCGGCCGGGCAGTAACCGGCGCCGTTGTGGATGCGCTCCACTGCCTGCGGCAGGTCGTGATGGTGGCCGGGCTGACCCATTGGCCTGTCCCCGAGGGATTGTGGCTGGATGTGCATGCCCTGTACCGTTTGGGCCTCGAGGCGGGGTGCGCGCAAAAAAAGATACGGAAGGGGTTTCTCCGTCATCATTCCCGCACCACCCTCGAAGGGGAATACGTGCAGATCTTGCTTTTGGGTCTGACCGATCCTTGGCGGCAATTGCCGCGGGAGTGGCTGGCGCTCGATTCCATGGTGGAAAAATGGGCGCCGTTGCTGGCTCTGCGGACGGATGGCGGTGAAGGCTGGTATGTCGAAGGTAGTCGCGATTTGCCCGCCGAGTGGCGGCAAGGGGGGGAGGGCGTCCGGCTGGATCTTGCCGGTTTGTTGGCGTTTCTGGATGACCATGAGGAACTGGCCAGCTCGCTGGGGCGATTCGAATGGGTGGCGCACCCCGACACCACTGTGTCCAGGGCGTTGCTGGCGTATTGGCGCCGGATCTGGTCGCACCTTCCAGAGCCTGTCGCTGAAATTCCGACAGCCGATGTGGTCGAGCTGGAGGTCGGTCTGGATGCGATCTTCGACCGGTGCCGCGGCGAGAGGATGTCCGGCGTCAAGGTTGTGGCCACCGGTCGGGGGATGTGGCAGGTGACGGGGCGGCCGCTGCAGATCGGTGATCTGATGGCGGTGTTCGATGCCGGCGGCAGGGAAATCACCGGCCTTGGTGTGGTGAGCCGGATCGAGGGGAACGGCCCCGACGATCCCTCGGTTGGGATACAGCTTCAGGCGCTCCATGGCAAGGTGGTCCCTGTGGCTGTCCAGCCTCTGGTCCGCAGCGCGCAGCCGTGCGCCTGCCAACGGGGATTGTTGCTTCACGGCGAAGGGGAACCGACATTGCTGCTGGCCTGGCAACCTTTCAGGGAAGGGGGGGTGGTGCGCCTTTTGGCCGGGGACAAAACCTATCCGGTCACCTTGACGAGCCGGCGGAATCCGGCCCGGGACATCATGGCCTGCCTCTGCGGCAGCGCGGCCGGGCGGTTTCAGAAATAGTAAAGTAGTTCCGCCTGAATGTAATTTTCGTTGCGGTAGACATAAGCGGCGTCTTCCGGGTCGGTGTTGACGAAGCCGCGGAATTCCAGATAGACCTTCCAGTGCTCGCCAAACCGGCGGCTGGCCTCGACATTGTAGAAAGTGGTGGCGTTGTCCAGGTCGATGGTGACGCCTGCCAGCAGTTCGGTGCTTTGAACGTCGTTCAGCGCCAGCCGGGTGCCGATGAAGAGATCTTCCTCGAAGGGGACGAAATTGATCAGCGGGAGCTGGTTCTCCCGGTTGTCGTACAGGAATTCCGCCAGGAATCCCAGGTCGGCGCCGGTCTCGAAAACGCCGCTGAAGGTGTATTCGAAACCGGCGGTCAGTTGTTGGAAGCTCTTGCCCTGTCCCGCCCGGTGAAAGCCTTCGAATTTCCACAGCCAGTTGCCGGTCACGCCCTGGATATCCAGGCCGACCTGGTCGATCACCTCGTAGACAGGGGTCAGGCTGGAAGGCTGCCAGTTGGGGGTGAAATTGAGACGAAACCGCGGTTCCCGGGTGACGCCGCGGAAATAGACCAGGCCGATGTCCCAGTAGCCGAAGGTGCGGGCCCAGCGGAGGGCGAAATCCTGGTGGGTGGTGCTGGCGTTGCCGGCGTGCTCGGCGGAGGCGGAGATGGGCAGGAATGGACGCAATCTGCCCTGTTTGCCGGGAAAGAGGGCGATTCTGGAAACCGGCAAATAGAACACGCTGAAGGTGCCCCAGGTCATGTGGCTGTAGTCCACGCGCACCATGGGTTGGCCGAGCTTGTCTTCAGTGTCGCTGTTTTCGACGAGGTCGGTCTGATTGATGATGTCGATGGTGTGACGCGATTCGGTCACGCCCCAAAAGACCTTGTCGATCCCCACATGGGCGCTCCAGCTTCCCCAGTTGCCATGCCAGGCCAGTTCGCGGATATCGAAATGGGTTCTGCGGCTGTCGTTCCGGTCGTAACGCCAGAAGGGCTTGAAAACCACCGATTGCCGCCCCTGGTTCCAGCGATAACCGAATTCCGGCTGCAGATAGAAAGAAAAGTTGTGGTGGTAATCCATCCCCTGGTCGAGGCCATGGTCGTGGAAAAAGCGGTATTCCAGTCCCACGTCCCCCCCCAGATCGACCGGCCAGGCCTTTTCCGCCTTCGCTTCCTCCGCCCCGGTTTCGAAAAGGGCGGTGTCGTCTTCCTCCAGATCCAGGGTCTCTTCGGTTTCACCGTCGTCGTCGGCTTCGAGGCTGATCGTTTCTTCCTCTTCGTCCGCGAACAAATCCTCCTCCATGGTCTCTTGGGCGTGAAGCTGAAGGCAGAACAGGGCGTAAATCGTCAGCATGAGGAGTCTGGTTGGCAACGACATGAGGGATCCCCTGGATATTCGGAAAATCAGTCCTAGCATAGACCATAATCTGACATTCACGGAAGAAGAACGCCCTGCAACATCCGCTATAATGGCTGTTCCCATCATTCTGGAACCGTCATGACCGATTCTGCGACCCTGCATCATCTTCATACCTTGCGCGATTTCATCCGCTGGGGGGCAAGCCGTTTCAACGCCGCCGGCCTGTATTTCGGCCATGGTACCGACAACGCGCTGGACGAGGCCGCGGCGCTGGTTCTGAGCGTGCTGCATTTGCCCTATGATCTTCCGGATTTTTATCTCGAGGCGGCGCTGACGCCGGAGGAGAAAACCCAGGTGGTGGAGATGATCGAGCGACGCATCGAGACCCGCAAGCCGGCCGCCTATCTGACTCATGAGGCTTTGTTCTGCGGTTTGAGTTTCTATGTGGACGAGCGGGTGTTGGTGCCGCGTTCTCCCATCGCCGAACTGATCGAGCAAGGATTCTCTCCCTGGATGGATGGGGTGGAAACGCGCAGGATCCTGGATCTTTGTACCGGCAGCGGGTGTATCGCCATCGCCTGCGCCTACGCTTTTCCGGGCGCCGAGGTGGATGCGGTGGATGTGTCCGGCGAGGCGCTCGAGGTGGCCACCCTCAACATCGGGCGTCACGGACTGGAAGGCAGGGTGCGTCCCCTTCGTTCCGACCTGTTCGATGCACTGGGAGGGAAGCGCTATGAGTTGATCATCAGCAATCCTCCCTATGTCGGTCGAGCGGAGTGGGAGGCGCTTCCGCCCGAATACCACAATGAACCCGGACTGGGGCTGAAAAGCGGGGAAGAGGGTTTGGATTGCGTCAGCAGAATCCTTCGCCAGGCGAGTGCGCATTTGACCGAAGACGGGATGTTGGTGGTGGAGGTGGGTGCCAGCGCCCCGGCGTTGGAGCGGCGTTTCCCCCGGATTCCATTCCGTTGGCTGGAGCTGGGGCGCGGCGGAGAAGGCGTTTTCCTCTTCACCGCCGAGGAACTGCTGCAATATCGGGCTGAATTCGAGACTGCATAAGGAAACATTTCATGTCAGGCAACACTTTTGGAAAGCTATTTACCGTGACCACCTTTGGCGAGAGTCATGGGCCGGCGCTGGGCGCCATCGTCGATGGCTGTCCGCCGGGCCTGGCGCTGAACGAGGCGGATCTGCAGCGCGATCTGGACCGGCGCCGGCCCGGCAAGTCGCGTCATACCACCCAGCGGCGCGAGCCGGACCGGGTGAAGATCCTCTCCGGAGTTTTCGAGGGCAAGACCACCGGCACCCCCATCGGCCTCTTGATCGAGAACGTGGATCAGCGTTCCAAGGATTATTCGGAAATCGCAGAGCGTTTCCGTCCCGGCCACGCCGATTATGTCTACACCCGGAAATACGGTTTCCGCGACTACCGCGGCGGGGGCAGGTCTTCGGCCCGGGAGACGGCGATGCGGGTGGCGGCGGGCGCCATCGCCAAGAAATATCTTCGCCAGCGGTTGGGGGTCGAGGTCCGGGGTTACCTGTCCCAGTTGGGACCGATCGAGCTGGAGCTGGTGTCCTGGGAAGGAGTGGAAGACAATCCTTTCTTTTGCCCCGATCCCGCCAAGGTGGCAGAACTGGAATCGTTCATGGATGCGCTCAGGAAATCCGGGGACTCTGTCGGCGCCAAGGTGACCGTAGTGGCGACAGGGGTGCCGCCGGGTTGGGGAGAGCCGGTCTTCGATCGCCTCGATGCCGATCTTGCCAAGGCGATGATGAGCATCAACGCCGTCAAGGGCGTGGAAATCGGCGATGGGTTCGCTTGCGTGGCGGCCAGGGGGACGGAGTTCCGTGACGAGATGACCCCGGAAGGCTTTCTCAGTAACCATGCGGGTGGTATTTTGGGGGGCATTTCTTCCGGTCAGGATGTGGTGGCGCATCTGGCCCTGAAGCCCACTTCCAGTCTGAGGCTCCCCGGTCGCAGCGTCGATATCCATGGCAGGCCGGTGGAGGTGGTGACCAAAGGCCGTCACGATCCCTGCGTGGGCATTCGCGCCACACCCATCGCCGAGGCCATGATGGCGCTGGTGTTGATGGATCACTGCCTGCGCCACAGAGCCCAGAACCAGGAGGTGGAGCCGCCTTTGCCACCCATTCCGGCGGTACCTGACTGAGCCTGGAGGTGCTTCCCCAAGGCCGCGTTCCCTATGGCAGGCTGGCGGCGTTTTATTTTTTCTATTTCGCCTCGCTGGGTGCCTTGTTGCCCTATTGGGGGTTGTATCTGAAGGATCTGGGATTGGATGCCGGCAGGATCGGCGTCGCCATGGCGTTGCTGTCCGCGACCAAAGTCCTGGCGCCCAATCTGTTGGGCTGGATCGCCGATCTCAGCGGGCGCCCCCTCGCCTGGGTGAGAGGCGTCTGCCTGCTGGCGTTCCTGCTGTTCCTGCCGATGTTGGGGGCGGATCGCTATCTTGAAATCCTGGCAGGGATCCTGGCGTTCGGCATGTGCTGGAGTGCCGCCTTGTCCCAGTTCGAGGCGGTGACGCTTCAGTACCTGCGCGAGGCCGTGGCGCGTTACGCCTGGGTCCGTCTTTGGGGTTCGGTCGGTTTCATCGTGGCGGTTCTGGGGCTGGGCGCCGCGCTCGACCTGTATGGCCCGTGGGGGTTGCCCTGGGTGGTGGCGGTGCTGTTGTTGCTGATCTGGGTGACCACCCTGCTGGTGCCCGAGCAGCGGGGGCGGGCCGGCCAGGGAGGGGAGGCGGTCAAGTGGTCGCGGTTGCTGTGGCGTCCGGGGATGGTGGCGTTTCTGCTGGTGGTCTTCCTGATTCAGGCGGCGCACGGACCTTATTATGTTTTTTATTCCATCTATCTGCGGGAAAACGGCTATTCCGGTTCGCTCACCGGTGGGCTGTGGACTCTGGGGGTGGTGGCCGAGATTCTGCTTTTTTTGCTCTTTCCCTGGTTGCGTCGCTGGATCTCTCTGAAGGCTTTGTGGCTGCTTTCCATCTTCATGGGCGGGGTACGCTGGCTCGCCATCGGGTTCGGAGTGCAGGATCTTTGGATCCTGGCGGCGGCCCAATTGCTCCATGCCGCCACCTTCGCGGTCAATCATGCCGTCGCCATCCACTATTTGCGGGACAGCTTCGGGATGCGGCATCAGGGCAAGGGGCAGGCGCTCTACAGCAGCCTGAGTTTCGGCCTCGGGGGGATGGCGGGCAGTTGGCTGGCGGGTGTCGGCTGGGAGGCATTGGGGCCGCAATGGGTGTTTGCCGGAGCCGCCGCGCTCAGCCTTGTGGCCGTGCCGTTGGCGTTTCTGGTCAGGGTGCGTTGAGCCAGAAATGCACCGCGATACTGGCGATGTAGCCGAGCAGGATCGCGGGGGCCCATCGCAGGTGGGAAAGG
This sequence comes from Methylothermaceae bacterium, assembly GCA_026981855.1. Lineage (GTDB taxonomy): Bacteria > Pseudomonadota > Gammaproteobacteria > Methylococcales > Methylothermaceae > Methylohalobius. The sequence goes on along the minus strand of JALSIB010000010.1, from coordinate 16,941 downwards.
GAAGTGTAGTATTCCCTGGCCTGGCCCAACATGGCGACACCGGCTGCCGATCCCACCGCCAGCAGGGAGCCGCCAACGCCCGCGGTCAGTGTCACCAGCTGCCACTGGAACAGATCCATATCCGGCTCCATTTGCAGGACCGCCAGCATCACCGGAACGTTGTCGATGATGGCCGACATCACCCCGACGATGATGTTGGCGCTGGTCGGTCCCAGTTGTTCATAGATGGCCTCCGAGGCCAGGGACAGATAGCCCAGGTAACGCAGTCCACCCACCGCGAACACCACGCCGAAGAAAAACAGAAGGGTGTCCCACTCCACGTCGCGGACCTGATGGAACAGGTCGAAACTTTCATTCCTGCGCCGCCGTTGCAGCCGGTAGGCGTAAAACATCAGGAAACTCAGGCCCATCATCATTCCCAGATAAGGGGGCAGCTCCAGGAACTGTTCGAAGACGATGGCGATGAAGATCGAAAGCAGGAACAGCGCCAGGATGAACCAGGAGCCCCGTTTGACCTGCACGTCGCAGGCGTCTGTCAGGGGAGGGGTACCGTGGGGAACCGCCAGGAAAATACACAACGCGGGAATGATGAAGTTGACCAAAGACGGGAGGAACAAGGGGAAGAACTGATCGAAATCGACCTTGTCGTCCTGCCACACCATCAGCGTGGTGATATCCCCGAAAGGGCTGAAGGCCCCGCCCGCATTGGAGGCGAAGACCGCCACCAGGCAGGTGAGGGTGATGAAGCGGGGACTGTCCCGGCCGATCATCATGACCACCGTGCTGACGATCAATACGGTGGTCAGGTTGTTGACGATGGTGGAAAGCAGAAAGGTGACGATGCCCAGAACCCAGAACAATTTCCGGTAGCTCAGGTTCCGCCGTGCCAGCCAGACGCACAGTACCCGGAACACGTTGCGTTCGTCGAGTACGTTGACATAGGTGGTCGATACCAGAAGAAACAAAAACAGTTCGGCGTATTCCACCAGGTCGGCGCGCAGCAGTTTGTTGACCTGATCCTGGGGAATGCCGAGGCCGCGATCCAGAACGGAGATCAACACCCAGATGACGGCCGCGACCAGCAATACCGGCTTGGACTTTCTGAGTTCCAGGGTCTCCTCCATCATCACCAGGATGTAGGCGATGATGAAAAGGCCCAGGCAGAACAGGGCGATGGGGTGGCCGGTCAGATCCAAGACGGGATGGGCCGCAGCTTCCCTCGCTTCTGTGACGGATGAACCCATCATCAAGGCCGTGGCGAGTCGCAGGTGTTTCATCTTTTTATCCTTGCTATCCGAATGGTGTGCAGGTTTGGACTATTATAAGTTTAGGGGGTGGGATGATTGCGCAATATTTTGTTGATCGTCTTTTTGCTGCTGGCTTGGGGTGTGGAGGCGGGCGCCACGGACCTGGCGAGGCAGCGGTCGTGGTTCGCCAAGGCCGAACAGGCGCTGGCCAAGGGTGACCGGTCCAAGTTTCACGCCTGGCTGGCCAAGCTGGGCGATTACCCTTTGGTGCCTTATCTCTATTATCGTTACTATCTGAAATATCCAGGCGAGGAAGAATCCATCGGCCGCTTCCTCCGGCAATATGCCGATACCCGCTATGCCAGGCCCGTCCGGGCCGGATTGCTCCGGCACCTGGCAAAGAAAGGCCGTTGGCGCGAATACGTCCGGTATTACCAGGATCTGGAAAACAAGACGCTGCAATGCCACTATGCCTGGGCCTTGTATCGCCTGGGACGGATCGGGCAGGCGTGGCGGGAAACGCGGCGCCTGTGGCTGGTGGGCCATTCCCAGCCCAAGGCGTGTGACCGGGTTTTCCGGGCCTGGAAGCAGGCGGGCAACCTCACCCCGGATTTGATTTGGCGGCGTTTCGAGTTGGCTTTGGGGCAAGGCAAGACCCGGTTGGCGGAGTATCTGGCCAGGCAGTTGCCGGCGGGGGAGCGTGACCGGGCTTTTTTCTGGCTGAAGGTTCACGCCGATCCGAAAAAGCATTTATGCGCATTATGGCCGAAGCCTTTCAGCGGGGATGGAAAAATCTTCGGCGACGGAATCATGCAGTTGGCCCGCAAGGATCTGGAGGCGGCGATAGAGGTCTGGGAGCGGGAACGGTCGAATTTCCATTTGACGCTGGAACAGGTTTCCCGGGTCGACCGCTTCATCGGTCTGCGTCTGGCCTGGCGTCATGACCGCCGGGCCTGGGAGTGGTTGGCAGCCATCCCGGCGGCGGACCGCGACCGGGACGTGAATGGCTGGCAGGTGCGAGCGGCATTGCGGGAGGGAAACTGGGGCCGGGTGCTGCACGCTCTGGAAAGTCTTTCGCCGGGGGAAAGGCATGAAACCCGATGGCGTTATTGGCATGCCCGGGCCCTGGAACGGCTCCAGGGAAAAGATTCCGCCCGGCAAACGTTCGCGGAGGTGGCGAAACAGATGGATTTCTACGGTTTTCTGGCCGCCGACAAGCTGCGGGCCGATTACGCCATCGTCCACCGTCCCTTGAAGGTTTCGGAAAAAACGGTCGAGAATCTGGCGCAAACGCCCACTTTTCGCGCCATTGGAGAATTCATCCACCTGGATCGGTATTGGGACGCGAGGCGGGAATGGTGGTATTTGCTCAAACACGGTGACCGCGAAACCTTGAGGGCCGCGGCGATCCTGGCCAGGAGATCGGGCTGGCCGCAAATGGCGATTTTCGCCGTGGCGCGGGCCGAGCATTGGGATGACCTGGACATCCGTTTCCCGCTGCATTTCCTGGAGCAGGTACGGGATTTTTCCCGGGCAAGGAAGGTGGACACCGCCTACATCTTTGGCATCATCCGCAGAGAGAGTGCGTTCGACCAGTATGCCCATTCCCCCGTCGGCGCCCGGGGGCTGATGCAATTGATGCCCTATACCGCCCGAAAGGTGGCACGCCAGTTGCAAGAGCGTATTCGGTCGCTCAAGTCCCTGGAGGACTCGGCGACCAACGTTCGCTATGGAACGGCCTATTTCAGTTCTTTGCTGGAAAGATTCGGGGGGCATTTCGTGCTTGCGACGGCGGCCTACAATGCCGGGCCGCACCGGGTGGATCGCTGGATGCCCGCCAAAATCTCACCGGCCGACATCTGGATCGAAACCATCCCTTTCAGGGAAACCAGGCGCTATGTGCGGGCCGTGCTGGCCTATGCCATGATCTACCACCAGCGGCTGGGTCAAAAACAGCGCCGTATCAGCGAATACGCCACCCCCGTTCCCGCAGTGGAAAAGGCGCCGGCAAAATCGCCACTGCTGGTCTGCAGCCGTTCATCGTAATTGCTGCTGATTTTATTTTCTGCCTGTAAGATAATGAACAGCTTTTCCATGCTTGGACATCATTTACATGCAGAAAAAACAAAACAACTATTCCTACGAAGAGTTGCTCCAATGTGCCCATGGAGAGCTGTTCGGTCCAGGTAACGCCCGATTGCCGCTGCCGCCCATGTTGATGTTCGATCGTATCGTCCATATCAGTGACGAGGGGGGGCGTTATGGCAAGGGGGAGATCGTCGCGGAGCTGGATATCAAACCGGATCTGTGGTTTTTCCAGTGCCATTTCGAGTCCGATCCGGTGATGCCCGGGTGCCTGGGGCTGGACGCCATGTGGCAGCTCGTGGGTTTCTTTCTCGGCTGGATGGGGGCGCCGGGAAGAGGACGCGCCCTGGGCGCGGGGGAGGTGAAGTTCCGCGGTCAGGTGTTGCCAAACAACAATAAAGTGACTTACAAGATCGATCTCAGGCGGGTGATGCTCAGGAAGTTGGTGATGGGCATCGCCGATGCCACGCTTGAATGCGATGGCAGAACCTTGTACGAGGCTTCCGACCTCAGGGTTGGGCTGTTTACATCGACGGAGGATTTTTGATGAGACGGGTGGTAGTGACCGGTATCGGTATCGTCTCCAGTATCGGTAACGACAAGAACGAGGTGCTGGCGTCCCTGCGCGAAGGCCGCAGCGGCATCGAGTTTTCCGAAGAGTACGCCGAGCTGGGGTTGCGCAGTCACGTTCACGGTTCCATCAAGATGGAGCCGGCCGAACGCATCGACCGCAAGATATACCGTTTCATGGGAGATGGCGCCGCTTACAACTACATCGCCATGCAGGAGGCCATCGCCGATGCGGGCCTCGAGGAAGGGGAGGTCTCCCATGAACGGGTCGGGATCGTGATGGGTTCGGGCGGCCCCTCGACCAAGGACATCGTCGAAGCGGCCGACATTCTGCGGGAGAAGGGGATCAAGCGGGTGGGACCGTACCGGGTTCCGCGGGTGATGTCGAGCACTCATTCGGCCTGTCTGGCGACGCCTTTCAAGATCAGGGGCATCAACTATTCCATCAGTTCTGCCTGCTCCACCAGCGCCCATTGCATCGGTAACGCGGCCGAACTGATCCAGATGGGGAAGCAGGACCGCATTTTCGCCGGTGGAGGAGAAATGCTCCATTGGACCTTGACGCTCACCTTCGATGCCATGGGGGCGCTTTCGAGCAAGTACAACGACAGGCCCCAGGCCGCTTCCCGGGCCTATGACGCCAATCGTGACGGTTTCGTGATCTCGGGCGGCGCCGGGGTGGTGGTGCTGGAAGAATTGGAAACCGCCCGGGCCCGGGGCGCGAAAATCTATGCCGAAGTCGTGGGTTACGGCGCCACTTCCGACGGTTACGACATGGTTCAACCCTCGGGAGAGGGCGCGGTGCGTTGCATGCGCCAAGCCATGGAGCGCGTGGAGGGCAGGGTGGATTACATCAATGCCCACGGCACCTCGACGCCGGTGGGGGACATCCGCGAACTCGAAGCGGTGCGAGAAGTGTTCGGCGACGACATTCCACCGATCAGTTCCACCAAGTCTTTGACCGGACACGCGCTCGGAGGGGCGGGGGTGATGGAGGCGATCTATTCCCTGCTGATGATGGAAAACAATTTCATCTGCGCTTCCGCCAACATCGAACAGCTCGATCCCGGCGCCGAGGGAATTCCCATCGTGCGTGAGCGGATGGATGATGTGGCGCTCGATACCGTGATGTCCAACAGCTTCGGCTTCGGTGGCACCAACGCCACCTTGATACTGCAACGTTACCGGGGCTGATGGCGGTCACCGCAAGGGATCCGGCCGGCCGGCCGACCGGCCGCCGGCGATACGAATTCAACAAGCTGCAAAAGCGGCTGCGGCGCCAGGTGGGACAAGCCATCGCCGATTACGGCATGATCCAGGACGGCGACAAAGTGATGGTCTGTGTCTCCGGCGGCAAGGATTCCTTCACCTTGCTGGAAATCCTGCTGGGTTTACAAAAGACCGCGCCGGTTTCGTTCGAGCTGGCGGCGGTCAATCTGGACCAGAAGCAACCCGGCTTTCCCCGGCACGTTCTGCCCCGCTATTTCAAGCGGCGGGGAATTCCCTTCCATGTCATCGAGCGCGACACTTACAGCGTGGTCAAGGAGATCATACCCGAGGGCAAGACCACCTGCAGTCTTTGTTCCAGGTTGCGGCGCGGAGTTCTGTACGGATTCGCCGAGCAGCACGGTTTCAGCAAGATCGCACTCGGCCATCACCGCGATGACATTCTTGAAACATTCTTTCTCAACCTCTTCCACGCCGGCCGCCTCAAGGCCATGCCACCCAAGCTTCTGAGCGACGACAAAAAACACATCGTCATTCGTCCCCTGGCCTATTGCAGGGAGGAAGACATCGCCCGTTACGCCGAACAGATGGACTTCCCCATCATTCCCTGCAATCTCTGTGGTTCCCAGGACAATCTGCAGCGTCAGGCCATGAAGGCGATGCTGCAAGCCTGGGAAAAACGCCATCCGGGACGCACTGAAACCATCTTCCGGGCACTTGGGAATGTTTCGCCTTCACAGCTGGCGGATGGCGACCTGTTCGATTTCGTGAACCTCGAAAGCCTGCGGACGGGGTGAGCGAACGCCCGCCCGGGCCGCCGGTTGGCAAAACATCCACCGCCCCCCCTGGGCGTCACGAGTTCCAATCCGCTCCCTCTCCGATAGAAGGGTTGAGGTGGGGGTCGAAACGACAGTGTTTTTTCTTCTCTTCCCGGCCCGGTTTCCACCGGGAGAGGTGCGTCGTGCATTCATGCGATGACCCTGGTTTTGAAGGCTTTCAAGGCTGTCCCCGCCGCCTTGCGGTGGTAAACTCTGATCTCTGCCAATCAACGCTCGGGGAGGTTGGGCCATGACTGACCTCAGCAAAATCCGCGGTTTTCTGTTCGATTTGGACGGCGTGCTGTATGTGGGCGATCGAGTGATCGAAGGGGTGCGAGAGGCGCTGGATATCCTCCGGCGTCACTATCCCTGTCGGTTCATCACCAATACCAGTACCAAGTCCCTCGAATCCTTGCATGGCAAGCTCTCCGCCATGGGATTTTCCGTCGCCCGGGAGGAAATCATCAGTGCGCCCCAGGCGGTGATCTTGTATCTGAAATCCCAGGGGACACCGGTTTGTCACTTGTTGCTGGCCGATGACGTCCGCCGGGATTTTTCCTGTTTCCCCCAATCCGACAGCCGCGCCGAGTTCGTGGTCGTCGGCGATATTGGCGAGCGCTGGAACTACTCGGTCCTGAACCGGGCTTTTCGGTTGTTGTTTGAAGGGGCCGATTTGCTTGCGGTTCACAAGAATCGTTTTTGGCAGACCGAGGAAGGGCTGAATCTGGATATCGGCGCTTTCGTCGCCGCGCTGGAATATGCCAGCGCCAGGAATGCGCGGGTTTTTGGCAAACCTTCTCCCGATTTTTTCAGGATGGCGCTGGAGGACCTGGGGCTGCAGCCTGGCCAGGTGGCGATTGTCGGGGACGACATCGATTCGGACATTGGCGGTGGTCAGCAGGTGGGACTGATGGGGATTCTGGTCAGAACGGGAAAGTATCGGGAAAGTTATGTGCGGGCCTCGAAGATTCGGCCTGATCTGATGATCGATTCTTTCAGGGATCTGCCTCGTGTTCTGGGATTGAGTTGACATGGATACCGTCTTTCTGGGCGCGTTGGCGTATCTTCTGGATGATCCCTTTCAGCGTTCGGCGGCGCTGGAGATCATAGAGCGCGGGGCGATTCGGGTGGGAGCGGATGGACGTATTCGGGCGGCGGGGGAGCGGCGTGTGGTCTGTGCCGGTTTGCCATCCGACAGCAGAGTGGTGGATTACGGTGATGCCTGGTTGCTTCCCGGGCTCATCGACGCGCATCTGCACTATCCCCAGTATTACGCCCTGGCCGCCGCCAACCGGGGGTTGTTGTCGTGGCTGGAGCAAACGGTCTTTCCTGAAGAGCAGGCTTTTTCCAGTCAGGCGTATGCCGCCCGCGTGGCCGATGCCCTGGTGCGCCGCCTGCTAGGGGGTGGCGTCACCACGGCGGTGGTGTATGGTTCCCGGTTTGCCCCGGCCACCGCCGTCTTGTTCGATGCGGCCAAACGTCATGGTTTGCGGCTGTTTGCCGGGGTGACCCTGATGGACCGGAATGGGCCCGGCCCATTGTTGACGGATCCGGACAGCGCCTGGCGCCTGTGCGAGACGTTCTATTCCCGCTGCCAGGATGAACAGGATCTCCATTTTGTATTGACGCCGCGTTTCGCCCTTTCGTGTTCCCCGGCCTTGTTGGAAATGTGCGGGGAATTCAAGCGGCGCTTCCCCGATGTGTATGTCCAGACCCATATCAACGAGAATCGGGAAGAAATCGACCAGGTGGGGCGGGCATTTCCCGAAGCGCAACATTATCTGGATGTCTACGATCAGTATGGATTGTTGGGCCCCCGCACGCTTCTGGCCCACGACGTCCATCCCCAGGGAGCGGAGCTGCGCCGCATGGCGGAAACAGGGTGTGTGGTGTGCCATTGCCCCAGTAGCAACCTGTTTCTGGGCAGTGGGCTCTTTCCTCTTCGGCGTCACCTGCAGCACGGTATTTCCCTTGCCCTCGGCACGGATATCGGCGCCGGTCTGCATTTTTCGGTGTGGAACGAATTGTCCGAGGCTTACAAGATCCAACGGTTGCAGGGGGTTGGTCTGAATGCGGCCCAACTGTTGTATCTGGTGACGCTGGGGCCCGCGAGAGCCCTTGGAATCGAAGATCGGGCGGGAACGTTCAAGGCGGGTGCGATGGCGGATTTCTGGGTACTGGATCCAACGAACGATCCCTATCTTTGTGAAAGACTGGATCGCTGCGAAGACGCCGAATCCCCTCTGTTCACGCTGATCCAACTGGCAAGGCACCACTGCCGGGCCACCTGCATTCGGGGCAGAATCGTCGAACAGGTCTGAAGTCGGCCCACCCCTGGAGCTTTTCTTCGATCATATTTGCAATTTCGGTGGAACTTTTTCATTGGCGGCCAGTCTCATTTGCACATGTCGGGAACGACGCCAAACTACTCATTTCCTCCCTTTATGAGTAGCAAGCATCCCTGGTCTCCCCAAGCCAGGGTGTCATTGACCCCGAAGCCCCTCCCCCTTGGCTTCGGGGCTTTTTTGCACATGGGGTGGCCTGACCATCGATGTTGGCCGGAAGGATGTTCCCCCTTCGGGATCTCAGGGTGGGAAGTCCACCGCCTCCAGATTGACACAGACCACCCGGCCGGTGATCGTGCTGGAGGTATAATTTGCTGTAAGCGCCTCTCCTGCCAACGATTCTTTCGGAACCCCGCCGCTTCGGCCGGCGGCCATGAAGTAGGGATATCCCCGGTCCGTCAGAATGTTGTTGCCGTAGGTGATCAGGTAGTAGTCCCCGGGGACGATGCGGCTGTCTTCGAGAAAGGATTGGATTGCCAAATTGTCGTTGCCGAGCGACCCTTTGATATCTTGCCAATCGGCCTGCCGGGAAGCCGGGCCGAATTCCTGGGTGCATGCCTGGGACAGGTTGGGGGCGGAGTTTTGGGCGACGCTGTAACGAGCCGTCGTGACGGTCAACTGGGGGATTTCGTCGCGGCCGGCGTTGCTTACCCGGAAGACGTTGCCTTGCGGATCCCATTCCATGTCCGCCCAATAGTTGCCCAGACCGGGCACGTTGACGTTACGCAGGCGGATCATGTTGGGCGCGACCCGTTGGACTCCAACCCTGGACAGATCCACTTCCACTGCGTTGGCTGCCGTGCCACCCAGGTTGGCTGTCAATAAGACGGATGTCAGTATCCATTTTTTCCATTTCATGGGGTTGCTCCTATGAAAAGTAAAGTGGATTGGGAAGCTCTGGAGCGTCTGCTCCAGGGGAGGATATTATAGGTTCCGGAGTGTCACCGGCAAAGCATGAGGGCCGGTATGAGTGTCTGTGATGTCCTTCTGTGAAGAGGTTGCGGGATCATCCGGGGAAGACGGCTCGCTTCAAACCGATGCCCGCGCCTCAAGAGGGTGAATCTGGCTCCGCCGGGGATTATTATCCTCTTTCCCGAGTCGCCAGCCATCGGTCCAGCACCTCGTGTGCTTCTTCTGCGCCTATCCTTTTCAGAGAGGAGAATAACTGGACGCTTGGTTTGGGACGCAGAGCCTGCATCGCCTTCCTGACATTCAGCAAGGTGTTTTTGGCGGCGCCGTATTTGAGCTTGTCGGCCTTGGTAAGGAGAATATGCAAGGGCAGGTCATAATAGTGGCACCATTCGATCATGCGTTGGTCGAATTCGGTCAGCGGATGGCGGATGTCCATGATCAAAAACACCCCCTGGAGGCACTGTCTTTGCTTCAGGTAGTTTTCAAGGGCCTGGCGCCAACGCGCCTGTACCTGCCCCGATACCTTGGCGTAGCCGTAGCCGGGCAGATCCACCAGACGCCGCCGATCATCGACCTGAAAGAAAACCAGCTGCTGGGTCCGCCCGGGGGTCTTGCTGGTTCTGGCCAGTGACTTCTGGTTGGTGATTACGTTGAGGGCGCTGGATTTTCCCGCATTGGAGCGGCCGGCGAAAGCGACCTCGCGGCCTTCGTCCGGCACGTCGCTGGCGAAGTCGAGGGTGCTGAGCAGAAAACGGGTGCGGTGATAGAGCGGGTTCAGGGGCATGGGCGGTACTGGGATGACAAAATAGGTACAATAGTTCCCACGAACAATAAGGAGGAACCGACGATCATGAAAACTATACTAACATTGATTGGCGCGTTGGGGTTGCTGGGTTGGTCGCTGACCGCAGGTGCCCAGCCGGATGCTCCCGCCAGGCAAAAAGCCGCCGTCTGTGCAGGTTGCCACGGGGAGGATGGCAGGGGCGCCAATCCATTGTTCCCCAAGCTGGCCGGTCAGAACGCCAAATACCTGGGCAGACAATTGCGTTTTTTCAAGGAGCAGACCCGGGACGTGCCTGCCATGAACGCCATTGCCGGCACGCTGAGTGACGAAGATATCCGGCTGTTGAGCGAATACTATGCCCGGCAAAAGCCCCGGTTGGAAGAGGGGGAGGGTTCGCCTGAAGGCAAACGGATCTATCGTGCCGGCATCGCCGCCAAAAAGGTGCCTGCGTGCATGGCTTGTCATGGTCCCGATGCCGAGGGTAACGGCCTGGCGGGCTTCCCGCTTCTCAAGGGCCAGTATGTCGCTTATACGGTCAAGGCTCTGAGCGATTATGCCTCGGGTGTCAGAGGCGAAGCCAAGACCCCCATGCGTGATATCGCCGCACGCATGAGCGAAGAGGAAATGAAAGCGGTGGCGACTTATCTTGCGACAATGAAATGACATTCGGAGGAATCGTGAAAAGAACCCTGCGTGAGCTTGTCCTGGCCGGACTGCTGTTGGCTTTTTGCTCGCTCGCTGCCGTGGCCGGGGAATATACGGAGCTGAATCCGCCCCGGCCGACGGATGACCCTTCCAAGGTCGAAGTGATCGAGTTTTTCTGGTATGGTTGCCCCCACTGCTACCGTTTCGATCCCTATCTGGAGAAATGGTTGAAGAACAAGCCGGACAAGGTGGTATTCAAACGCCAGCCAGTGATTTTCGGCCCTCATTGGGAGCCCCATGCCAGGGCTTATTTCACCGCTCAGGCCTTGGGAGTTCTCGACAAGGTGCATAAGGACATGTTCGACGCCATGCACAAGGAGAAAAAGCGCCTGACTTCAGAGGAAGAACTGGCGGAATTCTTTGCCGCCCATGGCGTCGACAAGAAAACCTTCAGGAGCACCTTTCATTCATTCAGCGTCGACATGAAGGTGCGCCAGGCCGAATCCATCCCCGCGGATTATGGCATCACCGGCGTGCCTGCGATCGTGGTCGATGGCAAGTACCTGATCAGCGGCAGAACCGCCAAGGGCTTCGACGGGATGATCAAGGTCATGGATGAAAGGGTGAAACATGAACTGAATGGCCGTTGACCGGCGCCGATATGCCCGCAACCGCCGGACACGATGACAAAAGAACGGTGCGAATCGCCAGTTTCAACATTCAGACCGGCATTCGCACCCGCCGTTATGAAGATTACCTGTTCAAGAGTTGGCAACATGTCTTGCCCTATGGCCGGCGTTTCGCCAATCTGGAAAAGATCGCGGCATTTTTGCGTGACTTCGATATCGTGGGTCTTCAGGAAGTCGATGGCGGCGGATCCCGTAGCCATTATGTGATCCAGACTGAATACCTGGCCCGGATGGCCGGATTTCCGTACTGGTATAACCAGGTCAATCGCCGTATCGGGCGGGTGGCTTTGCACAGCAACGGACTGCTCAGCCGCCTGTCGCCGGCCAGGGTTTCCGGTTTTGCCTTGCCGGGGCTGCCGGGCAGGGGAGCGGTTCTGGTCCGCTTCGGAGCCGGGGAGGCGGCGCTTGTCCTGGTGATCCTTCATTTGGCGTTGGGGCCCCAGGCGCGCAAGCGGCAACTGGATTTTATCGCCGAACGTATCCGGGGTTTTTCCCATATGATCGTGATAGGGGATCTGAATTGCAGTCCCAAGGCCAGGGAAATGCAGCACTTCCTGTCCGTGACCGGGCTCAGGGATCCTGAACCCAGGCTCAGGACTTTTCCCAGCTGGCGGCCAAGGCGGAAGCTCGATCATATCCTGGTCAGCCCCGATATCGATGTCCGCCATATCGAAGTGTACGATTTCGTTTGTTCCGACCACCTGCCCATCGGCGCAGAAGTCGTTCTGCCTGCCGCAACCCTGTCGATGGCGGCCTGATGTCTGCTTCGGAAAGGAACCCGAACCCCTGGAAAAGCAAGGCATTGGCTCTTGCCGGCGAGCTGGACGAACAGCAGGCCCGGTGGGAGCGCAATGAAAAACGCCTGGTGCGGGCGTTGATTCGTTTGGCATTGGCTGTTGAAGGATACGATTCCGGACTCGACGCTCATCTGCGCCGGCTGCGGGAAATTCTGCGCAAAGGCATTCTCACTCAGGAGCGGCTGGAAGAGGTGGACAGGCTCACCGAAACCATCGTGCGCGGAGAAGCCCGGGCGACCGCCATCCCCCAGTGGCAAGAGGTGCTTCTGAATTTTCTCATGGAGTGCGCGCCGGCGCGGGCGGAACGGGAGCGCCTCGAACGGCTGGCGGAAAAACCTCTGGCCGATCCCCGGACACTTCATGAGGAATTAAGGCAGATCTTCGCCGTTCGGAAGGAGGGGGCGGGCGTCTGGAACAGGTTGCAACAGTGGTTTGGCCGCAGCGGTTCGGGGGAGTCGCCTGAAGAGGCCCTGCTGCGAAATCATTTGCTTCATCTGGTGAACGAGATCGAGATCCCGGCCGTTTTGGCCACTCGGGCGGAGCACCTGGTCGGGTTGCTGAGCCGGGAAGGCGATATCGACGCGGCGCTCCAGGAAACGGCGGGCCTGATGGGGGCCCTGAAAGACCATCTGCAGAAGGAAAGAGAGGAAATCGAAACCTTTCTGACCCAATTGACCCATAAGCTCCAGGCATTGGAAAGCCAGACCCGGGACGTGGGGGATCTGTTCCAGCCGGCCGATCCGGGGTGGAACGAGAAACTTTCGGCCCAGGTTTCCTCCCTTCGTCAGCAGACCCTGGAAGAGACCGATCTGCAAACCCTGAAAGCGGTCGTCACCGAAAAACTGGATGTGATCACCCTTCAGCTCAAGACCTTCAGACAGGTGGAAGAAAAAAGAATCCAGGAAGCGGAACAAACCATCGAGGTCATGGGGGCCCGGTTGAAAGCACTGGAGCAGGAATCGGATGACTTGCGTCATCGTTTACGGGTGGCGAATCAGCGGGCCCTTTTCGACGCCTTGACCGGCCTTCCCAACCGTCAGGCGGTAGACGAAAGGTTGCAGCAGGAACTCGCCCGTTGGCGGCGCTTTGGCAGCCCCTGTTGTCTCTTGCTTTGGGATATTGATCACTTCAAGCGGATCAATGACCGTTTCGGCCATCGTGCCGGCGACAAGGCATTGCGTATCGTGGGGAAAATCTTCCGCGAGGGAATCAGAAAAGTGGATTTCGTGGGGCGTTACGGGGGGGAGGAATTTCTCATGCTGCTTCCGGGAACGGATCAGGAAGGTGCGCTCAAGCTGGCGGAGAAACTGCGTGAGGCCGTCAAGCATTGCGGTTTCAACAGCCGTGGGACGCCCGTTCCCATCACCGTCTCGTGCGGAATCACTTGCATTCGTGAGAAGGATACGCCGCAGTCGTTGTTCGAACGTGCCGATCAGGCGCTTTACCAGGCCAAACGCGGTGGCCGTGACCGCTGTGTGATTGCTGGATGAGGCGGTTTTTCGATCGTCCCCGTTGGGTGGCGTGTCACGATACGACGCGCTTTCGGGGAAAGTGGCAGCGGAAGGTGCTGCCCCGGCCTGCCTGGCTTTGGATTTCCAACCGGCCATCGTGGCGGTTCAACACGTGCTTGACGATGGCCAGGCCCAGCCCCGTACCGGTGGGGTTGGCGTTGTCGGATCCGGGTACCCGGTAGAAACGTTCTGTGATGCGTGGCAGATGTTCGGCGGGAATGCCTTTGCCGCTGTCACTGACCTCGAATCGTCCTCCGGAAGCGTCCGCCTGCCAGCGGACCTCGATCTTGCCCGTTTCCGGCGTGTATTTGATGGCATTGACGACCAGGTTGGTGAAGGCGCTGCGCAATTCCTGTTCATTGCCCAACAATTTGGCGCCCGGCATTACCTCCACCTCGATCCGGGCGTGGCGCGCCTGAACGTGGGCGGCCTCTTTGCAGATATCCTGTACCAAGGCGGCGATATCCACGGGCCGGTGCTTGCCAGGGTGTTCCTGAGTGGTTTCCAGGCGGCTGAGATACAGCAGATCGTCCACCAGGTATTGCAGGCGCAGTATCTGCTCGTCCATGTGCATCAGCATCGGATGATAAGCCTCCGCGACGGCATCGGGGCTGTCGGTGAGGGTTTCCAGATAGCCTTTGAGGACCGTCAATGGGGTTCGCAGCTCATGTGAGACGTGAGCGACGAAATCACGCCGTTGGCGCTCCAGGAGATGGAGCTGGGTGATGTCTCTGGCCACCAGCAGATAGCGGTCGGACGCATAGGAGACGATGCGGATTTCGAGCCGGATGCGTTCGTTCCTGGGAGCTGCCAGCGTGAGGGGACGGTTGAAACGCCTTTTTTCCAGATATTCCACGAATTGGGGCGAGCGGATGAGATTGTCGATCCGCAGTCCGGTATCCCGTTTTCCAAGGCCCAGCAGGCGGGCGGCCGCCTTGTTGAACCACTCGATGGAGAATTCCCTGGTCAGCACCACGGTGGCATCGGGCAAGGCCGAGGTGGCTTGCTGGAATCGCTTCAGAATCTTGGCGAGGCGGCGCTTGCGCCTGCGATGACGGCGCTTCAACAAGCGGTGATGATGGAAAATTTCCGACCAGATGCCATTGCCGTCGGGGAGTTCGTTGGTATGGCCGCGAAGCCAGGCGAGCAGGTGAACGCAATAATAGAGGTGGCGGGCAAGATAAGCCAGGAGGAAAACGAGGAGAAACTGGGTGGTTCTGCCTTCGAGCCAGCCCAGACCGCAGGCGGCAGCGGCGCCGCCAACGAGGATCGCGCCTTCAGAACGCCAAGCGTGCGTCATCAATGAGATTGGGTGGAGAAACGGTAGCCGAATCCACGAACGGTCTGGATCATCGCGTCGCGCCCGAATTCCGCCAATATTTTCCTCAGGCGGCGAATGTGGACATCGACGGTGCGTTCCTCTATATATGCGCTGCGTCCCCAGACCCTGTCCAGCAACTGGGTGCGGCTGTACACCTTGTCCGGGTGGGTGATGAAGAATTCCAACAGCCGGTATTCGGTGGGGCTGAGCTCGACCGGCCGTTGGTCGATGTGCAGGCGGTGCTGTTCCGCATCGAGCACGATTCCGTCCACCTGGATCAGCGCCGGTTTCTCCCCCTTGCCGAACCGCCGCAGCACCGCGTTGATTCTGGCGATGAGTTCGCGGGGGGAAAAGGGCTTGGTGACATAGTCGTCCGCGCCGGTGTCGAGCCCGGAGACTTTGTCTTCCTCTTCCCCCCGCGCGGTGACGAGAATGATCGGGATGTCGCTGTAAGTGGCGTCGTGACGCAATTTGGCCGCCCAATCGATCCCGCTCATGCCTGGGAGCATCCAGTCCAGCAGGATCAGATCGGGCAGTTTGGTTTCCAGGATCTTAAGGGCGGCCTGAACATCCGGGGCGGCGCGAACCGTGAAATTGGCCTGTTCCAGAACCAGCCGCAGCATGTCGCGAATGGGGGCTTCGTCCTCGACTACCAGAATATCGACGTTTGCCATGGCCAAGTGTATCAGGTGGCTGTCAAATCAAAAAGAAAGGGTACAGGGAAGAGATTACCGGAATATGACAGCTGAAGCGAACCTCTCATCGGGTCTCAATGCCTGTCGGTTTGCTTTTTCGGGGTCCGGGAAGGGGCCGCCGGACCGGAATTCGTCCGTGAATTCAGGCCCGGCGCGGCCCTCCCTGGTCGCTGACGGATCCTTCCCGGCCCCCTCCGGCAGCAGTGATAGCCGGTAAGCTTATCGGGCTGGCCCGGTGGGATGAATCCGGATCTCCACCCGGCGGTTCTGAGCCCGGCCCTCAGGCGTATCGTTGGAGGCGATGGGCATGCTTTCGCCCATGCCCCGGGCCATGACCCGATTGGGCGCCACGCCTTGAGCCACCAGGTACTGGGCCACGCTTTGGGCGCGCTTCTGGGAGAGTTGCAGATTGTATTCGGCGCTGCCGGTGGAATCAGTATGACCTGTGACCTGGATCAGGGTTTCCGGGAATTCTTTCAATACGGTGGCCACGGCATTGAGAGTGGAATAGAACTGGGGGGAAATGTCGGCCGAGTCTGTGGCGAAGGTGATGTTACCCGGCATGATCAGCCGCAGGTCGTTGCCTTCCCGCACGACCTGCACCCCCGTACCGGCCAGTTGCTGGCGAATCTCCGCCTCCTGGCGGTCCATGTAGGCGCCGATGCCGGTTCCGACCACGGTTCCGACGCCGGCGCCGATGGCCGCGCCCATGCCCGGCTTGCCGGCGATGGCGCCACCTATGGCGCCCAGAGCGGCGCCGCTGGCGGCGCCGATTCCGGCCCCCTTGGCAGTGTTGCTGACCTGTTGTTCTCCGGTGTAGGGATTGGTGGTGCAGGCGGTGGCCAAAATGGCAGCCGCGCTCAAGGTGGTGATTTTTCTCATGGACGTTTCCTCATAAGGTGAATGATTCCTGTCGGGTTGGCATGGATGATCCCGGAAGCCGGGTGCCGCCCTGGTGACAATCTTGCCGCTCGAACCGCCATTGGGGGCGAGTCCGGTGTTTTTTCTTCCCGGCGAAATGACGGCTGACCGACAGGGCGTTTGAATCGGGGCTCCCGGCTTCGGGAGGCGCCGGCCGAGTGTATGGGCCGATGAATGAATGGCATATGAATCCGGCTCATGAGCGGATAAGTATAAATCATATAACCGGTTCGGTCGATTTGGTAGATTTCTGGCGTCTCCCCATTTTTTCACCTGATTCCCGCCAACAAGCCACCGGATTCGTTGAAAAGGTCGTCAATGGGAGGGTCAGTGATGCCAGGAGCGGGGTGTCGCCGCCACCAGTGGTAAAAGAT
>JALSIB010000009.1 GCA_026981855.1 Methylothermaceae bacterium | reverse complement strand
GTTCAATGGGTTATTGCTATACACATTTTACCCGATCAGGAACCCCGATCCTCTCGTTTTGAACCCCTTTTTATCCGTATATCAATGCCTTGCGCTGACCGCTTGGGAAAATTGGGGAGACACTAGCAATCTCCCCGGCCGCGGAAAACGCGCGCCAAAAAACCTGACCGGACACTTGCAATTCACACTTGCCCCTCCGCCATCACCGGCACCACCCAGTAGCGAATGCCGCTCCCGGTGAAATCCTGCCTCAACCGCGCCAGCAGAAAATCCAGCGCATCCTGGTCGATACACATCTGAAATCGCTGCTGGCGTTTGCGGCCAGCCACCTGCTCGGCCACGCTCAACCCCGTCAGGCGGCTCGAATGCCCACATACCCGGCTGCTGGTGAAACCATAACGCGCCTCGTATTTGAGCAGCCAATCGACCAGAGGCTCTTCCAGTTCCGGATTGGCGATCAGCGTCAGAAGAAACAAGTCAGTCATGGCGCGCCTCCGCAAAATGACGATAAAGGATCGGCAGCACAATCAAGGTCAGGGCAGTGGAAGTCACCAAGCCGCCGATGACCACGATGGCCAAAGGTCTTTGAATCTGGGAACCCGGACCGGTGGCGAACAACAACGGCACCAATCCAAAAGCGGCGATACTGGCGGTCATCAATACCGGACGCAGCCTCCGCATCGCCCCTTCCACCACCACCTCGTGCAACGGTTTACCCAGGGCTTTCAGCTGGTTGAAATAAGTCACCAACACCACCCCGTTGAGCACCGCGATTCCCAGCAGGGCGATGAACCCCACCGAGGCCGGCACCGAAAGATATTCGCCCGACAACCAAAGGCCGATCACCCCTCCGATCAAGGCCAGGGGGATGTTGCCCAAAACCAGAAGCGCCTGCCGGACCGAGCCGAAAGTGGTGAACAACAACAGGAAAATCAGTCCGATCGCGGCCGGCACCACCAATGCCAGACGTTTGGCCGCCCGCTGCTGGTTCTCGAATTGCCCCCCCCATTCCAGGAAATAACCGCTGGGCAACCGCACTCGCTCCGATACCCGCCGCTTGGCCTCCTCTACGAACCCGACCAGATCTCTGCCTTTAACATTGGCGCGCACGACCGAATACCGCAAACCACGCTCGCGCTGGACCGCCACCACCCCTTCCCGCTTTTCCAGCGCGGCCACTTCGGTGAGCGGAACGGCCCCACCATCGGCCAGGCTGACGGTCAACGCCCTCAACCGGCTGGGCTCGCCTTCGCCCCGCAGAAGCAGGGGTGTTCGTTGAATGCCCTCCTGCACCACGCCGAGTCGCAATCCCTCGATCTGACTACGCAACAACCGGGACAGAGAATCGACGTCCAACCCGTAGCGGCCGGCCGCCAGACGATTGATGGACACTTCGAGATACTGGGAGCCTTCGTTCTGACGGGTCATGACATCGGTGGCGCCCGGCACCTCCTGCACCACGGCGCTGATTTCACGGGCCAGCCTGTTGAGGGTCGGAAGGTCGCCGCCGAACAGTTTGATCGCCACGTCCCCGCGCACCCCTGTCAGCATCTCCGTCACCCGCATCTGGATCGGCTGGGTGAACCCGAAGGCAATCCCCGGAAACGAGTCCATCACCTGCCGCAGCTTGTCGATCAGAGCGGCTTTACTGGCCACCTGCCATGTCTCCCTCGGCTTGAGCACCAAAAAGTGATCGGTTTCGTTGAGTCCCATGGGATCGAGCCCGATCTCGTCGGAACCGACCCGGCTGACGACCCGCTCCACTTCCGGCACCTGCTCCAGGATGGCCTTCTGAATCGCCATATCCATACGCACGCTTTCCGCCAGATTGATGGAAGGCAGCTTCTCGGTCTGGACCACGATGTCCCCTTCGTCCATGACCGGCATGAAGGTCTTGCCGATCAAGGAATAGATGAATCCGGTCACCACCAGCGCCACAGCCGATGCGATCAGGACGATCCGGCTGTGATCCAGGCTCCAACGCAGGATCGGGGCGTAACAACGATGCAGCATTCGCGGCAACCACGGCTCCCGATGCGGCATCACTTTGAGAATATAGGAAGACAATACCGGTATCACCGTCAAAGACAGCAACAGCGAACCGGTAAGCGCGAAGACGATGGTCAGCGCCACCGGTGCGAACAGCTTCCCTTCCAGCCCCTGGAGCGTCAAGAGGGGCAGAAACACGATGACAATGATCAAAATGCCGGAAGTCACGGGAGCGGCCACCTCCCTGGCGGCGCGGTAAATCAGGTGCAGCCGCGGCAGGCGATGCGTCTTGTCCTCTTGACTGAGACAGGTGGCGATGTTCTCCACCACCACCACGGCCGCATCCACCAGCATGCCGATGGCGATCGCCAGTCCACCGAGACTCATGAGGTTGGCGGAAAGCCCGAAGCGGCCCATCATCAGAAAGGTGAACAACGCGGCCAAGGGCAAAATCAGAGCCACCGTCAGCGCCGCCCGCAGATTCCCCAGAAACAGCATCAGCAGCACCAACACCAGCACGGTGGCCTCCACCAGGGCTCTGACCACCGTATTCACCGCCCGATCCACCAGTCTTCCCCGGTCATACAGCAGCTTGACCTCGATACCCGGCGGCAGCCCCGGGGCGATCTGCTCCAGCTTGGCCCGGACCCCGGCCACCACCTGCCTGGCATTGGCGCCCCGCAGGCTCAGCACCAAACCTTCCACCGCTTCGGATCGGCCGTTCTCGCTCAATGCGCCATAGCGGGTGAGCGAACCGATCTTCACCCGGCAAAGATCTCCAACCGTCAAGGGAACGCCCCCCTTTTCCACCACGACGATCCGCCGCACGTCATCGAGCGTCTGAATCCGCCCGCGGGTCCGCACCACCAGAGACTCTTCTCCGATTTCCAGTCGCCCCGCGCCATCGTTGCGATTGTTCTTCTCCAGTGCCGATGCCAATTGATCCAGCGTCACCCCTACCGCCGCCATTTTGGCGGCATCGGGCACCACTTCGAAACTGCGCACGAAACCACCCAACACGTTGACATCAGCCACCCCGGGAACGGTACGCAAGGCGGGACGGATCACCCAGTCCAACAGGCGGCGCTTTTCCATCAAGCTGACCGAATCCCCCTCGATGGTGAACATGAACATTTCCCCCAGCGGGGTGGTCAGCGGCGCGAGCCCCCCTTCCACCCCAGCGGGCAAGCTCCCCCAAACGGCGTTGAGACGTTCCGCCACCTGTTGCCTGGCCCAATATACGTCCGTTCCCTCTTCGAAATCGATGGTGATGTCGGTGAGGGCGTACTTGGCGATGGAACGCAGCATCTTCTGATGGGGCAATCCCAGAAGCTCGAGCTCCAGGGGGAGAGTGATCCGGGCCTCCACCTCTTCCGGCGTCATCCCCGGCGCCTTGACGATCACCTTGACCTGCGGCGTGGAAACATCGGGAAAGGCATCGATGGGCAGCGTCCGCGCCGCCTGCCACCCCAACCCGGACAGAAGCACGGCCGCCAGTAACATCAGCAACCGCTGACTGAGTGCGAACTGGATCAATCCTCCCATCATTCATCCTCCCCCACACCCAGCCATGCGGCCTTGAGCGAAGCCACGCCCTTGACCGCCACGGAATCCCGGGGCCGCACGCCCTTCTCCACGAATACCGCATCGTCCGTCATAGCGGCCACCGTCACCGGCCGCACCTCGAACCCTCCATCGGCCTGCACGAAGACATAACTTTTTCCCTGATGCTCGAGCAAGGCCGAGCGCGGCAGCCGCAATACGCCCGAAACCGGCGCCGACAGCCTGACGGTCACCTTGCGCCCCGGCTGCAATCCTCCCGCCTCGGTCAGCCCGGCTCGCACCAGTACGGTCTGGGTCAGGGGATCCACCACCGAGGACACCAGAATCACTTTCCCGCGTGAATCCCGCCCTTCGACGCTCACCTCGGCGCCCAACTCCAACCGGTCGGCCAGGTCAGCCGGAACCGCCATTTCCAGCCAAAGAGGATGAACCGCCGTCACCTTCATCAGAGCATCCGCCCTCCCTACCCGCTGGCCCACCGAAACCCTGTGCCCCGTCACGACACCGGTGGCCGGCGCCCTCAGCACGACATGACTGTCCAGCCTGCCGCTCATCCGCAGACGGTCTATCTCGCCCGGCTTGAATCCCATTACGATCAATTCCCGCCTGGCCTGGTCGAAAGCGGTGCGGGCCTGACGCCAGGTTTTCTCTGTCTCCAGCCACCGCTTCCTGGCAATGATTCCCGCCTGGAAAAGCTTTTTCTCCCGCTCGTAACGGGCCCGGGCGACCGTCCACTCGTTCCAGGCATCGATCAGGTGCTGCTGGTGCAGCAACAGCTCCGGGCTGTCGAGAGTGACCAGCACCTGCCCCCGCCTGACCGAATCTCCTCGCGCCACTTCCACCCGCTCCACCAATCCAGCCAGCGGGGCACTGATCAAGTGGTCGTTTTCCGGCGGCACCGACAGAACCGCCGGCACCCGCCCCATGGGTAACATTTTCACCGGCTCCGGCGACTGCGATACGATACCGAGACGCTGCCGCTGGCCCGCCGTCACCGCGATCTCCTCGGTCGTGGCCAGGGCCGCCGTCACCCACAGCGCTCCGACCCCCAGACAAATCAACAGATCTGAAATCTTCATGGCAACACCCCCACTGCCTGATTGTATCGGGCCACATCCATTTCGACGCGAAGTTGCCAGCGCCGGTAGTCTCTGATCGCTTCCTGCGCCATCACCTGGAGTCTGAGCAGATCGATCAGATCCATCTCCCCGGCATCGAAAGCCTGGCGCGCCAGGGAAAGGTTCTGCTGCGCCAGTTCGTGCCGCGTCTCGGCGGCCTCTAGTTGTACCCGGTCCACTTCCAGGTTGTGCTCGGCTTCGTGCAGATTCCGTTCAAGCCTGCGTTTCAGGTTTCCCCGCTCGGCCTCGGCTTCGGCCAGGGCGATGCTCCGCTCCGCCACATTGGGCGCCTGATAGCGCCCCCCGCCGAAGGGAACAGTGAGGTTGGCCGCGATGCCATGCGTGGTCGGACCACCCCGCTCGGCGTGCTGATGACGGCTTCCCACTGAAAAGTACACTTGCTGATTGCCGGTATCGGACTCGAAACGACTCCAACGCACGAGGGCCTTCATCTGCTGGATTCTGGCCGTGGCCGCGGAGATCAGGGGATGCGCGGGGGTGATGGCGGCCACCGGCTCGAGTGTTTCCTTGAACTGTTTCGGCGCCCTTTCGATGCGGGTCAGATTCAGATAGCGCCGCCTGGCGTGCATCCATTCCGCCTCGGCGGTCAACGCCTGCGCCCTGCGCTTGAGCAAGTCCGTCTCGGCCAGCAGCAGGTCGGTCCGGGGTAGGTCACCCGCCTCCACCCGCCTACGGACCGCTTCGGTCAATCTTTCGCTCACTTCCAGCACCCGCCGGGCGGTTTCGTTGTCCGCCCGCTTCAGCGCCATCTCCCACAGTGCCTCCCGCACCAGCCCGGCCACCTGCAGTTTCAGGGCCTGCCGAAACTTGCGCGCGTACTGCGCCGACTCGTCCGCCATGTCATGGGCCGCCCGTTTCTGCCCCCATTTCCAGAGCATGAAAGTCAGGTCGGTATCGATACCCCATTGGCCGGTGTCATCGCCCACCTGATCCCCGGCGTAGGACACCCCAAGCATCACCGGTCCGGCCAGAATTCCGCCAGAACGCCTGTCCCAGGCCCGCGCCTGCTCCCGAAAGGCCTCGGCAAGACGCGAACGGGGAAAGTTGGCCGTCGCCGCTTCGATCACTTCGCCGAGGGTCAAGGCGGGATCGTATTGCAGCTTGTCCACATGGGGAATCAGAAGCTCTTCCTGGGCCTGGAGGGGCGGCCAGGCAAACAGGCAGGCAAGCGCCAGCCCCCTGATAATTTTTAAGGTCATGGTTCACTCCGTGGAATGGAAACGCAAATACCGGCGCATCAGCCGGATCGATATTCCGGGGAAAGGGGAGTGAATCAGACTGGTGGAGCGCGCGAGAGGGGGAAAAGGCGGACGAGCCCGGAAAAGGCGTCCTGGGACAATGTGACCGGGGCGACGGAACGGAAGATCGTGGCATCCGCGACCCAGGACAGCGGCAGAAACGCGGGGGAAGAGGAAGGAAAGCAGGACTGGAGCTTGCGCACGCCCTGGTCGGCGCTCACCACCCCTCCTTCACGGAATCCGGCAGAACAGGACTCCATAACGCGCCCACCCGATTCCGCTTTCATCTCCAGGCCCGGAAGGTGTATTTCCGAGGGCGAAAGATCCGCGCCCACATGCGCATGCACCAAGGGCGCAAACGCCTGTGGCAAGGCAGCCAAAACGATTGCCAGGATTCGCAGATAATACATTACCACCCTCTGAAACACTGGAGGCGAAGTATAGCGGTTGGCGATGGAGGCGGCAAGGATGGGAACGAGCGCCCCCTTACCGCCTTCCGAAGCGCTTGAAGATCCGTCGAAACGGCTTCGATTCTCAAGCGGCGGTTTTCAGGGTATAGCCACGCAGAATCGCGGCGAACTCCGCCAACGCATCGATACCGCTTTGTTCGGCCTCCTGACACCACTGGATCAACCGCTGCAAGCGCATCTCGGGATGAGAACCGCGCTGGTCCCAAATCTCTTTGAGGCGGCACTTGAAATCGTAAACGACGCCCAAAGTATCCCGGGAGCTGATCACCGAATCCAGGACCTTCCTGCGCTGGGGGTCGAGTTCTATGTCCTCCCGCACCAGAAGGGGTTTGACCTGCTTGAGGATTTCGGTCTCAGACCCCTTCGAACACCTGCGCTCGACCTTCCAGACCGGCAGAATCACCGTGCGCGCATAGAGCGTCAACACATGAAAGCGGTTGCGCATCAATGCCCGGATGGTCTCCCCATCCACCACGGTCTTGTGTTTTTCCACCTTTATCTTCGGGGCAACCCGTTTCACCTTGGCCAGACCAAACAAGGAAAGCACCCGGATGTAGAACCAGCCAAGATCGAATTCCCACCACTTGTTCGACAGCTTGGCCGACGAGGGATAGGCATGGTGATTGTTGTGGAGTTCCTCACCGCCAATCAGGATTCCCCATGGAACCAGATTGGTGGCTGCATCGGAAGTCTCGAAATTGCGGTAACCGACGTAATGCCCCAGACCATTGACGACACCCGCCGCCCACAGTGGAATCCACATCATCTGAACGGCCCACACAGTGATGCCCAACACTCCGAAACAGGCCACATCGATCAGAAGCATCAAGGCGAGCCCCCATCCATACCTTTTCGGGTGCCCGTAGAGATGGCGCTCGAGCCAGTCGTCGGGCGCCCCCCAGCCATACTGCTCGATCGTTTCACGGTCGCTGCGGGCCTGGCGATAGAGCTCCGCCCCTTGCGTCAGCACCTTGCGAATCCCGAGAATCTGGGGACTGTGCGGATCCTCGGCGGTTTCGCACTTGGCGTGATGTTTGCGGTGGATCGCCGCCCACTCACGGGTGATCATCGAGGTGGTCAACCACAACCAGAAGCGAAAGAAATGACTCACCAGGGGATGAAGATCCAGCGCCCGGTGGGCCTGGCAACGATGAAGGTAGAGGGTGACGGCGGCGATGGTAACGTGGGTCAGCGCGAGAACGACCAGGACATAGCCCCACCAGGGGAGCTCAAAAAAACCGAATAACATACAAAAACATTCCACAATTTCAGAAACGAACCGCCCCGAGAGACGGCCACCTGCCACAACCATTCCCAAGGACATGTTCATGGAAGGCTCTGCCAGTCTAGGCCATAAACCCGGAATCGACAAGGTTTATTTCCCGACCTCATTCAGGCACGTCACGCTTCGCTGGAAAAGTCACGAGAGACCGCCCGCCTCTCAATAACGGGTCAAGAACGGCTGATAGCCATAGATGGCGTTCAGATGATGGAGAAAAGCGTGGCGGGCATTGTCCCGCCACAAGCGGTCAAGAATCCGGCTGACCTTCAAATAAGGTTCTTCTTTCGCGTCTTTTCCCGCATATTCGTCCCCCAGACGGCAGACGAGATCCAGCCACATTTCACTCACCCCCATGATATAGGCCGGCCAAGTCTGCTGAATGATCGGTGGCCAGCCGGGATCGCTGGTGTCTTCGATATTCGGGCGCTTGATCCGGGAAACGTCGTCATAGTGCACTTCCCGTATCCAGCCGGCCCGCCGCCAGGCGGCCAAATAGGGATTGGCCCGGATATCGGCGTAGATCCGGGCGGCCTGCGCCGCCGAAGCACGGAATATGAAGCTGAAACGATGCCCCGCCCCGTCGCGCGCGGCCCGGCGATGAACCCGCCACAAGTCGATCTGACCTCGATGGGCCGCCAGTACCGGGCGGATAATCCGGTGCGCCACCATGACATCCCGGTGCCAGGCCGGAGGCCGCTGTTTGGGCCAATCAAAGCGGAAAGCGGCGTACCACCATCCCTTTCCTTCCGCCGCTACGGGGACGGGCGGGACCGGAACCTTCTCCGGCGCGCTGGAGCAGCCTGCCAGGAGGGCCGATACAAATAGTGGTAAAAAGAGAAAACCCCTGATGATCATCGTTTGGCCGTCTGCACCACGCTGTCGATGTGATGCTTGCGCAGGCGGGCACGAATCCGCTCGACTTCGCTCATGCTGGCGAAAGGTCCCATCTTCACCCGGTGCCATAGCGTACCTTTGACCCTGGCCTGTTGAATTCTCGCCTCCACACCCAACAACGCCAGCCGGGCCTTGAGCCGGTCGGCATCGCCGTGGGAACGAAACGAACCGGCCTGGATGAAATAGCGCCCCGCCGGCTTTCTCCCCAACCGCTCCTGGCGCTTGCGCGCCTTGACTTCACCCTCCGGCACCACCACCTCTTTCTCCGGCAGGATGGTGTAGAAAGTGAATCTGGGGGACGCCTTCTTTGGCTCCGATTCGGTTTTGGGCCCAGGCGCGGCCTTGGGTTTGGCCGCCACCGGCTTTTCCGCCTCGGCCTCCGGAAGAGGCGCAGGCGCCACCGACAGCTCATAGAGAAAATAGCCGAAACCGCCTATGACCAGAGCCCCCAGCAGCCATTGCCACCATGGCGCCACCCGCCTTTCGCCAACTCCATCGCGACGGACCGGCGGACGTGTCCTCGAAGCAGGCTTACGTCGTCTCGGTGCAGGTTTGCGGGCCATGTCACATGGACTCGGGAGCCGTCACATCCAGCAACGACAGGCCATTGGCGATGGTCTGACGCACCGCCTCGATCAGATTCAATCTGGCGTCACGCAGCGCGTCCTCCTCCACCAGGAAGGTGTGGGCGTTGTAATAAGTGTGAAACAGCCCGGCCAATTCACGCAGATAGTGGGTCAATTGATGGGGTTCGCGCATGGCGGCCGCCCGCTCGACGGTTTCCGGATAGCGCGCCAGGCAGCCCAGAAGCGCCTGTTCATGATTTTCCGTCAGCTTGTGCAGGCATTTCAAACCACGATCCACGTCATGTCTCCAGCCTTTTTCCCCCAGTTGACGAAAAACGCTGCATACCCGGGCATGGGCATACTGCACATAATAGACCGGATTGTCGTTGGATTGGGAAACCGCCAGTTCCAGATCGAAATCCATGTGCTGTTCGGCCTTGCGCATCACATAGAAAAATCTCGCCGCATCCTTGCCGACCTCCTCCCGCAGCTGCCGCAGCGTGACGAATTCACCCGCCCGCGTGGACATCGGCACCCTTTCCTTGCCACGGTAGAGCACCGCGAACTGGACCAGCCGCACCTCCAAACGCTCCGGCTCCGCCCCCAACGCCCGCATCGCGGTCTTCAGCCGGGGAACGTAGCCGTGATGATCGGCGCCCCATACGTCTATCAACAGATCGAATCCACGCTCCAGCTTGTCCAGGTGGTAGGCGATGTCGGAAGCGAAATAGGTCGCCTGACCGTTCTCGCGCACCACGACCCGGTCCTTTTCGTCCCCCAGACGGCTGGAAGCGAACCAGGTCGCCCCTTCCCGCTGGTACAACCAACCGCCATCACCGAGCCGGTCCAGCGCTTCCCGAACCCGCCCGGCGCGAACCAGCCCGCGTTCGGAAAACCACAGGTCATAACGAACACCGAAAGCCTCGAGATCTTCGCGAATATCCCCCAAAATGGCATCCAGGCCGGTCTGAAACACTTTTTCGTAACGGTCGCCGCCCAACAGGTTCCTGGCCCTTTCTATCAAGGCATCGATATAAGCCTCCTTGTCTCCCTCGGGCGCATCGGGAGGCAGCCCCCGGAGCACTTCGGCCGCAGGCAGCCTGAATGCCTCGCCGTGTTCGCGCTGGAGCGCTTCGGCGATTGCCAGCACATACTCCCCGCGATAGCCGTTGGCGGGAAACGGCAACGCTTCGCCACAATTCTGGAGATACCGCACCCAGATACTGACGGTCAGAATATCCATCTGCCGTCCGGCATCGTTGACGTAATATTCACGATGCACCGTGCACCCAACCGCTTCCAGAAGGTTGGCGACCGAAGCCCCATAGGCCGCTCCCCGGCCATGGCCGACGTGCAGGGGCCCTGTCGGGTTGGCGGAAACGAATTCGATGTGTACCTTTCGCCCCCCGCCGCTTCGGCTGCGCCCGAACCGCTCGCCTTCAGCCAGAATCCGGGACACGATTTCGAACTGGGCCAGCGGATCAATGAAAAAGTTGATAAAGCCGGGACCGGCTATTTCGACTTTGCGCACCACAGGATCCGGAGGAAGCGCCTGGACGATCTTTTCCGCCAGCTTCCTGGGGGGGTGCCCCGCGGGCTTGGCCATCGCCAGCGCCAGGTTGGTGGCAAAATCCCCATGGGCGCTGTCGCGCGCCCGCTCCACCCGTACTGGCACGGTGATCGCGGATGGAATTTCACCCTGGATCTTGAGGCGTTCCAAGGCCTGTTCGAGCAGGGCCTGCAAATGTTCTTTCATGAAATCCTTGAATCGGGAAATAAAAGATGCGCTATTATCCTTGAACCCCGTTACCGGTTGCAACGAAAGGAGACAAGCAATGCCTGATCATGTATACAAGGTCATCGAACTGGTTGGCTCGTCCACTACCAGCAGCGACGATGCCATTCGCAACGCCATCGAGCGCGCCTCGAAGACGCTCAAACACATCAACTGGTTTCAAGTGGTGGAAACCCGGGGACACATTCAGGACGGGAAGGTCGCTCATTTTCAGGTGGTTCTGAAAGTGGGATTCAGACTGGAGGACTAGACTGACGCCAGGAAGGAAAAAACAAGAAGGGGAAGACTTGGCGCTTCCCCTCCTGGCTCCCGGAGTCAGATCCCCGCCAGGGCGGAACTCAGCAATGAGGCGGCAGCCTCGCCCCCACTTTGCTTCACGTAATCCACCACCACGGGAACGAACTTGCCAACCATGTCGCTGGACAGGCCCAGTTGCTGGAAGCTGCTCGCCAGGGAAGCCAGGGATCCCAGGCTTCCAGCCTTGTCGCCGGCCAGGGCCGACAGTCCGCCGGCCAACCCCGACGAAGCGCCGCTCTGCGGCGCGGCGGCCAACAATTGATCCATCCCTGGCACCGACTGGGCCACGGTATTGAAAGCCTCGTCGGTCATACGTGACTTGGCGGCCTGAAACAAGGCCCCGGCACCTCCCTGGGCCTGAGCAGGGGTCACACCCAGCTTCTGCACCAGCGCATCGACCAGCGAGCCGGTGGCGGTGGTGGCAGCGGGGGAAGCCGTCTGGGCGGCGCCTTCCACCACCTGCTGTGCGCCTTGGGCCGAACCGCCGCCGGCGGACAGGCCTTTTCCCACGGAATCCAGGAAACCCGCATGCACGGTGGCCGAAAAGACCAACAGAACACCCAAACCAAAACCTATCAATTGCTTCATAATACTTTTCCTCTCTCGAAATATGGGATCAGAAGATGGCACGGCAGAGTTTCCCGGCCACCAAAAACAAACCCGAAGGCATACGCTGCCTTCGGGCCTGATCAACGCCTTTACCTGCGCTACGCAGGTATCGAAGCTTTACGCGAATTCGCGGCGGGGACGAAAATCGTCACGGGGACGGGCTTCGTTCACCCGCAGGGAACGGCCTTTCAGATCCTGGCCGTCGAGATTCTGGATGGCGGAATCCGCCTCGGAATCCACCGGCATTTCGACGAAACCGAAGCCTTTCGAGCGATCGGTGTAACGATCCTTGATGATGCGAACGGAAGAGACCTCTCCAAACTGAGAGAAGGTATCCCGCAGCTCATCTTCGCTCAATTGATAAGAAAGATTGCCTACATAAATATTCTTCATTGCTAAACCCTATCGGAAAAATACGCCATTTGGTCAAAGTAAGAATCGACAAGCCGGCCAATGACGCGAAGACCGGGGTGCCGAAATCCGGGCAGCCGCCCAGGAGTCTGAAATCGAAATGAACACGATCGCTGGCATTCCGGCAATCGCCGGGCCACAGAGGCTTCATGGATCGAATGGAAAGCGGTTGAAAACCCTCGGCATGACGCGAGGATCGCCCGGGAAGGGCTGGGGGGGGCTCCGGCCGCCGATAACGGCGCCGGAAAACGGGAACCAGGGAAATACATAAAACATCAAATCGGTCAGATGCGTCACAGACTAGTGAACTTCACCAGTAAATGCAAGGTTTATTTTCGGGAGGCAGCCGGCCCGGTCAGGAATTCCCCAGCGCCGCGAGTAAAATTTGCTTGGCACGATTGATCTGGGCCGCAAGATAGTCCGAACCGCCACGGTCGGGATGGACTTTTTGCATCAACCGCCGATGGGCGGCGATCACATCTTTTTTCGTGGCACCGGGCTTGAGGCCCAGAATCTCATAAGCCTCGGCCACCGATGAAGGCATGGCGGAGCCGGCCGCCCCGGAACCTGCCGCGCTTTCCCGCCGGTGGATCCATATCCGTTCCAGCAAGGGCCACAGCCGGGGCAGATAGGGAAGGCTGCGGACAACGATGGCGCCGGCGGCGCCCAGAACCGGCACCAGCCAATTGTGGGCCAGCAAGGCGAGCAGAATCAGCAGGGCCAGCAAGGCCAGGCCTCCCCTGCCCCGCAAAGTGGCGACGACCTCCGGGGGAGGGGTGCGCATGAACCAACGCAGCCCCCAGATGAGCACCCCCAATACCAGCAGAATCAGAAGGACACGAATCATCTCTCACACCCGTTTCAAATGGTATATTACACGCCCATGGACATCAGCCGGATCGTATCATTGTTGGGCCTCTGTCTGCTGGGCCTTTGTGCCTGCGAGGGCCCGTTGAACAATCCCTATCCCGCCCGGGAGAGGCAGGCGAACATCTACTACGCTTCCTTCTCCGAGCGGCCAAAACACCTGGACCCGGCTGTCGCCTACAGTTCCGACGAGTACCGGCTGATCGCCCAGATCTACGAGCCTCCTCTGCAGTACCATTACCTGAAAAGGCCCTATACTCTGGTTCCCCTGGTGGCCGAAACCATGCCCGAAGTGACCTATTTCGACCAGTCGGGCCAACCGCTTCCGGCAGACGCCCCCACGGACCGGATCGCCTTCAGCGAGTTCCTCATCACCATCCGCCAGGGGGTGTATTATCAGCCACACCCGGCCTTTTCGCGCGACGAAAAGGGGCGATGGCGCTACCACCACCTGACCCCGGAGAGGGTGGAAGGCATCAAGACACCCCTGGAATTCGCCGACCCGGGCAGCCGGGAGCTGACCGCCGAGGACTTCGTCTACCAGATCAAACGTCTGGTCCATCCCCAGCTCCATTCCCCCATTGCCGGCCTGATGCAGCGGCACATCGTCGGCCTTGCGGACTTCGCCGCCGACATGGCCAGGCGCTACCGGGAGGAAAAGACGGAAGGCTTTTTCGACCTGCGCCCCTATGACATCGAGGGCGTCCGGGTCGTGGACAGGTACCATTACAGCATCCGCCTTCACGGCAAATATCCCCAGTTCAAATACTGGCTGGCGATGCCGTTCTTCGCCCCCATGCCGTGGGAGGCCGACCGGTTCTATCACCAGCCCCCCCTCCAGGAAAAAAACCTGACGCTGGACTGGTATCCGGTCGGCACCGGTCCTTACATGCTGGTGCAGAACAACCCCAACCGGCGCATGGTGCTGGCTTCGAACCCCAACTTTCACGGGGAACGCTATCCCGATACGGGTGAAGCGGCCGACGGGCCGGCGGGACTGTTGCGCGACCGGGGAAAGCCCCTGCCCTTCATCGACCAGGTTCACTACCTGCTCGAACGCGAATCCATCCCGGCCTGGAACAAGTTTCTCCAGGGTTACTACGAGGCCTCCGGCATCGGTTCCGACAGTTTCGACCAGGCGATTCGCTTCGGCGTCACGGGACAGGCCCGGTTGACCGACACCCTTGCCGGGAAAGGCGTACGGCTGCAGACCGCCGTCGCCCCTTCCATCTATTACCTCGGATTCAACATGCTCGACCCGGTGGTCGGGGGGTTGGACGAACGGCACCGGAAGTTGCGTCAGGCCCTCTCCATCGCCATCGATTACGAGGAGTTCATCGCCATTTTCACCAATGGCAGGGGCATTCCGGCCCAGGGCGTTCTGCCGCCGGGGATCTTCGGCTGGCTGAAGGGGCCTGAGGGCATCAACCCTTATGTCTATGAATGGAAGAACGGTCACCCGGTCAGGAAACCGATAGAAGTCGCCAAAAAGCTGCTGGCAGAGGCCGGCTTTCCCGGAGGGCGCAGCCCCGCCACCGGCGAGCCGCTGCTGTTGTATTTCGACACCCCTGGCGGGGGCCCGGACGACAAGGCCAGATTGAACTGGTACCGTAAACAGTTCGCCAAGCTGGGCATCCAGCTGGTCATTCGCGCCACCGATTACAACCGTTTCCGGGAGAAAATGCGCACCGGAAATGCCCAGATTTTCGTCTGGGGCTGGAACGCCGACTATCCCGACCCGGAAAATTTTTTCTTCCTGTTGTATGGTCCCAACGGCAAGGTGGAACACGGCGGAGAAAACGCCGCCAACTACCACAATCCGGCTTTCGACCGGCTTTTCGAAAAGATGCGCAACATGGAAAACACCCCCCGGCGGCGGTTGCTGATCGAAAAGATGCAGGAAATCGTGCGCCGCGACGCCCCCTGGGTATTTGGCTACCATCCGAAGAACTTCACCCTGTTCCACAGCTGGCTGCACAATGTCAAGCCCAACATGATGGCCAACAACACCCTCAAATACATGCGCCTGGATTCCGCCGACAGGGCGCGGCTGCGCCGGCTGTGGAACCGCCCGGTCTGGTGGCCGCTCGGATTGCTGTTGGGGATGATGGCGCTGGCCGTCGTTCCAGCCTGGCTCAGCTGGCGCAAGAGAAGGCAGGCCACCGCCTTATGACCGCTTATCTCATTCGCCGTATTCTCAACGCTTTTCCGATTCTGATCGGCGTCAACCTGATCACCTTCGCCCTGTTTTTCATGGTCAACCCGCCCGACGACATGGCGAGGATGCAGTTGGGGCAGAAATATGTGACCGAGGAAGCCATCGACAAATGGAAACAGCAACATGGCTACGACAAGCCCTTGTTCTATAACGGCGGAAAATCCGGTACGGCGAAACTCACCGAAACCATCTTCTTTCAGAAGTCGGTGCGTCTTTTCCTGTTCCGGTTCGGCCGTTCCGACAGCGGCCGAGACATCGGCGCCGACATCCGGGAACGGATGTGGCCCTCGCTGGCCATCGCCCTGCCGACCTTGTTGCTCGGACTGGCGGTCAATACTTCCTTCGCGCTGCTGTTGGTGTTCTTCCGCCGCACCTACCTGGAATTCGGCGGCGTCACCGGTTGCGTGGTGCTGATGTCGATCTCGGCCTTGTTCTATATCATCGCCGGCCAGTTCGTGTTCGGCAAGGTGATGAAACTGGTGCCGATCTCCGGCTACGATTCGGGACCGGCGGCCATCAAGTTCGTGATCCTTCCGGTGGTCGTCGGCATCGTTGCGGGTATCGGTTCGGGAACCCGCTGGTACCGCACCCTCTTCCTGGAAGAGGTGGAAAAGGATTATGTCCGCACCGCCCGCGCCAAGGGCCTGTCCGAGACCGAAGTGCTGTTCCGTCATGTGCTTCCCAACGCCCTGATCCCCATCTTGACAGGGGTGGTCGCCATTTTGCCGCTGTTGTTCATGGGCAGCCTGCTCACCGAATCGTTCTTCAGCATTCCGGGCCTTGGCAGCTACACCATCGACGCCATCAGCCGCCAGGACTTCGCCATCGTCCGCGCCATGGTGTTTCTCGGGTCGGTCCTGTACATCGTCGGCCTGGTGTTGACCGACATTTCCTACACACTGGTCGATCCACGGGTACGCCTGCAATGAACCTGGTCATTCTCTGGACAGACGCCTTGCTGTTCGCCCTGATGCTGTGTCTGGCGTCGCTGGTCTGGGCCAGTTATCGCCTGGAACATTTGCGCCGTCCATGGCGCCGGGTGATCCGCAGCCGCCCCGCCATGGTCGCGGCAGTGATCCTGCTGGCATTCAGCGCCACCGGCCTGGTGGACTCGATCCACTTCCGGCAGGGGAACAACGGAGAAGTCTCCAGCCTGCTGGACCGCTGGCTGACTCCCTTCAGAACCCGGGTGGAGAAAACCTATTCGGCGCCCCTCGCCACCCACCTCTACAGCCGCCAGTTTCTACAGCTGCCCGACGGAAGAACCGTCTGGACCCGGCCGCGGCTGAAATTCGCCGGCGCGCATCTCGACGATCCGCAGGACAAATGGTCCGATATCGCCCGAATCGCCCTGACCGGCGCTGGCAAGGGGCTGGCCGTCTGGCTGGGGTTGTTCGTTTTCGTGGCCATGGCGCGCAAGGGCCGCCCCCCCGAAACGCTGCCCTGGATCACCGTTGCGCTGACCGCCGCGGTGCTGATCACCGGAACCTGCGCCCTGTATGCGTTGAACCTTGAATACCATGTCTTCGGTACCGACAAGGTGGGTGAGGATGTGCTCTATCAGAGCATCAAAAGCATTCGCACCGGATTGGTGCTGGGCACCCTCACCACGCTGGTGATGCTGCCCTTCGCCATCGGTCTCGGGGTGCTGGCCGGATATTTCCGCGGCTGGGTGGACGACCTGATCCAATATCTGTACACCACCCTCAATTCGATTCCAGGGGTGCTGTTGATCGCCGCCGCCATCCTCATGATCCAGGTCTATATGGCGACCCATGCGGACCGCTTCACCAGCCTGGCGGTACGCGCCGATCTGCGCCTGTTTTTCCTTTGCCTGATATTGGGAATCACCAGCTGGACCGGACTTTGCCGGCTGCTGCGGGCGGAAACCCTGAAGCTGCGGGAAATGGAATACGTCCAGGCCGCCCGTGCGCTGGGGGTCGGCCATTTCCGCATTTTGCTGCGCCACATCGTGCCCAACCTGTTTCACATCGTGCTGATATCGGTCGTGCTGGATTTCAGCGGGCTGGTGCTGGCGGAGGCGGTGCTCTCCTACGTCAACATCGGCGTGGACCCCACCACCTACAGCTGGGGCAACATGATCAACAGCGCCCGGCTGGAACTGGCCCGCGACCCCATCGTCTGGTGGACCCTGGCCGCGGCTTTTCTTTTCATGTTCACTTTCGTCCTCGCCGCCAATCTGTTTTCCGACGCGGTCAGGGACGCTTTCGACCCCCGCAGGGTGGAGGACTGATGTCCAAACTGAGAACCATCATCCACACGGCCAGGCTCTCCCCGAACCAGTTGGCACTCATCGCTCCGCTGGGCGAGGTGGCGCCCCGCCCGGGCTATCATCTGCTTTCCCACCAAGATCCCGTCGACACCAAGGATCTGCGCCGGCGGTTGCGCTGTGACGTCAACACGCTGCCGCCGGCCTTCGATCCTGGAAAGGTGAGGCTGTTGATCACCGACCTGGATTCCACCCTGATCGGTATCGAAACAATCGACGAAATCGCGGCCGAACTGGGATTGAAACCGGAGGTGGCCCGTATCACCCGCCAGGCCATGGAAGGCGCGCTGGACTTCACCCAGGCGCTCGAGGAACGGGTCAAGCTGTTGGAGGGACTGCCCGCCGAGAGGTTGGAAACGGTCTTCGAACACAAGATGCGCCCTGCTATCCAGCCAGGGGCGGCGGCAACCCTCGCTTGGCTCAAGGGGCGCGGAATCACCGTCGCGGTGGTTTCGGGCGGCTTCACCTTCTTCACCGAGCGGTTGCAGAAGATTCTGCCCATCGACCATGCCCGCGCCTGTACCCTGCAAATCAAGGATGGGATCCTGACGGGACGCCTGGAAGGGACGGTGGTGGACAAGCGAGCCAAACTCGAATATCTGATGGAACTGGCGCGGCGACTCGGAATTTCCCCTTCCCAGAGCATCGCCATGGGAGACGGCGCCAACGACGTGCCCCTGCTTCAGGGCGCGGGGCTCGGCGTGGCCTACCACGGCCACGAAATCGCCCGCCGCCACGCAGACGCACGCATCGACCACGGCGACTGGCGCGCCCTGCGTCATCTGCTGCTCGAAGCCTGAATGGAAAAATCATGAGTACCCCGCTTCTTCAGATCAGGAACCTCGCCATTCAATTTCAACAGGCGGGAACCGCCACGACGGTGGTCGATGGGGTGGATCTGGCCATCGAGCGGGGCGAGACCTTCGCCCTGGTGGGGGAATCGGGGTCGGGAAAATCGGTGACGGCGCTGGCGGCCATGCGGTTGCTGCCGGGCACTGCCCGGATCGTCTCGGGACAGGTCCGGCTGCGGGACGAAGACCTGCTGCGGCAGCCGGAGTGGAAAATGAATGAGGTCCGCGGGCGCCGCATCGCCATGATCTTCCAGGATCCCCAAACCAGCCTCAACCCCGTCCAGACCATCGGCAGGCAGATTCAGGAGGTGCTCGGACGCCATCTGGGACTGCGAGGACGCCAAGCCCGCGGGCGCTGCCTGGAATTGCTGAAGCAAGTGGACATCCCCGAGGCGGAAAGGCGCATCGACCAGTATCCGCATCAACTGTCGGGGGGGCAACGGCAACGCGTCATGATCGCGATCGCCCTGGCGGGCGAGCCCGAGCTTCTCATCGCCGACGAACCCACCACCGCCCTCGATGTCACCATCCAGGCCCAGATCATGGCGCTGCTCAAAGACCTGCAACGGCGACATCACATGACCTTGTGGCTGATCAGCCACGACCTGGGCCTGGTGGCGGATATCGCCGACAAGGCGGCGGTGATGCGGAAGGGCAAGATCGTCGAAACCTTCGATGGCGCCGATGG
Organism: Methylothermaceae bacterium; assembly: GCA_026981855.1. GTDB lineage: Bacteria > Pseudomonadota > Gammaproteobacteria > Methylococcales > Methylothermaceae > Methylohalobius. The sequence continues at coordinate 76,385 of JALSIB010000009.1, read as the reverse complement.
CCCCTTGTTCGCCAATCCGCGTCATCCTTATACCCTCGAACTGCTGGCGGCTCTCCCGCGACTGGAACACTGCGTGGGGAAAAAGGCGGAACCGGCGCCGCCCTTGCTGGAGGTGCGCGATCTCAAGGTCTGGTATCCGATCCGGAAGGGGGTGCTCAAACGCGTCAAGGGCCATGTCAAGGCGGTCGACGGGGCGAGCTTCACCCTCGAAACAGGCAGGACGCTCGCCCTGGTGGGTGAATCCGGCTGCGGCAAGACCACCTTGGGCAAGGCGATTCTGCGATTGATTCCGGCGACCTCGGGAAAGGTGCTGTGGCGGGGGCGGGACATCGACACGCTCTCCCTGAAAACCCGCTGCCGGGCCATGCAGATCGTGTTTCAGGATCCGTTTTCCGCCATGAACCCCAGAATGCTGGTTGGCGACATCCTTGCCGAAGGATTGGTTTCCCTCTACCCGGCAATACCCGCCGGCGAGCGGCGGCAACGGGTGGAACGATTGTTGGAGGAAGTGGGACTGCCCCCTTCCTCCAGATTACGTTACCCTCACGAATTTTCCGGCGGCCAGCGCCAGCGGCTTTGCATCGCCCGTGCGCTGGCGGTGGAACCGCGGCTGATCGTGTGCGACGAACCCACCAGCGCCCTGGACGTTTCGGTACAAAAGCAGATCATCGAGCTGTTGCAAAGACTGCAAAGGCAAAAGCACATCAGCTACCTGTTCATTACCCATGACCTGGCGGTGGTGGCGGAGATCGCCGACCAGGTGGCGGTGATGCATCAGGGGAAAATCCTCGAACTGGGTGAAACCCGCCAGGTTTTGCACACTCCCCGCCATCCCTACACTCAAAAACTGTTGTCGGCCCTGCCGGGAAAAGCGCTGGAGTCTTCTCTGACCCTGTTGCGCAACAAATCCTTGAACTCTTCCGGCGACAATGCCGGAGCGCACAAATACCCCTGATAGTAATGACACCCCAGCCGGCTCATCATCTGGAGCTGGGCCGGGGTTTCCACGCCTTCCGCCACCAGTTCGAAATCCAGCTCCTGCGCCATCTTCACGATGGCTCTGATCACGGAGGCAGCAGCCGGTTCACGGATACACGTCTGCACCAGGGTTTGATCGATCTTCAGCACATCGAGCTGCATTTTGCGAAGATAAATGAGGTTGGACAAACCGGTACCGAAATTATCCACCGCGAACCGCACCCCGATTTCTTTCAGCTTGGAAACCGACTGCAAACTGTCTTCCGGGCTGCGCATCAAAGAAGCTTCGTTCACTTCCAGTTCCAGCCGGCAAAGGTCGGCAAGACCGCTTTGGAGGATGCTTTCGATGGCCCTGTCGGCATACCCCGGCCTCTGAAACTGCCGGGAGGACACATTCACCGCCACCCGCCGCAGCACCTGCCCCAGCCCCTCCGAGTGCCATTGCCGATAGAGCCGGCCCAATCGTTTCCATATCCATTGATCCAGGTCATCGATCAGGCCCGTCTGCTCTGCCACAGGCAAAAACTCATCGGGAGGAATCCAGCTTCCTTTTTCTTCGTCCCACCAACGCAACAGCACCTCCACCCCCACCAGGGTCTGATCCTTCACCCGCAGCCGGGGCTGAAGGTGGAGTTCGAGCATTTCCCGGTCCAGGGCGGTACGCATTTTCCCTTCGAGGTTCCTTCGTCTGATCCTGCCTTGCCCCATTTCCCGCTTGAAAAAGCAGTAACGGTCCCCACCCAACCGTTTGGCGGCATACATGGCGAGATCCGCCAGCTTGAGCAGCTCCTCCGGATCCTGACTGTCCGCCGGTCCCATGGCGATGCCAATGCTGGCACTGGTGCTCACCCTATGGCCACCGAGTTCGAAAGGTCGTTTCAACAAAGCACCGATTTTCTCCGCGATCCGTCCCACCTGCCGCCGGGCTCTCTCCTCGCGGCCGTCCAACCCCGAAAGCAGCAGAACGAATTCATCCCCACCCAGACGCGCCGCCGTGTCCTCTTCCCTGACGAACTTGCGAATACGCTTGGCCACTTCAGACAACAACAGGTCTCCCGTGTCATGCCCCAGGGTATCGTTGATCGGCTTGAAACGATCCAGATCGAAAAACAGAACGCCTACAGAGCTACCCTCCCGTTTGGCGTGGCGGCAGGCAAGGGTCAACCGGTCCAGCAACAGGGAGCGGTTGCACAACCCCGTCAACTGATCATAGAAGGCCAGGTGCTGAATGGCCTCCACCTTGCGCTTCCGGTCGGTGATATCGGCGAAAATCATCACGAAGGCGCCGTCGCCGCCTCCTTCGCTCCGCCCCACCTGCAGCCAGCTCAGGAAAGCCGAATCATCCTTGCGCCGCATCCATACTTCCCCCTGCCAGTGCCCCTGGGTCTCGAGTTGCCTTTTGATTATGGAACACAAGGTGGGATCCACCTTCTCCGTGGTGGATTTTTCCTCGAATGCAGGATGCAGGACAGAGATGTGATCCCCCCGGATCTCGTCGGCACCATAACCTGTCACGTCGGTGAACACCTTGTTGGCCTCCAGAACCCGTAATTCGGCATCCAGAATCAAGACCGCTTCCAGGCTGCCCTCGAACGCACTGGCAGCCAAACTGAGTTGCCGTTCATAACGCTTGTGATCGATGAGTCTTCCCAAAACCTCACCGACGGTTTCGAGAAACGCTTTTTGTTTTCCACCCCAGGAATGGCCCGACTGGACAAACAACACCAGAACCCCGATCAGGCGACCGGCGGAAGTCAGGGGAATGTGGTAGTGATCGAAACCCGCCCCCACTTCACAAGTGATCACCCCACTTTTTTCCCGGCCGGGCAGGAACAGCACTCTTTTTTCCCTGGCGGCATCGCCGCAGTAACAGTCGGAAAAACTCACTTGATCGCAGCGGTTGAGACGCCTCCCCAATCCGGCTTTGGCCACCAGACGCAAACCCCGGGAATGATCCTCCGCCATAAAGAGTCCGCCACAACCTGTCTGCCCCGGCCAGGGCAAACTCAGGATCTGCTCCAGCGCCTTTTGCAAAAAACCTTCCAGGGAGACATTTTGCGCCGACAAGCCAATCAAATTGGCCAGAACATCTTGTTGCTGAGACAGCGTCCGAAGCAACTGCCGTTGTTGGCCAAGGTGACACAATGTCCGCATACGCCGGCCCAGCAGCGCCCATTGTATGGGCTTGGTGACGACGTCATCGGCGATCGCATCGCTTGCCTGCATGCTTTCATCCAGATCCTGCAGCGTGGCCATCAAAGCCACGGGAATATCCTCCCGCCGCTTCAATTCGGCGCACAGACTCAGGCTGTCACCATCCGGCAAAACGGCATCCAACAAGATGACCTCGGGATGAAAGTGTTCGAGGGCGTCCAGACAAGCCTTGCAAGTCCCCACCGCGTGGGTGCGAAAGCCGGCCTGACGCAGGCTTTCTTCGGCCAGCAGGCGAATCATGGGGTCGTCATCGACGATCAATATCAATGGGGGCGGCGCGGGCGCTTCCTTGTCCACACAGGTTTTGCTGCGATATCCGGTCACTTGCTACCCTACCCCAAGAATCGACATGTCACGAAAGGCGATCGGTCGCCATCAGTTCAGCGCCCAGCAAACAACACGCCTGCCGGAATCCTGCCCGCAAGACGGCCAAAAGGCGCGCATCGGCCTTCCCGGGGGCATTTTCGAGCACCAACAACCCTTGCGCAAGCGCTTCGGCCCCCAGGTGGACGCATGACGACCTGAACCTGTGAGCCGTACGAACGATCGCGCGCTCGTCTCCATCTTCGAAGGCCTGGGTCAAAACCCGCATCCACTGCCGGCCTTGCCGCCGGAACAGGGACAAGACCTGACGCAATAGTCGCCGGTCCTGATTCTCCGTCAACTGCTCGAGCTGCCGCCATGCGGCTGCATTAAACATAGCAAGAGACTGTCGTTTTTCCACGGTGCAGGGGCCGGTCACCTGGTCCCGGCCTTCCGCCAGGAAGGATTTCAGGCAGACGAACAGATCTTGGATTGTCGCCGGCTTGTGCAGACAGGCCGACATTCCGGATTGCAGACAGCGTTCGCGTACCCCTTCACTGACATCCGCGGTCAAAGCGACGATGGGGGGCGTATCCTTCCCCCGCCGGGCATCTTGCTGTTTGAGGCGAGCGGTGATTTGATAACCATCCATACCCGGCAGTTGACAATCCATCAGCACCAGATCAAACCGGCTCCTTTCCCAGCGATCAAGCGCTTCCTCCCCACTGGAGACCACTTCGACCCGGCACCCGATGCGCTTCAACATTTCGGACAACAGCGCCTGGTTGAGCGGGTTGTCTTCCACCACCAAAACCTTGCCATGCAGGCTGCCGAGGGTGGCCTGGCTCTCAACGCCCCCCTCCGCCTCTGCAGGTGGGTCGACCGGTTTTAAGGGCAATACGGTCCAGAAAGTACTGCCCTGACCGGGTTGGCTGATCACGCCGATCTCCCCGCCCATCAAATTCACCAGTTGCTTGCAGATACTCAACCCCAAGCCGGTTCCGCCGTAATGGCGGGTAGAGCCCTCCTCCACCTGGGTGAACGGATCGAAAATCCAGGCGCAATTCTCAGCCTTCAAGCCGATACCCGTATCTCGCACTTCGAACCGCAGGTTTCCGTTTTCCGCCAACGCAATCTTCACGTCCACGCCCCCCGTTTCCGTGAATTTAAGCGCATTGTGCACCAGATTGCTGAATATCTGGCGAATGCGTCCTTCGTCCCCCAGCCACCACGCCGGCAGCCGGGAATCGATATGAGAACGGAGGAAAAGGCCCTTTTGCTCCGCCAAAGGCCGGTGCAGGGACAAGACCGTTTGGACCAAAGAATGAATCCTGAACTTTCCGGATTTCAGCTCCAGATATCCGGCTTCCATCCTGCCCGCATCGAGCAGATCCTCTATCAATTGCAGGAGGGTCGAAGCAGCATCTTTGCTCAAATCGACATAGTGACGCTGTCTGGCGTCGAGATCCGACTCTGCCAAAAGTTCCATGAAGCCCATGATGGCATTGAGCGGAGTTCTCAACTCGTGACTGACATTGGCCAGAAAGCGGGTTTTGGCCAGATTGGCGGCACGAACCTCAGCGGCGGATGCGGGGCGATCGACCTTTTCCCCCGAAGAAACGGTCCGTTGCCTACCATCTTCTCCTAGCCGGTTACCTGTCGCCATATCTGTCCACCGGGGTTCATGAAGGGAGATGACCATCGATCCAGGGTTCCCGAAAGGAAACAGAGACTTGTCCCCCGGGGGTCGTTATGATCCATGATTTCGCTTTCGAACCGTGCGAATCCGGGCAATGTCAGCTGGAAGCACGCTTCACATAGACCTTCAGCCGCTGTCCAGGCTGGAGAACCCCGCGAATCCTGTCCCTGTTCCATTGCCGAAGGTCCTGTAACCGAATGCCGAACCTGCGTGCGATCGTGTAGAGGGAATCGCCCTTGCGGACGGTATAGACCACGGGCTTGAAAGGATCTCCGCTTTTCGCCGACACACGAAGAATTCGCAGGCGCTGACCGGCCTGGAGAGATTGCCCTCCCTTCAACTTGTTCCAGCGTCTCAAATGACTGACCGTAACGCCATATTGCCGGGCGATTCCCCACAGACTTTCACCCCGGCGAACGACGTGGATTCTCGCCCTCTCTGTCCTTCCGGCAGGCTTGAAGCCCCGCAGACTCGCCAGCGAGGCGTTGAATTTTCGGCCGGCGACAGGAATCAACAACGCCTGTCCCGGATGGATCCTGTTGCCGCGGAGATGGTTGGCCTGCCGGATCACACTGACAGGCGTGCCATAGCGGCGGGAAATGTGCCCCAGGGTGTCACCGCGCCGCACCAGATGCCGACGCCAGCGTATCCGTTCGGTGGCGGGCAGTTTCGCCAACCGCTCCTCGAACAACTCCACTTTCTCCAGTGGCAGCACCAGGCGATGAGGCCCTTGAGGGGCTGTGGCCCAACGGCGAAAACCTGGATTGAGCCGATAAAGCTCCTCCAGCGGAATCTCCGCGAGCTCGGCGGCCAACGCCAGATCCAGCTGGGAGTCTATCTCGACCTGGGTATAGAGGGGCCGGTTGGGTATGGGCTCGAGGACGATTCCATAGTCCTTCGCCCGGGAAAAAACACGGGCGACCGCCAGCAATTTCGGAACATACGCCCGCGTCTCCCGCGGCAGTCGCAAATGCCAGAAATCGGTAGGACGATGCAAGCGCCGATTACGACGGATGGCCCGCTGCACCGTCCCTTCTCCGGAATTGTAGGCGGCCAGCGCCAACAACCAATCCCCATGGAATTCCGCATTGAGCTTTTTCAGATAGGCGATCGCCGCCCGGGTCGAAGCGTGCACGTCCCGCCGCAGATCGACCCACCAATCCTGCTTGAGGCCATACAGCCTTCCGGTCGAGGGAATGAATTGCCACAATCCGGCCGCCCGTTGCCGCGAATAGGCATTCGGCTTGAAGGCGCTTTCCACCACCGGCAACAGCGCCAACTCCCCCGGCAAGCCGCTTTTTTCGATTTCGCTGACAATGGTATACAGGTATGGCCGCGCACGGGCCTGGACCCGGTGGATATATTCCGGATGGGATGCGTACCAGCGCAATTCCCGTTCGATTCGGGGGTGCTCGATCGGGGGAAGTTGGTAGAGAGAGAAGAGGCGTTGCCACAGATCGTTCTCATTCCGCCCCGTGGGATCGCCGGATGCCACCGTGTCACGACCGGCAACATCCTGGTTTTTTTTGTATTTGATCTCGGCTTCCCGAAGGTCGACGATAACCGCTGTATTTTTTTTCTCGGTGAGCCGGGAAGGATCCTCCTGCTTCAACTTGTGCTGACTGCAGGCGGACAGAAATCCGACCAAAACCCACGGCAGCGCCGCAACCAAGCCCCTTGGATTCACCATACGATCATCGCCTCCAAAACCATAAACGCCAGCCCTGTTTGGTTTATTATAAGTACAAAGTCTGAACCCTGCTTATGCCGGCAACACAAAATCATCCCCGCACCCTTTCCCGGGCACGTTTATACACTTGGTTCCGCACCCCTTTGGGAAGGCGGTTGAGCCACCTGGAAATCCGGTTTTTGAGGAACTCGATCAAAATACCCTATTCCTTCACCCTGATCCAGCTGGGTGTGCTGGGTTGGGAACGGCGCTATCTGGACAGCGGCTATCTGCGCCGCTTCAGAATCGTCGCCGAAGCCGATTCCCCCCGGACCGATCTGCCCGCCGTCATCGCCCACCTCGACAGCCTCCCCCTGCAGAGCGAAAGCGTTGACATGCTGATCCTGCCCCACACCCTGGAATTCTGTCGCGACCAGCATCAATTGTTGCGCGAAGCCGAAAGAGTGCTGAAACCCGAGGGCCAATTGCTGATTCTCGGTTTCCAGCCGTGGAGTTTCTATCGCCTCTACCGCTGGCTGCCCCATCAGCGCCATGCCGCTCCCTGGCGATGCCGGGCCATTTGGCACCATCGCCTGCTGGACTGGCTCAATCTTCTCAATTTCTCCGGCGAACTGGCGGCCTGGTTCGATTTCCATACCATTCATTATTCAGCCATCTGCCATTGGTGGCGGGAATGCGCCTCGCCTTTGTGGTCAGTCTCCTATGCCCTGCTGGCAATCAAAAGGACTTATACGATCATTCCCATCAAACCCCTGCCCCATGCCCCCCCCCAATGGACACCCGGCTTGGTCGAACCGACAATCCAGAGGCATGATCATGAAAAATGAGAACCAGGAAGAAATTGTGGAGATTTTCACCGATGGCGCCTGCCGCGGCAATCCGGGCCCCGGAGGATGGGGCGCGATCTTGCGTTACAAGGGGGTGGAGAAGGAACTTTACGGGGGTGAACCGGCAACCACCAACAACCGAATGGAACTGATGGCCGCGATACGCGCGCTGGAAACCTTGAAGCGCCCATGCAAAGTCATCCTCAGTACCGATTCCCAATATCTCATGAAAGGCATCACGGAATGGCTCCCCAATTGGCGCCGGCGCCAATGGAAAACTTCCGCCGGCAAGCCGGTCAAGAATCAGGACCTGTGGCAACGGCTGGTCAAGGCCCTGGAAACACATCGGGTACAATGGGAGTGGGTGCGCGGTCACAGCGGCCACCCAGAGAACGAGCGGGCGGACCGCCTGGCCAACAAGGCCATCGATGAAATGCGGCAGCGGGAGGAAAGCTAAATGCGACAGGTCGTTCTGGATACCGAAACCACCGGACTGGAGCCAAAGGAAGGGCACAGAATCATAGAAATCGGGTGCGTCGAACTGATCGACAGAAGGCTGACGGACCGGCGATTCCATTTCTATATCAATCCCGAAAGAGCCATCGAAAAGGAGGCGGTCCAGGTACACGGGATCGACAATCAATTCCTCGCCGACAAACCGCTTTTCGCCGAGATCGTCGACGGTTTCATCGAGTTCATCGAGGACAGCGAGGTGATCATTCACAACGCACCTTTCGACGTGGGCTTCATCAATGCCGAATTGGACCGCCTGGACGGTCGTTACGGCAAACTGGAAGATCATTGCCGCGTCCTGGATACCCTGCAACTGGCCAGACGCAAACATCCGGGGCAAAGAAACAGCCTGGATGCCTTGTGCAAGCGTTATCAGATCGACAACAGCCACCGTGATCTGCATGGCGCCCTCCTGGACGCGGAAATCCTGGCCCGCGTCTATCTGGCGATGACGGGGGGACAAATTTCCCTCTACCAGGACGACGAGACCGGCACCGGCCTTCAGGCAACCCCCGCCCGCAAACACACCCTGATGAATCAACGGTTCGATTTGAAACGAATCACATGCCCGCCCGATGAATATCAGGCCCACCAAAAGCGGCTTCAGGACATCGACAAAAACAGCGGCGGAAACTGCCTGTGGCTTCGGCAACGGTCGTGAACCGTCCGCGGCACCCACAGGCTGGCACTCTCCCCCCCTTTACGATATCCTAATCCGCATCCCGGAGAGGTGGCTGAGCGGTTGAAAGCACCGGTCTTGAAAACCGGCGAGGGGAGACCCTCCGTGGGTTCGAATCCCACCCTCTCCGCCAAACGAATCCCGACTTTGGCGCCGTGCATCTGCAACCCCTGAAACGTTCATCCCGGCTGGCGAACCATGATCAAAGTACTCATTGCGGACGATCACGAGTTGGTCCGCAGTGGCATTGAATACATTCTGGCCTCCGATCGTGAAATCGAAGTCGTGGGAACGGTGGCCAGCGGCGAGGAAGCGCTGGAACAGATAGCATCCCTGGCGCCCAATGTCGTGTTGATGGACATCAACATGCCGGGGATGGGGGGTTTGCAGGCTTGCCATGAGATAAAATCCCGCCACCCCTCCGTTCGCCTGCTGGTGTTGAGCGTTCTCAACGACGGCCCCTTGCCGAGACACTTGCTGGAAGCCGGAATAGAAGGGTATCTGTCCAAACACAGTCAACCCCAGGAAATGATCTCTGCCATCAAGGCCGTGTCTCGCGGCGAGAGTTATCTGAGCAACGATGTCGCCTGCAACCTGGCTTTGACATCGGGGTCGGACCGTACCCGCTCCCCATTGGACGCACTTTCGCAACGGGAAATGGAGGTTACCATGCTGACATTACAGGGCCTGTCGATCCAGTCCATCGCCAAAATTCTCGGCGTCAGCCCCAAAACGGTCTGCACCTATCGATACCGGATTTTCGAGAAGCTCAACATCAGCAACGACGTCGAATTGACGCGTCTGGCGGCCAAATATGGCTTGCTAAACAACAATGACGGTTAAATAATAGCCCCCTTGCCTCGGTGGTGGAATTGGTAGACACACGGGACTTAAAATCCCGAGGGAGCGATCCCGTGACGGTTCGAGTCCGTCCCGAGGCACCATCGAACCCAAGGAACATCATCTTTCAACCCCGACAAACAGTTTAAGGAAAGACATCGAATGGCAGGTCGTAATCATCTTTACATTCCAGGCCCAACCAACACACCCGACTCGGTGCTCAGCGCCATGCACGTGCCGATGGAAGACCACCGGGCGCCTGATTTCCCCAATCTGGTGAAGCCATTGCTGGAGGATCTCAAGAAGATCTTCCGTACCGAGCAGGGACAGGTATTCATCTTCCCCGCGACCGGTACCGCCGGATGGGAAGTCGCGTTGACCAATACTCTGTCCCCGGGGGATAAAGTCCTTTCCTACCGCTTCGGCCAGTTCAGCCATCTGTGGATTCAATCGGCCCAACGCATGGGTCTCGATGTGGAATATCACGAGGTGCCCTGGGGCGAAGGCGTTCCCCTGGATCATCTGGAACAGCGCCTGAAAGAAGACACCAACCACGAGATCAAGGCGCTGCTGATCTGTCACAACGAAACCGCCACCGGCGTCACCAACGACCTCGCCGCCATCCGCCAGGCCCTGGACGAGGCCAAGCATCCGGCTCTGTTCATGACCGACGGGGTGAGCGCCATCGGCAGTATCGAGTTTCGCATGGACGAATGGAACGTGGACGTGGCCCTGACCGGTTCCCAGAAAGGCCTGATGCTCCCGGGAGGCAATGCGTACATCTGCTTCAGCCCCCGGGCTCTGGAAATGCGTCACAGCGCAAAACTGCCCCGCAGCTTCCTCAACATCGAGGACCAGATCCAGAACAACAAGGACGGTTACTTCCCCTACACCCCCAACACCGCCATGCTGCACGGCCTGCGCAAAGTGCTCGACCTGCTGCTGGAAGAGGGCATGGACAACGTCTACGCCCGTCATCACCGGCTGGCCGAAGGGGTCCGCCGCGCGGTGCTCGATGGCTGGGGATTGCAGCTGTGCGCCCGCGATCCCAAATGGTACTCCGATACGGTTTCGGCCATCGTCGTGCCGGAAGGTTTCGACGCCAGGGACGTGATGCACGTGGCCTACCACCGTTACAATCTTTCCCTGGGCGGTGGGCTTTCCGAGGTCGCCGGCAAGGTATTCCGTATCGGTCACCTGGGTGACAACAACGAGCTGATGCTTGCCAGCGCCATCGTCGGCGCCGAGATGGCCATGCGGGATGTCGGCATCGACGTCAAACCGGGAAGCGGCATCGCCGCCGCCATGGAATACTGGCGTGAAACCGCAGCCCCGCTCCCCGGCGAGTGATTCCAGCCGGCCCTGCGACCGGAATTCACCGTGAACCGCCCCCGCGTCATCCTCACCGCCCGCTGGCCCGAGCCCGTGGAAGCGCAGTTGATGCGCCGCTACGATGTCACCCTGAACCTCGACGATCACCCCTTCACCGTGGAGGAACTGAAGCAGGCGATGCGGGCGTATGACGCGGTTTGCCCCACGGTGGTCGATCCTGTCACGGCGGAAGTGATCCAGGTTAAACCCTCACGTTGCCGCATTCTGGCCAATTTCGGCGTGGGGGTGAATCACATCGATCTGGAAGCGGCCAAGTCCCGCGAAATCACCGTCACCAACACGCCGGGCGTGCTCACCGACTGTACCGCCGACCTCGCCATGACGCTGCTGCTGATGACGGCCCGGAGAGCGGGAGAAGGCGAGCGCCTGCTCCGGCGGGGAAGCTGGCGCGGTTGGCGCCCGACCCAGCTGCTCGGAACCCGGGTCAGTGGAAAGACCTTGGGCATCATTGGCATGGGCAGGATCGGTTTGGCCATGGCGAGACGGGCCGCGCACGGCTTCGGCATGAAAATCCGTTATTATCATCCACGCCCCGTCGACCCGACGCTGCTGGAAGGCATGGCGGCTGTGGCATGTGAAAGCATCGACGCGCTGCTGCCCCGATGCGACTTCGTTTCTCTCCATTGCCCCGGCGGGGAGAAAAACCGCCATCTCATCGACGCCCGCAGAATCGGGCTGATGCCGGCCCACAGCTATCTCATCAATACCGCCCGGGGCGATGTCGTCGACACAAAGGCGCTGATTCGGGCGCTCAAGGAAGGAACGATCCGGGGCGCGGGGCTCGATGTCTACGAAAACGAGCCCCGGCTGGATCCCGAGCTGACCAGGCTTGAAAACGTCGTGTTGCTGCCGCATTTGGGCAGTGCGACGGCTGAAACCCGGGAAGCCATGGGCTGGCGGGTACTGAAAAACCTGGACGCTTTCTTCGGCGGGCAGGCCCCGCCAGACCGGGTCGTTTGAGACATATGTGGCCTCCGGAACATTCAGCGCTGGCGGACGAGAAAATCCACGCCCTGGCGGAAGAGGCACTACCCGCTTTCCTGGACCGCCTGCGGCAACTTCGGGTGAACGACGACCTGAGGCCGTGGCTGGAATCCGTGTATCTCCCCCTGGCCGCCTGGATCGCCCGCCACAAGAGGGGAGCCCCTCTGATTGCGGGCATCAACGGAGCGCAGGGTACGGGAAAATCCACCCTTGCCGCCCTCCTCACCACACTCCTGAGCACTTGTTTCGATTTGAAAGTGGCGGGACTTTCCATCGACGACCTCTATCTGACCCGTGCGGAAAGGGAACACCTTGCCGCCACCATTCACCCCTTGCTGCGCACGCGGGGCGTTCCCGGCACCCACGATGTGGAGCTGGGCATCAAAACCCTGGGCGCATTGCAAGCCGCCGGCCCCGAAGACACCATTCCCCTCCCGGTCTTCGACAAGGCGCTGGATGATCGCAAGCCCCTCTCCCAATGGCCCGTCTGGCGGGGTGAGGTCGACATCATCCTGTTCGAAGGCTGGTGTGTCGGTGCCAGACCCCAACCGCGACCGGCTCTGGATACACCCATCAACGAGCTGGAAAGGCGGGAAGATCCGGATGGACGCTGGCGCCGCTACGTCAATGAGCAGCTCGAGGGACCCTACCAGCGCCTCTTCGCCTTTCTGGATCACCTGATCATGCTCAAGGTCCCAAGCATGGAATGTGTTTTCCGCTGGCGATTGGAACAGGAACGCAAACTGGCGGAATTTGCTACAGACCACTCAAAGGGGCGTCTCAAGTTGATGAACGAACGCGAACTGCATCGCTTCATCCAGCATTATGAACGTTTGACCCGCTGGATGCTCGAAGAGATGCCCCGGCGAGCGGATATCGTGCTGGAACTGGGGACCGATCATCAAATCCATCGAATCGAGGTCAATCGAAACGGATGCCCACCTTGAAACAATCCTTATTCGCATTGTGGCAGTATCCACTGCCCCACCACGCACTTTCCAGATTGGTGGGAAAGCTGACCCACTGCAAAGTCCCCTGGGTCAAGGATCTCCTCATCCGCCTGTTCGTCCTGAAATTCGACATCGACATGGGCGAAGCCGCGGTCGGCGAGCCAACTGCTTACCCCTCTTTCAACGACTTCTTCACCCGGCCATTGAAGCCTGGAATCAGGCCCATCGACGAAGAGCCGGGAAGCATCGTCAGCCCGGTGGATGGCACCATCAGCCAGATGGGCGCCCTCACCTCACAATGGTTGATTCAAGCCAAAGGCAGAGATTATTCGGCCGCCGCCTTGCTCGGCGACCCGGAGCTGGCAAGCCGGTTCGAGGATGGCGAATTCACCACCCTGTACTTGTCACCCCGCGACTATCATCGAATCCACATGCCCGTCACCGGCTCCTTGAGACGGATGATCCATATTCCAGGGCGTCTTTTCAGCGTCAATCCCGCCACGACCGAAGCGGTGGAAAACCTGTTCGCCCGAAACGAAAGGGTGGCGTGCCTGTTCGACACCGAAGCCGGCCCCATGGCCATGGTGCTGGTGGGCGCGTTGCTGGTGGCCAGCATAGAAACCGTCTGGCATGGCGTGGTCACGCCACCGACACGGCCTACGCTGCAGTCGTGGCATTATCCCTCGGGAAAAGTCGAGCTGGGCAAGGGGGAGGAGATGGGCCGCTTCAACATGGGTTCCACCGTCATCCTGCTGTTTCCCCAAGGGGCGGTGGAGTGGTTGCCACGCGCCCCCGGCGACAAGCTGAAACTGGGCAGCCCCGTCGCCAGAATCCTTACCACACAAAAGGCGCAATAACGCTCAGTCTGCCGGGCCTTTCCCGGCCGGGGTGATGAACCAGCGCTCGACCCCCCGGGCCCGTTTCGGGTCGATCCGATCCAGCCACGATTGAAGAGGACTGCCCGCTTTCTTGCGGTAAATCGCTTCTCCCAATCGAAGCAGGAGAAACAAGGTGGAAAAGATTGTCCACAAGGTGACCGCCTCAAAGCCGAGATCCGGCCTGCCGGCGATCAGGCTGAGCGTCAGCAAAATCAGGCAGGGATTGCGCCGTGCAGTAATCAGGCGGTTGATGGAGTCGGCAGGTCGCCAGGTGAAAATGCTGAAACCGGCAACGAATTTCTTGAACACTGCTTCTACCACCCGCCCCCCGACGTAGGCGGCCAACAGCAGCCAGAAAGCCTGCATGACCGGCAGCATGAGCAAAAGCGGCTGATAATGGGACAACCCCAATCCCCAGGCCAGATACCACAAGGGGGGGTGAATCAAATCCAGGACATGATCGAACAAATGGCCGAACGGACTGGAATCCACCGTCACCCGGGCCAGCTTGCCATCCACGGTATCCAAGAACGTCATGATCCAGCCCAGCAACAAACCCGGCCACAAAAACCCCCGATAGAACAAAATTCCGGCAAAGATGGCCAGTATCCAACTCATCGCCGTGACATGATTGGGACGGATGCCATGCCTGACGCAGAAACGCACCACCTGTTCGGCGGGCCTGGGCCACACCCACTTGGTCACCAGGTCGGTGATGCCCTTGTAGGCCTCATTGAAAAGATGATGTTCCACCTGCCTGACCGTGTCCCGCGTCACCAAAAGGGCGAAGGGGGGAGAAACCTTGCGCAGTTTGCGCAAAACGGCGGCCCCCATGTTTTCCAGCGGCTCCCTGGTCAATACCGAACCCTCGCTCTGCTGCCCGCCGGAAAGCAGCTTCTCCGCCGCCTTCACCTGCCCGGGAGCGACCCAGGCGACGATCGGAACGCCGTTTTTCTCCACCACACGGTTTATCTCTCCTCCCTTGACCAGACCGGCGATGACCCGTTCATCGACCAGATAATCGGCACGAAGCAACAAAACCCCTTCGCTGTCGATTGAAGAACCAGGATCCTCCGGCCAGATTTCGGGCTTCTCTTTCTCATCCTGAAGCAGTTTGGTCAAAACCCTGGCAGTTCTCTGAGTTTGACTCAATCCCCATATGGGCAGGGTATCGGCTCCGACAATCCGGTAATAAACAGGCATCTCCTCGCACCTCTTGTGAAATTTCATCGATGGCCCTGCAGGCCGATTTGTCAAAAAGCAACAATTTTACCTATGGCTGCTTGTGCTCGAGCAACATTTTATATATTCTCTCTCAACAGAAAGTCATAATTCTGTCACAATCGACAGGATATTAGCGCAAACAACAAAAAAATCAGAATTTGAAATTGCTGTTGCCCGACAGCAACGCAAAACAGTCAACCATATTTCAAGGAAGCACCATGAAAGCCATCATTCTCAGCGCCGGACAGGGTTCCCGGCTTTTGCCTCTCACCGCGGAAAGGCCCAAATGCACCTTGCGTATCGAGGGCAAGACCCTCATCGAATGGCAGATTGACGCCCTCAGGGAAAACGCTGTCGACGAGATTGTCGTGGTGACCGGATACAAGGCCGACAAGGTTCACGACCTGCTGGACAACCGCTACGGGAAAGGCGCTGTCGATGTCGTTTTCAATCCCTTTTTCGAAGTTGCCGACAATCTGGCCAGTTGCTGGATGGTGCGGGAACACTTCGCGGGGGATTTCCTGCTGATCAATGGCGACACTTTGTTCGAACCTTCGGTGGCGCAACGGCTGCTTTCGGGCGGACAACACCCCATCACTCTGGCGCGGGATCACAAGCCTCATTACGACGAGGAC
Organism: Methylothermaceae bacterium; assembly: GCA_026981855.1. Classification (GTDB taxonomy): domain Bacteria; phylum Pseudomonadota; class Gammaproteobacteria; order Methylococcales; family Methylothermaceae; genus Methylohalobius. The sequence continues at coordinate 60,579 of JALSIB010000009.1, read as the reverse complement.
GACATGAAGCTCATTCTCGACGACGAGCGATTGCTGTCGATCGGCAAAAAACTTCCCCTGGAACAGGTAGATGGCGAATCCATCGGTATGATTCGCTTCGATTCCGAAGGTGCCCGGATCTTTCGCGCCACCATCGAACGTTGTATGCAGGAGCCGGTGGCGCTGGAAAGATGGTATCTGTCTGTCATCGATCAGATCGCCAATGAAACCCGGGCGGTATGGACCGCATCGGTGGAAGGGCTCGACTGGGCCGAGGTCGATTATCCATTGGACCTGAAACATGCCGAATCCATGATCGCGGCCTGGAACTGGGGAACGGAATATTGGGGGGATGCAAAGGCGATCCATACCGGCACCCGCTGATTTCCACCCCCCTTCAAATCACCCCGCGGCGGCGCAGCTCGGCGGCCACACCCTCCGCCTCGTTGAGGGGGCGCCGCTTGGCCGTCACCAGCTCCACAGCAGGGAAGAAGTAGCGCAACCGGCCCAACCCTTCCAGTTTTTCATGTAACGCGGCATAGTCCCGCGGGGGGGGCAGTACCCTTCCTTCATGTATCCACTTGGCATACTCCTCCCGTTTTTTCAAAAAAGAATAAAGCGTCACTCGCCATATCGTCTTATATCTTTTCTTGGCCGTAACCGTCAGTTCGGGCAACCTGTAGAGATATACGGGAGAGGAGGTGGCCAGCGCCTCGGCCAGCATCGATTCACTGTCGCCGGTCACCACCAGCACATCGGCGGCAGCCAGATAAGACAAATAAGGCACGCTCACGCCAGGTTTCCAGGCAATCAATGTTCCCTTGCCACTCAATCCACGCGCCAGGGCCGCCGTTTCCTCCTCACCGGTGCGGCGGCTCGCAATCAGCGTAAGCGAGCCGCCTTGGGTGGCGACCCACTGGGACAAATCCTTCGCCATTTGCAAGGCGATTTCCGTATTCCAAAGAAAACGCCCACTGTGACCGCCGACAAGAACCACGACCCGGGGCTTATCGGCGCTGCTCAGGAGGCCAGGACATTGCATGGCCGCCTGACGCAATGATCGCGTGTTCACCCGGCACAGGGGAAGGAGGGTTTCGATGAGATTGTCCCGTTTCGGCAATCTGGCATAGAAAGGCACCACCACGGCATCAAAGCTCAGCAGTCTGCGCGCACCCTTGCGCCCGAGCATGACGACCTTCGTCATTCCGCCACTTTGCTTTTTGACCCACTCCGCAGGCAAGGCCGTACGCCCTCCGGTGGTGATCAACAGCCTCGGCCAGGGAGGCGCCAGTTCCGGGAAGCGGGTACGGCAAACATTCCCGGAAGCCGGGATGATACCGAAATTCAAGTGCTTGCATTGGTATGGAAGCTTCAAGGCATCCAGCAATCCTGAGGACTGAGTCAGATTGCCGGGCCTGTCGTCCACCAGCCACCACACCGACATGGATTAAAATTCGATCCCCTTCTGAGCCACAATGCCTTGGTCGAAGGCATGTTTGACCAGCCGCATTTCGGTAACGGTGTCGGCCACTTCGACCACTTCCCGGGGCGCCTTTCTCCCCGTCAAGATCAAATGCACCCAGGCAGCTTTGCGCCCACGGATGAACGCCGCGACCTCCTCTCCGCTGAGCCAGCCATAGCCACAACAATAATTGATTTCGTCGAGCACCACCAGATCGTACGCTTCGCTCTCGATCTTCTCCTGGCTGAATCGCCAGATCCGCCGGGTCGTTCGACGATCCTGCTCGGGGTTCTTGGTATCCCAGGTGAAACCATCCCCCAATGCGTGCCATTCCAGATTGTCAAAACGCTCTGCGGCACGCTGTTCGCCGGTCTGCCACTGGCCCTTGATGAACTGGATCACGCATACCCGCATTCCCCAGCCCGCAGCGCGAAATGCCGTTCCAAAGGCACTGGATGACTTACCTTTACCCTCTCCGGTATGGACCAGCACCCGGCCCCGGCGACCCAAGATCATTGGGCTTTGAGGTATCGCTCCAGGGCATCGGGAGGCACATAACCCGGCAGAACGACCCCACCGTCGGTAATGATCATCGGCGTCCCGCTCACTCCGAAATCCTGCGCCAACCGCATATGCTCATCCACCGGATTGTCACAACGCTTCATCTCGATGGCTTGCCCTTGTTTGGCCCCGGTCAAAGCCTTCCGCCTGTCTTTGGCGCACCATACCGCGACCGCTTTGTCGTAAGACTCCGAATCCTTTCCCGCCCGGGGAAAAAACATGTACCGCACCCGGATCCCGCGTTTCAGATACTCATCGATCTGGGAATGCAACCGGCGGCAATAGCCACAATCTATATCGGTAAAGACCGTTATCGTATGCTCCGGTTCGGCGGGCGAAAAGACAATCATCTTGTCCTCGCTCATATTCTCCAGCGCCTTGATGCGGGCCTGTTTCAATCTGGCTTCCGTGACATCGGTCCGGGTGAGCAGGTCGATCAGGTGCCCCTGCAGCAGATAACGGCCATCCTTGGAGACGTAATAGAGCCTGGGACCGATCACGACTTCGAACAACCCGTCGATTTCGGACTCCCGAATGGCGTCTATTTTGGCGCCGTCCAGGGACTTTGTCAGTGCTTGACGCAATTTCCCGATCTGACCGGCCTCCTCCGCCAGGAGGGGAAAGGACGCCAGCAGGATGATCAACCATACTGTTTTTTTCATAAGTGTCTCTTCAATGGAAAAGCCGTTGGATGTCCAGGATGAAGGCCAGGGCCATCAATGCCAGCAGGATCGTCATCCCTATCTGTTGTGCCATGGCTATCGTCTCGTCGGGAAGCGGTCTGCCCCGAACCCCTTCGATCAAATAGAACAACAGGTGCCCGCCATCCAGCATGGGGATGGGCAGCAGGTTCAAAACGCCCAGACTGATACTCACTATGGCAAGAAACTTGAGAAAATAGTTCACCCCCAAAGCCGCCGATTGTCCCGCATATTGGGCGATGCTGATGGGGCCGGAGAGATTTTTGACCGATGCTTCCCCAATCACCATTTTCCCCATCATTTTCAAGGTCAGCCAGGAGAACTCCGCGGTTCTGCCGACAGCGCTCGTCAGCGCCTCGAAGGGCCCCAAACGATACGTCACCTTCATTCGCTCGTACACACCCTCAGGAACCTTCACGCCAGCCCCGATACGGCCCCTTTCCCCGCCATCGGGACCGGCGACCGTCTCCGGTATCAGGGTCAAGGACAAACGCCTGCCGTTTCGTTCGACCTCCAGGCGCAACATCTTTCCCGGATTCTCTCTGACGATCGCCACCAATTGGCGCCAATCGTCGATCTTCTCCCCATTGACGGCGACGATTCTGTCCCCCGCCTCCAGTCCAGCCTGTTCGGCGGGGCTTGCCGGCTCGATTCTCTGGATCACGGCGGGAATCGGCGGCTCCCAGGGCTTGAGACCCAGCCGGGTGCCCAATTTAGCCGGATCATCGGCCAGTTCCCCGGGAATCTGCAGGATTCTGACTGTTCGTTCACCGGCGGATGTCTTCACTTCGAAGCGAATCGTCCGATCTTTCATCATCTCTGCGGTGAGCCGCCCCACCACCTGATTCCAGGTGGGCGTCCGCTCTCCCTCCACCGAGAGGATTTCATCCCCCTCCTGGAAGCCCGCCTGCGCGGCCAACGTTCCCGGCTGGGGGGGGGCCACAAGGGGCCTGAGTCCCGCTTCGCCGCTGATGAGAACGACCCAGTACAGCAATACCGCCAGCAACAAATTGAACAAAGGACCGGCCGCGACGATCGCCACGCGCTTGGCAAGAGGCTGACGATTGAAGGCATAGGGCAGATCTTCAGGCGCCACCTCGCCTTCGCGCTCATCCACCATCCTGACATATCCGCCCAACGGCATCGCCGCGATCACGAATTCGGTATCGTGGGGGGATTTCCGGTATCGCCAAAGGGGTGGGCCGAATCCGATGGAGAAGCGCAGCACTTTGACACCGGCTTTCCGCGCAACCCAGAAATGGCCAAATTCGTGGAATGTGATCAGGACGCCTATGGCTACGATGAAAAAGAACAGGTTATGAGCGAAGGCTTCCATGATGACTCCGGAATCGGCTAGGGAATCTGGCTTTCGGCAAACCGGCGCGCCTCGGCATCTGCAGCCAACACACTGTCCAGATCATCGGCAGCAGTGGGAGAAAGTCTGTCGAGTGTATCGCCAATCACCTCGGCGATGCCCGTATAGGGAATCCTTCCTTCCAGGAAAGCGGCCACCGCGACCTCATTGGCGGCATTGAGCAGTGCCGGCGCCGTACCGCCGGCTTGAGCAGCCTCGAAAGCCAGACGAAGACACGGGAAACGCGCCAGATCCGGGGGCTGAAAATCCAGCCGCGCGATTTCGAACAAGTCCAGAGGCTCGACCCCGGACTCGATTCTTTCCGGCCAGGCCAGACCGTAGGCGATGGGAATCCGCATGTCCGGGTTGCCCAGTTCCGCCAGCACCGACCCATCCTCATAGTCCACCAGGGAATGGATCACGCTTTGGGGATGAATCACCACCTGTATCCGTTCCGGCGGGACGGCGAACAGCAAGCTGGCCTCGATGACTTCCAGGCCCTTGTTCATCATGGTGGCCGAATCCACCGAGATCTTCTTGCCCATATCCCATTTCGGATGCGCCACCGCTTCTTCCGGCGTCACTTTGGGCAGATGCTCAAGGGGAGTGTTGAGGAAAGGCCCGCCCGATGCGGTCAACAATATCTTTCGCACCGCCGCGGGATCTTTCCCCGCGTGGTACCCTGCGGGCATACACTGAAATATGGCGTTGTGCTCGCTGTCTATGGGCAACAGGTCCGCTCCGGAGTGGCGCACGGCATCCATGAAGATGGGCCCCGAGATCACCAGTGCCTCCTTGTTGGCCAACAGAATTCTCTTGCCTTCTCTGGCTGCGGCGAGCGTGGGCAGAAGACCGGCCGCGCCGACGATGGCGGCCATCACATAATCCACTTCGGGCAAGGTGGCGACATCCACCAGGGCCTGGGTACCTGCAACCACCTCGGTCGGCAGCCCGGCTTCCCTCAACCTGCCCTGCAGTCCTGGAATCGACCGTTCCTCTCCCACAACGGCATAACGGGGACGATGGCGCAAGCACAGTTGAAACAGCTCCTCGACCCGATGATGACAGGTGAGCGCCACCACTTCATATTTTTCCGGATGTCGCGACACCACATCCAGGGTGCTCAAACCGATGGAGCCGGTCGCTCCCAGAATACACAGTCTCTTTACCAAAACAGCACCCGCCCGAAAAAGCCCGCGTACAAGACGGCGCTGGCAGCCAGCAGACTGTCGATACGATCGAGCAGCCCCCCGTGCCCGGGCAGCAATCTGCCGGAATCCTTGACCCCGGACCAGCGTTTGTACAGGCTGATCAGAAGGTCTCCACAGATCGACACCAGCACCGCGATCACCGAGAGCATGGTGAAATCGAGAATGAGCTTGGTCTCAAATTCCATGAAATACCCCACCGCGGCCGCATACGCCGCAGTGGCCAATACTGCCCCGTATACGCCTTCCATGGTCTTGCCCGGGCTGATCGCCGGGACCAATGGCGTCCTGCCCCACTTTTTCCCGACGAAGTAAGCCACGGTATCGGCTATCCAGATCAAAAAAAGCAGGTAGATGATCGATGCGTTGCCAAAATTCGCCCGCAATCTCCCGGCCAACAACCAAGCGGTAACCAGGACGAACCACGCCACGAATATTTTCAAGCCCTTTGGCCAGGGATTCTGTTTCATTTTTTCCGGCCAGGTGCGGAAGGCGAACCCCAGCAACAACCAGAAAACGACGGTGGGCCAGACGATATGATCGAGTAACACCACCGCCCGGACGAGTTCCGGCCAGTTGATCAAATCCGAAACCCACATTAACAGTTTTGGCCAGTACCATGCCAGAAATTGCGCCGTCAGAACCATTGCCACAAACGCCACCCGGCCAAGGGGATTCACGATTCCGGTCAACCGGCTCCACTCCCAGGCGGCCGCAAGAATCACCACGCCCCAGGCGATCAGGAAGCCGCTCACCGGGAGTTTGTACACCGCCCCAAGCACCACCGGTATCAGAACCACAGCAGTGAGAATACGCAGCGTCAGGGTATGGGTCAGAAGGGAAGCTTTGGATGTCGTCATATCAACCATGCTCGAATATGCTCTTTATTGTTATGGTGGCTCCCGGCGGCATCCGTCTCAGGCCGAAGTGACAGCGTGTCGTGACTGCCCCGTCAGTTGCTCGCTGATATGTCCGAACCGGCGTTCCCGCTTGGCGTATTCCGCTATCGCCCTGTCCAGTTCCCTCTCGTCGAAATCAGGCCACAGCACGTCGGTGAAATAAAGTTCGGTATAGGCCAGTTGCCACAGCAGGAAATTGCTGATTCTAAGCTCGCCACCGGTGCGGATGAACAAGTCGGGCTCGGGCAGCCCCGTAAACGACAGATGGGATGCCAGCATCTCCTCGTTTATCTCTGTCGCCGCGATTTCACCCCGCTCCACCCGGCCGGCCAATTGCCTGGCGGCCTGGGTAATATCCCAGCGGCCACCGTAATTGGCGGCGATCAGCAGCGTCATCCGCCGGTTGTCACAAGTCAGCGCCTCGGTATCGGCGATCCGTTTCTGCAAGTGGCTGGAGAAAGCGCTTCGGTCACCGATCACCCGAAGCCTTATGCCATTGTCGTGCAAGCGCTGGGCCTCCTGCGCCAGAGCCCGGTCGAACAAGCGCATCAACACACCCACCTCGTCGGACGGGCGGCGCCAGTTCTCGCTGCTGAAGGCGAACAAGGTCAGGACTTCAACCCCCAGTTTGGCGCATCGCTCCACGGTTTTTCGCACCGCCGAAACGCCGGCCCGGTGGCCTGCGGTACGGGGCAAAAGCCGGCGCTTGGCCCAGCGCCCGTTGCCATCCATGATGATGGCGACGTGGCGGGGCAGGGAAGAGAGGGGACTATCGTCCGATGAGGGCTGATTCATACGCTTGTCAGATGGACAAGAGGTCCTTTTCCTTGTCCGCCAGCAACCGATCGATCTGTGCGATATACTGATCGGTCAATTTCTGGATCCGCTCTTCACCTTTTCGTTCCTCATCCTCGGTGATCAATTTCTCTTTCAGGGCCTCCTTGAGCTCAGCGTTGGCCTCGCGCCGCAGATTACGAATCGAGATCCGTCCCTGCTCGGCCTCGTGCCGGGCCACTTTGATCAGTTCCCGACGCCGTTCCTCGGTCAGAGAGGGGAGGGGAACCCGGATCACCGTACCGGCGGTCAGGGGGTTGATACCCAGGTCCGACTCCATGATGGCTTTTTCGACGACCGGAATCATGTCGCGCTCCCATGGCGTGATCGCCAGGGTGCGGGCGTCTTCGGTGGTGACGTTGGCGACCTGACTGATGGGCACTTCGCTACCGTAATAGCTTACTTTGACATGATCCAGCAAACTGGGATGTGCCCGTCCGGTGCGGATCTTGGCGAGATCCTGCTTGATCGCCGCCACGGTCTTTTCCATCTTGGCCTTGGTTTCTTTATAGATTTCTTCGATCATCTTCGTTTGCCCGTATCGATAAGTGAACCGACCGCCTCACCCTGAACCAACCGCACGATCGCTCCAGGCTCGAAAACATTCATCACCCGCAACGGCAGGTCGTGGTCACGGCACAACACCAGAGCGGTCGTATCCATGACCGCCAACCGCCGTTTGAGCGCCTCGTCATAGGTGAGGTATGAGATTCGCTCCGCCTGCGGATCTTTCTCCGGATCGGCACTGTAGACCCCATCCACCTTGGTCGCCTTGATCAGAAGATCGGCGTCTATCTCGATGGCCCGGAGGCTGGCGGCGGAATCGGTGGTGAAGAAAGGATTGCCCAGACCCGCAGCGAAAATGACCACCCGCCCTTTTTCCAGGTGACGGACGGCCCGGCGGCGGATATAGTCTTCGCACACCTGATTGATTTTCAGGGCCGACATCACCCGCACCGGCTGCCCCAGATGCTCTATGGCGTCTTGCATGGCCAATGCGTTGATCACGGTCGCAAGCATTCCCATATGATCGCTGGTGACCCTGTCGAGCCCTTCGGCGGCCTTCTCAGCACCGCGGATGATATTGCCGCCGCCGATGACAAGGCCGACTTCCACTCCGATCCCCCGCAACTCCACGATCTCGGAGGCGAGGCGACGCACCGGCTCGGCATCAAGCCCGCATTCACGCCGCCCCATCAAGGCTTCGCCACTGAGTTTCAGCAAGATCCGGCGATAGCGAGAGCTCATATCAACCGCCGCGCACCTGCGCCATCACTTCTTCGGCAAAATCCGCTTCCTGTTTTTCGATGCCCTCACCCACCTCGAAACGCACGAAATGGATCACCGTGGCCCCGTTGCTTTTGAGCAGTTGCTCCACGCTCTGATCCGGATCCTTGACGAAGGGCTGGCCAAGCAAGGTAATTTCCTTGAGGAACTTGCGCAAACGCCCTTCCACCATTTTCTCGATGATGTTGGCCGGCTTTCCACTGGCTTCCGCCTGGGCGGAAAAGATTTCTTTTTCCTTCGCCAGAGTTTCCGCGGGCACCCCGGACTCATCCACACAGACGGGCTTGCTGGCAGCCACATGCATGGCAATGTCTTTCGCCAACTGATCGTCCCCGCCTTCCATCTCCACGACCACGCCGATCCGGTTACCATGGAGATAACAGGCCAACTTGCCTGACTCGGTCTCAAAACGCATCAAGCGGCGGATATTGATGTTTTCTCCCAGCTTTGCGATGAGTTCGCGCCGTGCCTCTTCAATGGTGGGGCCGCCTTCTTCCAGGGGAAGCTGCAACAACTCCTCCACGGTCAGCGCCCCGGCCTCCAAAGCCCTCTTGGCGACCTGGTCGGCGAAATTGAGGAAATCCTCATTCTTGGCCACAAAATCCGTTTCGCTGTTGATTTCCAGGATCACAGCGCGTTTGCCATCGTCGCTCACCTTGATGACGATCTTGCCTTCAGCCGCGGTACGCCCGGCCTTCTTGTCCGCCTTGGCAAGCCCGGACTTGCGCATCTGTTCGATTGCGGCATCGATGTCACCCCCGGCTTCAACCAGGGCTTTTTTGCACTCCATCATTCCAGAGCCGGTCCGTTCACGCAGCTCTTTTACCATTGCAGCGGTAATCTTGGTCATTCTCTACCTCGTCGGGAATTCGCTTGTTAGTAACTTGTCACTCGGATGCCGCAGCGGCCTCGGAAGCCTCTTCCGGAGCCTCGACAAACTCGTCTTCGGCCGCCACCATTTCCACCTGACTGGCCTTGCCCTCCAAAATTGAGGTGGCCGCGGTGCTGCAATACAACTGAATGGCCCGGATGGAATCATCGTTACCCGGGATGATGTAATCGATTCCGTCGGGGGAGTTGTTGCTATCCACGACACCGACGATGGGAATCCCCAGTTTGCGCGCCTCCTTGACGGCGATATTTTCCTGGCCGACATCGAGAATGAACATGACATCCGGCAATGTGTTCATGTCTTTGATCCCCCCCAGGCTGCGCTCGAGTTTCTCCAACTCACGCATCAGGGTCAGGGCCTCCTTCTTGCTGAAACGGTTGAGCGTCCCATCGTCGCGCATCGCCTCAAGCTCCTTGAGCCGCTTGACCGATTGACGAATCGTCTTGAAATTGGTCAGGGTGCCTCCCAGCCAGCGATAGTTGACATAAGGCATTCCGCAGCGTGTCGCTTCTTCCTGCACCGCCTTGCGGGCGGTCTTTTTGGTGCCAACGAACAGCACCACCCCTTTGTTGGCCGCGGTTTCCTCCAGAAAACGCATCGCCTCGCGGAAAAGTGGCAGTGTCTTTTCCAGGTTGATGATGTGAATTCCGCTGCGTACGCCATAGATGTACGGCGCCATTTTCGGATTCCAGTACCGGGTTTGATGACCAAAATGCACGCCAGCCTCCAGAAGCTCGCGCATCGTTACGTCTACCATGGATCGTTCCTCACGTGTAAGATCAGGGTTAGGCCTCCATCCATCCCATCCGGAAACTCGCTCTCGACCAGGGAACAAGCACCCATCCGAATGTGTCGATAGATGTGTGGATTATTGCTAAAATAGCAGCAATTTATACCATAATTGGCCACCCTCCGACAATGTTTCCTTGACCGGGCGACCGTCACGCCCCCAATCCTCCCTGGAGATCACCTCGAATATGAAACACGGGCAACGAAAGGTTTCTGGCTTGAACATCCGACCCAAAACCCCCGATGAATTGGAAAAAATGCGTACCGCCGGGCGGCTGGCCGCGGAAGTGCTGGACATGATCGCGCCCTACGTCCGGCCTGGCGTCACCACTGAGGAGCTGGACCGAATCTGTCATGATTACATGGTCAATGAGCAGCGGGTCATTCCAGCGCCTCTCGATTACAAAGGCTTCCCGAAATCCATCTGCACTTCGGTCAATCATCAAGTGTGCCATGGTATTCCCGGAGGCAAAAAACTCAAGAAAGGGGACATCGTCAACATCGACATCACCGTCATCAAGGACGGCTGGCATGGAGACACCAGCAAGATGTTCTTCGTCGGTGAACCTTCCCTCCAAGCCAGACGCCTGGTCAAAGTGGCACAGGAAGCATTGTACGAGGGAATCAGACAGGTCAAGCCCGGCGTCGATCTCGGCGTGATAGGCCAGGCGATTCAAAAATATGTGGAATCCCATCAGTATTCTGTGGTGAGGGAGTTCTGCGGCCACGGAATCGGGCGGGGCTTTCACGAAGAGCCCCAGGTTCTCCACTACGGCAAGCCGGATACCGGCATCATCCTGGTTCCGGGCATGACTTTCACCATCGAGCCGATGGTCAACGCCGGCAAGCGGCACGTCAAGCTGTTGAAGGACGGCTGGACCGTGGTGACCAAGGACCGCAGCCTGTCCGCACAGTGGGAACACACGCTGGCGGTCACCGAGGACGGCTTCGAGATCTTCACGCTGCGCCCCGAAGAGACTTTCCCCCGCACCTCGAGGGAAATGTAAGGAAAAACCGACTTGAACACAGATCCGGCGAATCTCAAACAGGCCCTGCAGGCATTCCGCGCGGAGATGGAGAAACGCTTTCACCAGGGCACCCCCGTGGTCGAACTGTTGCACGCACGGGCCCGATTCATCGACGGACTGCTGTCTTCCTGCTGGCGCCACTACATGGGGCCGTTCCAGAAAAACGCGGCGCTGGTGGCGGTCGGCGGATATGGCCGCCGTGAGCTTCATCCCTGCTCTGACATCGACCTCCTGATTCTGGTGCCGGAGCAGGAACCTGCGGAACTGGAATGCAATCTGGGCCACTTGTTCACCCTTCTGTGGGACATCGGCCTGCAACCCGGTCACAGCGTACGCACCGTCACGCAATGCGTGGAAGCGGCCGAGAAGGATCAAACCATCATCACCAATCTTATGGATGCCCGTTTGATCGCTGGCGATGCACAACTCTTTGAGGCCATGAACGAAGGCATCGCGCCCACCAGGATCTGGCCCTCCCGGGAATTTTTCCAGGCTAAACGAAAAGAGCAGGAGGCCCGTTACGCCAAATGCCACGATACCGCTTACAACCTGGAACCCAACATCAAAGAAGGCCCCGGCGGGTTGCGGGACATTCAGACCATCGCCTGGGTCATCAAGCGCCATTCCAATGCCGCGACGCTCTCTGAACTGGTGGAGCAGGGCGAATTGACCGCGGACGAATATGCCGAGCTGCAACGGGATCTCCAATACTTATGGAAGCTGCGTTTCGCCTTGCACATCCTGGCAGGCCGTTGCGAGGACAGACTGCTGTTCGATTACCAGCGCACCCTGGCGGAATGGTTTGGATATGAGGGCGGGGGGAACGCGGCGGTGGAAGCTTTTATGCAGGCATACTTTCGCACCGCCCAGCGTGTTCAACGGCTCAACGAAATGCTGTTGCAGATGCTCGAAGAAACCCTCTGCCCGGATTTCCACGCCGAAGCCGAACCTCTCGACATGCATTTCCAGATCACCAACGGGCATTTGGAGATTCGCCACCCGGCCGTGTTCGTGGAGCACCCCCTGGGTTTGCTGGAAATCTTCCTCCAGCTGCAAAAACAGCCCCACCTCAAGGGTATCCGCGCCAACACCATCCGCGCCATCCGCCAGCACCTCCATCTGATCGATGACGATTTTCGCCAAAACGTCCAGGCCCGCAGGCTGTTTCTGGAAATCTTCCGGCAACCGGAAGGCATCACCCACCAGCTGAGAAGGATGAACCGCTATGGGGTGTTGGCAGCGTACCTGCCGGAGTTCGCCCACATCGCCGGCCGAATGCAATACGACCTCTTTCACGCCTATACCGTGGATGAACACAGCCTGTTCGTGGTCCGCAATTTACGCCGCATGGGCATTGCCCGTTTCCGAGAGGAGCTTCCTTTCGCCGCCAAAATCTTCCCCCGTATCGGCAAACCCGAAATCCTTTACCTGGTCGGCCTCTATCACGACATGGGCAAAGGGCGGGGAGGCGACCATTCGATCATAGGAGAACGACTGGCCCGTGATTTCTGCCAGCGCCACGAGATCCCGGAAAAGGATACCCGCCTCATCTGCTGGCTGGTGCGCAATCACTTGATCATGTCCGTAACATCCCAACGCAAGGACATTCAGGATCCGGAAGTCATCCAGGCATTCGCCGCCCAGGTGGAATCGGAGGAAAGGCTGAATCACCTGTACCTGTTGACCGTCGCGGACATCCGCGGCACCAATCCCACGCTGTGGAACTCCTGGCGCGATACCCTGCTCAGGGAGTTGTTCCTCGGCACCCGAAAAGTATTGCGCGAGAAGACGGCTTTGACCGCCCGCAGGGAGCGCATCGACGCCACCAGAAAAGAAGCCTTGACAAGGCTGGAACGACTGGGTCTGAATGGCGACAGCACCTTGCGCATCTGGCGCCATTTCGACGACGATTATTTCCTCCGCACCCTTCCGGAAGAATGCGCGTGGCATACCCTGGCCATTCACATGACGCCGGAAGAGCACTTGCCGATGGTGCTGGTGCGCCCTCACGACGCCCGGGGCAGTGCCGAGATCTTCATATACATGAGAGACCGCGAGGGCATCTTCGCTCAAATCGCCGCTCATCTGGATCAGCTCGGGCTGACCATTCTGGCGGCGAAACTGAGAACCTCCAGCGATGGATATGTCATCAACAGTTTCCATGTGCTGGAACGGGATGGCAGGCCGGTCAAGGATTTGCTTCGGGAACAACAGATCGCGAGCCGGCTCAAACGCTGCCTCAAAGATCCGCAGCCCCTTTGCTTCAAAATCGACCGCAGGCCAGGCCGGCATCTCAAACACTTTGCGCTGCCGGTGAAAGTTCAGTTTCACCACGATTCAAGGCGGGGTTACAGCGTCTTGGAACTCGTGGCCGCCGACCGCCCCGGCTTACTGGCGGAAGTCGGCAAGATTTTCGACCACTTCGGTATCCGACTGCTCGATGCACGTATCGCCACCCTCGGCAATCGGGCGGAAGACGTCTTCTGCATCACCGGTCACGACAACCGCCCCCTGGACGAAGAAGCGCTGCGTGAGGCGCTCTCCGAAAGCCTGAAAGCGCAGTTGTCCTGACTCACCGCCCCTCGCCCCTTTCGGGGCTTATCGATGATCGCCCTGGATGAAATCTCTCAGCTCCGCCAGCTCCGGTTGCAGCATATCGGTATAACGCAGACCGATCCTGAACTCGTCCCAGGAAACCCGGCGGACGAAAACCACCCGGCAATGCATCACCAGCGCCTTGCCTGAAGCGGGAGCGAACACCAGATCCATTTCCACCGGCCGGCCGAACCGATCGAGAAAATTCCCGTTCGGGGCGATCACCTCACCATCGAAAGCGTCGCACTGGATCTGCATCCCACCTGCGGAAACGTCTCTCACCCGGATAAGCAAGCGCGTACCGCTCGAGAGAATCAGCTCTCCCGGCAGATCCACCTGTTTGCGAAAAAAACCTCTGCGCTCCATCAGTCAAGCCGCACGCCACTTTTCCCAATAGGGCACCGGATGCAATCTTTCCGCAAGGAAATCCAGAAAGGTACGCACCTTGGCGGACAAATGGCGTCTGTGGGGATAAACGGCGAAGATATCCATGGAGGGCAAACCATAATCCTCCAGCACGGTCACCAACCTGTTCTTGCTCAGATCCTGCCCCACGATATAGGTCGGCAGCACCACCAGTCCAAGACCATGAATGGCCGCCAAGCGCAACGGATCGGCAGTGTTGGCCTGGAAGTTCCCGGAGACCCGCACCGTGATCGTCTCGCCGTCGGGATCCGTAAAGCGCCAGTAATCGTGGGGCTCGAACCCCCAGTTGACCAGACAGTTATGCTGCCGCAAATCCTGCGGGCTCTCGGGAACGCCATGCTTGTCGAAATAAGCCGGCGCGCCACAGACAACCCGCGGAGAGGAAGCGAGCCGCCTGGCGATGAGACTCGAATCGGGCTGCTCCCCCAAGCGGATGGCAAGATCCAAACCTTCGGCGACCACATCCACCAACCCACCCCTGACCACCAGGTCCACCCGCACTTTTGGATATTGCTCCAGATAAGCCGCGATGGTGGGCGCCAGATGAAAAGTGCCGAAAAAGGGGGGCGTCGATATCCTGAGCAACCCCTGTGGCTCGGTGTGCAGCTGGGTGACGGAGAGTTCGGTTTCTTCGATATCCTCTAAAATCTGCTGGCACCGCTCCAGATAAGCCGTTCCCGCCTCGGTGAGGCTGATCTTGCGGGTGGTCCGATTCAGCAAGCGCACCCCGAGACTGTTTTCCAAAAACATGACGTGCTTGGTCGCCATCGCCCGGGATATTCCCAGCTCCTTGGCGGCACCCGCGAAACTGCCACTCTTGGCCACCCGGGCAAAGACTTTCATGCTGGTCAGCTTATCCATGGTTCCCCTGTCTGTTTTCACTGTAGACTCGCCAGGCAAACTTCAGGTCTTCCCAGGCCTGGCGCTTGGCTGCCGGATTACGCAGCAAGTAGGCGGGGTGATAAATCACCACCAATGGAATCTCATCATAACGGTGTACCCTGCCGCGCAGACGCCCCAAGGGCGTGGTGGTCTTGAGCAGGTTTTGTGCCGCGATACGCCCCACCGCGAGGATGATCCGGGGTCGAATCAAGGCGATCTGGCGCATCAGGAAAGGCTCGCAGGCCACCACCTCGTCAGGTTTCGGGTCACGGTTTCCCGGTGGGCGGCATTTCAACACGTTGGTAATGAACACCTGCTCACGATCCAGTCCCAAGGCCCGCAGCATTTCCGTCAACAACTGCCCCGCCCGGCCCACGAAAGGCTCCCCCTTGAGATCCTCCTGTTCCCCCGGCGCCTCTCCGATCAACATCCATTCGGCGTGATGATTTCCCACACCCGGCACGACATGGGTACGCGTACGGTGCAGGGAACATCTGGTGCAACGGGCGATTTCTTCTTCCAGTTGAAGCCAAAGCGCTTCATCGTCATTTTTCCGGCAGCCCTCGTCACCGCCGTCCGTTTCCGGTTCCCGGCGTATCCACACCGGCACGCCCATGGCTTCCAGATATTTGAGCCGCAATGCCGGGTCCACTATACGTCCGCCGCCTGGGGATGTTTGCGCAAAGCCGGACTCAGGAGTTTGTTGACGGCGTTGACATAAGCCTTGGCGGAAGCAATCACGATATCGGTATCGGCTCCCTGACCGTTGACGATTCTGCCACCCTTTTCCAGGCGCACCGTGACCTCTCCCTGGGAATCGGTCCCAGTGGTGATATTGTTGACCGAATACAAGAGCAAAGTGGCGCCTGTCTCCAGCCGGGCCTCGATGGCCTTGAAGGTCGCGTCCACGACCCCACTGCCCTGGGCCTCGCCCACCTGCTCCTCACCGTCCACTTTGAGCACCACCTTGGCCCTCGGTATTTCGCCGGTATCGGCGCAGACATGGAGAGAAATCAGCTTGACCCGTTCCGCCTCGGCCTCGAAGGTCTGCTCGGTGATCAAGGCCTGCAAATCCTCATCGAAGATCTCGTGCTTCTTGTCCGCCAATTGCTTGAAGCGGGCAAACACCTCATTCAAGGCCTCTTCGGAGTCGAACTCGATCCCCAACTCACGCATCCGGGTACGGAAAGCGTTGCGCCCGGAATGCTTGCCGAGCACCATCCGATTGGCGCTCCAGCCCACATCCTCGGCCCGCATGATTTCATAGGTTTCCCGGCTTTTGAGCACCCCGTCCTGATGGATCCCCGACTCGTGAGCGAAGGCATTGACCCCCACGATGGCCTTGTTCGGCTGCACCGGAAAGCCGGTGATACTGGAAACCAGCTTGGAGCAGGGAACGATCTCCCGGGTGTTGACCGTCGTCTCGCAAGGGAAAGCGTCCTGGCGGGTGCGCACCGCCATCACCACCTCTTCGAGCGCCGCATTCCCCGCCCGCTCCCCCAAGCCGTTGATGGTGCATTCCACCTGACGCGCCCCGTTGAGCACCGCCGACAGGGAATTGGCCACCGCCAGCCCCAGATCGTTGTGACAATGCACCGAGAATACGGCCTTGTCGGCATTGGGAATACGCGCCCGCAACCGCCCTATCAAGGCGCCGAACTCGTGGGGAAGACTGTATCCCACGGTATCGGGAATATTGATCGTGGTGGCGCCGGCCGCGATCACCGCCTCGATGATTTGGCAAAGAAAATCCTCTTCGCTGCGGCCGGCATCCTCGGGGGAAAATTCCACATCATCGGTATATTTCCTGGCCCGGGTCACCGCCGCCACGGCGCGCTCCACCACTTGCCCGGGCTCCATGCGCAACTTGTGCCGCATGTGAATGGGGGAGGTGGCGATGAAAGTATGAATCCGCGGGCGCCTGGCCGCGGCGAGCGCCTCCCCGGCCCGGTCGATATCACTGTCCAGTGCCCTGGCCAGGCCGCATACCCCGCTTTCCTCGACACTCGATGCGATCGCCTGGACCGCTTCGAAATCACCCGGGCTGGCGGCGGGAAAGCCGGCTTCGATCACATCCACCCGCAGGCGTTCCAATGCCTTGGCGATGCGGACTTTCTCGTCTCGGTTCATGGAAGCGCCGGGGCTTTGCTCACCGTCGCGCAATGTCGTGTCGAAAATGACGAGTTTTTCTTTCATGAATCAGGAACTCCGTTGAGGGATTACATGGATGATCAAACGATAAAAAAGCGACGCACATTCAAAATCGACCGCCCCCTAGCGGGGCAGCAGGCCCGCCATCCACGAAAACCCGTCAACCCGGCCGCCGTCCCGCCTCAACCGGACAAACAGGCCATCCCCCCCGCAATCGGGATCGATATGACCCGAAACAGATACGAACAACTCCGAAGGGAACAAGGCAGCCACAATATTCATCTTCACAAAACAATCCATTCCATGGAAGGAAATATACCCGCTTGAAGGAAACTTGCCAAGCCTGCCCGGTGCCAACCGGCTTTCCCGCAGGGACGGGGAAAAATCAGGAAGCGGTTTTGCGCCGCTTGCGGCTGCGATGACGCTGCAACAACACCAGGGTCATCAAGGGGCCGGAGACGGCATAAGCGGAAAACAGAGTGAACAACATCAACTGGGGATTGGTGAAGATCACCGCAAAAACCAGCGTCACCGCGATGATCACCACAAAGGGAACCCGGCCCCGGACATCTATTTCCTTGAAACTGTAATAGCGGATGTTGCTCACCATCAGCAGAGCTGCTACGGTCGTCACCGCGGCCGCCACATAGCGCATCGCCTCGCCATTCAAACCGTAGGTCTCGCTCATCCAGATCAGCCCCACCACGACCGCCGCCGCAGACGGGCTGGGCAGCCCCTGAAAGTAACGCTTGTCCTCGACGCCAATCTGGGTATTGAAACGGGCCAGACGCAACGCGGCGGCGGCGGCATAAACGAAAGCCGCGAACCATCCCAGCCGGGAAAGAGCAGACAAAGACCACAGATACATGATCAGCGCCGGCGACAGACCAAACGACACCATATCGGAAAGGCTGTCGTATTCAGCTCCAAAAGCGGTCTGGGTGTGGGTCAGACGCGCCACCCGGCCATCCAGCCCATCCATGACCATGGCGGTGAAGATGAGCAGGGCGGCGGTCTCGAAACGACCATTCATCGCCGCGGTAATGGCGTAGAAGCCGCAAAACAGGCACCCGGTGGTGAACAAATTGGGCAACAGATAGATGCCCCGCCGCCGTGCGCGCTTTTCAGCCATCATTCATGCCATACGCGCCTGATGACAGCCCCCGGATGCCATCAGTTCTTTTCCTGGTCCACCAGCCGGTTGGCGCGAATCCAGGGCATCATGTCCCGCAATTTCGCCCCCACCTGCTCGATCGGATGCTCCCGGCCCAGCCTGCGTTTGGCTTTGAGGGTGGGACTGCCGGCCTGGTTTTCCAAGATGAACTCCCGGGCGAACTCGCCATTCTGGATTTCCTTCAGGATCCTGGCCATCTCCTTCTTGGTTTCTTCGTTGATAACCCGGGGGCCGCGGGTCAAGTCACCATATTCGGCCGTGTTGGAGATGGAATAACGCATGTTGGCGATCCCCCCCTCATACATCAGGTCGACGATCAACTTGAGCTCGTGGAGGCATTCAAAATACGCCATTTCCGGCGCATAACCTGCTTCCACCAAGGTCTCGAATCCGGCCTGCACCAAGGCGGTGGCCCCACCGCACAAAACGGCCTGCTCGCCAAACAGGTCGGTTTCGGTTTCCTCGCGGAACGAAGTTTCGATAATCCCCGCACGACCGCCGCCATTGGCGGACGCATAGGAAAGGGCGATGGCCTTCGCGCCGCCGGAAGCGTCCTGATAGACGGCGATGAGCGTGGGCACGCCGCCGCCCTGGGTATAGGTGGAACGCACCAGATGCCCGGGTCCCTTGGGGGCGATCATGATCACATCCAGGTCGGCACGCGGCTCGATCTGCTGGAAATGGATGTTGAATCCATGGGCGAAGGCCAAAGCCGCCCCCTGTTTGATATTCGGCTCGATTTGTTCGCGATACAGTTTCGCCTGATGTTCGTCGGGCGCAAGCACCATCACCACATCCGCGTCCCGCACGGCTTCCTCCACCGGTTTGACCACCAGCCCCGCCTGCTCGGCCTTCTTCCAGGAACCGGACCCCGGCCGCAAGCCTACCGTCACATCGACGCCGGAGTCTTTCAAATTGTTGGCATGGGCATGGCCCTGGGATCCATAACCGATGATGGTCACCTTTTTCCCACGGATGATGGAAAGATCAGCGTCGGTATCGTAATAAACCTGCATGGAATTCCTCTTGATATGTGTTTCTTGATTGATAGGGGTTAGAGATGCAATCCGCGCTCGCCGCGCAAGATACCCGTCGGCCCCGAGCGCACCACTTCGATGATCTGACCGGGCGCAAGATTGGCCAGAAAGGCGTCGAGCTTGGCGCTGTCTCCGGTCATTTCGATCACGTATGCCTGAGAAGTCACATCGACGATACGCCCCCGGAAAATATCGGCCAGCCGCTTCACTTCCTCTCTTTCCTCTCCTCTGGCGCGCACTTTCAGCAACATCAGCTCACGCTCGATATGCCCGGAGCCGGAAATGTCGAGCAACTTGATCACGTCGATCAATTTGTTGAGCTGCTTGGTAATCTGCTCGATGATGCGCTCGTCTCCACAGGTCACGATGGTCATGCGGGAAACGGTCTCGTCCTCGGTGGGAGCCACCGTCAGTGCTTCGATGTTGTAACCCCGAGCGGCAAACAGGCTGGCCACCCTGGCCAGGGCGCCCGCCTCGTTTTCCAACAGGAGTGAAATGATGTGACGCATCAGGCTAGCTCCCTGTCGGTTGAAATCCAGGGGGGGAGACGCATCTGGTGCTGCGCCTTGCCGGCTTCCACCATGGGATAGACGTTCTCGGTGCGGTCGGTGATGAAATCGAGAAAGACCAAACGGTCCTTCATGGCGATGGCTTGCTCGAGCGCCGGCCTGACCTCCTCGGGTTTCTCGATCCGCATTCCCACGTGCCCATAGGCCTCCGCCAGTTTGACGAAATCCGGGATGGTGTCCATGTAGGAATGGGAGTAACGGCTCTCATAAGTGAATTCCTGCCACTGCCTTACCATCCCCATATAACGATTGTTCAAGTTGACGATCTTGATCGGGGCCTTGTACTGCAGGGCGGTGGACAATTCCTGAATACACATCTGAATGCTGGCCTCACCGGTCACACACACCACTTCTTCTTCCGGGTGGGCCAGCTTCACCCCAATCGCCGACGGCATTCCGAACCCCATCGTTCCAAGCCCTCCGGAATTGATCCAGCGCCGGGGCTTTTCGAAGCGATAATATTGCGCCACCCACATCTGGTGCTGGCCGACATCCGAGGTCACATAGGCGTTGCCGCCGGTGATCTCCCACAACTGCTCGATCACATATTGGGGCTTGATCAACGCGCTTTCGCGATCATAACGCAGACAGTCGAGCGACCGCCAGCGCTCGATCTGCGCCCACCACGCCTCCAGGGCGTCGGGATCCGGACGATGACCGGACGATTTGAGCAAAGAAATCAGTTCCGACAACACCGGCTTCACCTGCCCCACGATCGGCACGTCCACCGGCACGTTCTTGGCGATGGAGGCGGGATCGACGTCGATATGGATAACTTTGGCATAGGGGCAGAACTCATCCAGTTTTCCCGTCACCCGGTCGTCGAAGCGGGCCCCGATGGCGATCAGCACATCACACTCGTGCATCGCCATATTGGCCTCGTAGGTGCCGTGCATCCCCAGCATGCCGAGGAACTGGCGGTCGCTCCCCGGGTACGCGCCCAGGCCCATCAGGGTATTGGTGATGGGGAAGTTCAACCACCGGGTCAATTCAGTCAGCTCACTGGCGGCCTCGCCCAACACCACCCCGCCGCCGGAATAGATCATCGGCTTCCTGGCGGAAGCGATCAGATCCGCGGCTTTCCTGATCTGCCTGGGGTTCCCCTTGACCTTGGGCTTGTACGAACGCAGGGAAACGGACTGCGGGTAGTGATAGGGAACCTTGATATTGGGGTCGGTGATATCCTTGGGGATGTCCACCAGAACGGGCCCCGGGCGCCCCGTGGAAGCGATGTAGAAGGCTTTCTTGATGGTTTCTGCGAGTTTCCTGCGATCCTTCACCAGGTAGTTGTGCTTGACGCAGGGACGGGTGATCCCCACCGTGTCGCATTCCTGAAACGCATCGCTGCCGATCACCGGCGTGGGAACCTGGCCGGTGATCACCACCAGAGGAATGGAATCCATATAAGCGGTCGCGATTCCGGTCACCAGATTGGTCGCCCCGGGACCGGAGGTCGCCAGCACCACCCCGGGCCGTCCGGTTGCCCTGGCGTAGCCGTCGGCCATATGGGTCGCCCCCTGCTCATGACGCACCAGCACGTGTTTGACATCCTCTTGTCCAAACAAGGCGTCGTAGATGTGCAAGACGGCGCCCCCCGGATAGCCAAAAATAAATTCGACCCCTTCGTCCTTCAGGGCCTGGACCACGATCTCCGCGCCACTCAGCTCCACTGATCACCCCTGCGATACATCTGCGTTCAGCTAAATAAACGGTTTAAGTTAACTTAAACCGTGTTTTATCGTCAAGGGCCAAGCGGCCTTTGGCCTAAAGCAGGGGGTGTCAACTCAGCGCATGCTGAACGGCTTCCGCCAGCTCCTGCGCCAATTGATTGATGAGCGCCTCGTCCTGACCTTCGATCATCACCCGGATCACCGGCTCGGTTCCCGACGGGCGCAACAGGACTCTGCCGCTGCCATTGAGCTTGCCTTCGATCTTCTTTCTGGCCCGGGACAGGGGCTCGATCTCGTCGAGGCTGCGGGGCTTTTCTCTCACCCGCACATTGTGGAGCACCTGGGGATATTTCTCCATCCCCTGTCTGAGCTCATGGAGGGATTTGCCGCTGCGCCACATTTCCGCCAGCACCTGGAGCGCCGCGACAATCGCATCGCCGGTGGTGGTTCTGTCCAGGCAGATGATGTGTCCCGAATTCTCCCCCCCTAAAATGCCATTGCACGATTCCAGCAACTCCATGACGTAGCGGTCCCCGACCTGGGCGCGCTTCAGCTCCACCCCAAGCCCGGCCAGGGCGTGTTCGAGCCCCAGGTTGGTCATCAGGGTACCCACCACCGGCCCTTGCAGCTTGTCCGCCCCCTGTCTCGAGCTGGCGATGATATAGAGCAACTCGTCGCCGTCCACCAAAGCGCCGGTATGATCCACCATGATCACCCGGTCGCCATCGCCATCGAATGCGATGCCGAGATCCGCCCGCCTGGAAACGACCTCCCGCTGCAAGGCTTCGGGCTTGGTGGAACCACAGCCCTCATTGATGTTCAGTCCGTCAGGGTCCACGCCGATGGCGGCCACGGTGGCGCCCACCTCGCTGAACACATGGGGCGCTATGTGATAAGTCGCGCCATGGGCGCAATCGAGAACGATGGACAAGCCGTTGAGATCCATGCGAGCGGGAACGGTGCTTTTGCAAAATTCGATATAGCGGCCCCTGGCGTCGTCGATTCGCACCGCTCTGCCGAGCCTGTCGGAGGGTTCGGTCGTCATCGGCCGATCCAGCATCGCCTCGATCGCCGCTTCCGTTTCGTCCGGTAGTTTTTTTCCCTCCGCGGAAAAGAACTTGATGCCATTGTCCGGGTAAGGGTTGTGCGAAGCGCTGATGACAATGCCCGCCTTGGCCCGCAGGGTTCTCGTCAGGTAGGCAATGCCTGGGGTCGGCATCGGACCCAGTAACTGGGTATCCACCCCGGCCGCCGACAGCCCTGCCTCCAGCGAGGACTCGAACATGTAACCCGAGATCCGGGTGTCCTTGCCCACCAACACATGGGCCGGGCCCTGGTCCCGAAACACCTGGCCCGCGGCCCATCCGAGCTTGAGAACGAAATCGGGAGTGATGGGAAACTCGCCCACCTTGCCGCGAATGCCGTCCGTACCGAAATATCTTGTTGCCATGCCAGACTCTCCATATTCTTTCGTATGGCCTTCAGTATAGGTCATCGGCCATTTTTTCTTAAGCGATCCCGGATTCGCACTTTCCCATAAAAAACCCCGCGCCCCTGGAAGAAGCGCGGGGTTTTTCCATCATCCCGTCACTCGTAATGTTGCCCTGCCGGCCCGCCCAGCGGACTGACACCCGGCGAGGCTGTAGCGGGTGTTTCTTGCTTACCCTCTTCCTCCTCACCGGCTCCCTTGCCTTCGGTAGGCGGCGTGTCTTCCCAGTCCTTGGGAGGCGGGGGCGTCCTGCCTTCCATAATGGCATCGATCTGATTCCGGTCGATGGTTTCGTACTTGACCAAGGCTTCGGCCATTTTGTGGAGCTGATCCATATGCTCTTTCAGGATCCGCTCGGCCCGGTCATAGTTACGGTCGATGAGCACCCGGATCTCCTCGTCGATCATCTTGGCGGTCGCCTCGGACATGTGCTTGTGCTGGGTGATCGAACGTCCCAGAAACACTTCGCCCTCATCCTCGGCATAGGCCAGGGGACCCATCCGCTCCGACAACCCCCACTTGGTCACCATGCTGCGAGCGATATCGGTCGCCCGCTCGATATCATTGGAAGCGCCGGTGGTGATGGCGTCGTTACCGAAGATCAACGCCTCGGCGATACGGCCGCCGAACAGGCTGGAGATCTGGCTTTCCAGCTTGCGCTTGGAGGCGCTGTACTGGTCTCTTTCCGGCAGGAACATGGTGATGCCCAGCGCCCGGCCTCGCGGCATGATGCTGACCTTGTAGACAGGATCGTGTTCCGGCACCGTCAGGCCGACGATGGCGTGACCCGCCTCGTGATAAGCGGTCATGCGTTTCTCCTCCTCGCTCATCACCATGGAGCGGCGTTCGGCGCCCATCAGGATCTTGTCCTTGGCCTTGTCGAGATCGGCCATGCTGACCAGTTTCTTGTTGGCGCGTGCGGCGAAGAGGGACGCCTCGTTCACCAGGTTGGCCAGATCGGCGCCGGAGAAACCGGGCGTCCCCCTGGCGATCACCTTGGGATCCACGTCGTCGGTGGTCGGAACCTTGCGCAGATGCACCTTGAGGATCTGCTCCCGGCCACGGATATCGGGCAGCCCCACCGTCACCTGGCGGTCGAAACGCCCCGGACGCAGCAAGGCGGGATCGAGCACGTCGGGCCGGTTGGTGGCGGCGATGACGATGACCCCTTCGTTGCCTTCGAATCCGTCCATCTCCACCAGGAGCTGATTGAGGGTTTGCTCGCGTTCGTCGTGACCACCGCCCAGGCCGGCCCCGCGATGGCGTCCGACCGCGTCGATCTCGTCGATGAAGACGATGCACGGCGCATGCTTCTTGGCCTGTTCGAACATGTCACGCACCCGCGAGGCGCCGACCCCCACGAACATCTCCACGAAATCCGAACCGGAGATGGTGAAGAAGGGCACCTTGGCCTCGCCGGCGATGGCGCGGGCGATCAAGGTCTTACCCGTTCCGGGAGGCCCCACCATCAAGATGCCGCGGGGAATCTTCCCGCCGAGCTTCTGGAACTTGCTCGGATCCTTCAGGAAGTCGACCACCTCTTTGACCTCCTCGATGGCCTCCTCACAGCCGGCCACGTCCTTGAAAGTGACCTTGATCTTGTCTTCTTCCATCAACCGGGCCTTGCTTTTGCCGAAATTCATCGCGCCCCGGCCACCGGCTCCGCCACCTTGCATCTGGCGCATGAAGAAAATCCACACACCGATGAGCAGCAACATCGGGAACCAGGAGATGAAGATCTGCATCAGCAGAGAATGCTCCTTGGGCGGCTGCGCCTTGATCTCGACGTTGTTTTCCAGCAAATCGTCCACCAGATGTGGATCGTTGGGGCTGTAGGTCACGAACTTCTGCCCCCCCGTCGTCACTCCCTTGATCGCATTGCCATCGATGGTCACCGCCTTCACCTGACCGCCATGGACGGCGGAAATGAACTGGGTGTAGGACAACGATGAACCGGCCGATTTCTGTGCGCCAAAATTATTGAACACAGACATCAGCACCGCAGCGATCACTACCCAAAGGAGTATGTTTTTCACCATATTACTCATGTACTCTCCCAACCGGCTCCTTCCAGTCTTTAATCCGACAACACTTCCTCTGTATTGCCATCGAGTTACACCTGCACGAAATGCGCAGGCCAAAAAACGTTATGACTTGAACCCCAGCGCCAGGGCATAGACTTCCCGACTCCGGGCCCGCGACGCCTTGGGCTTGCGGATCACCACCCGGTCGAAGCGCTGGCGCAACCTTTTCTGAAAGGGTTCGAACCCCTCCCCCTGAAAAAGTTTCGTCAGAAAACAGCCGTTCCCGACCAACACCTGCTCGGCGGCGTCGAGGGCCAGCTCCGCAAGATACATGGCGCGGGGCTGATCGACGCTTCTATTGCCACTCATATTAGGCGCCATATCGGACAATACCAAGTCCACCGGCTCATTTCCAATCAATGCCTGCAATCGCCGCCAGGTCTCTTCCGTGGTGAAATCCCCCTGCAGAAAGTTCACCCCCGCCAAAGGGTCCATTGGCAGGATGTCCACGGCGATCACCTTTCCACCCGGCTGCACCCGCTCGCTGGCCAGCTGGGACCAGCCACCGGGAGCCGCCCCCAGATCGAGCACCGTCATACCCGGGCGCAAGATACGATCGCGGCGCTGGATCTCTTCCAGCTTGAAGACCGCGCGTGAACGATATCCCAATTGCCGGGCTTGCTGGACATAATCATCCTTGAAATGCTCAGCCAGCCAACGACTGCTGCTACGGCTTCTCGCCATCGTCAATCCCTAGCATTTTACTCAACCTTGGACCCAATGTATCCATCCGTTGTTCCTTTTCCGATATACTGAAAGCCCCTTCCATTTCAAGAAATCTCATTCCAAGAATGGATGCCTCGACAAAAAAACATCTCAGGGCCCGCGCACACCCTCTCAAACCCGTCGTCATCACCGGGCAACTGGGGCTCACGGAAGCCGTCCTGGCGGAAATCGACATCGCCCTCGCGCATCATGAATTGATCAAGGTCAGAATCAACGCGGAAGGCCGCCAGGAAAGGAAAACCATGATACAGCAGATCTGCGACCGGCTGCACGCAGAGCCGATCCAGCTGCTGGGCCACGTGGCCACCTTGTACCGCAAGCGGCCGGAAAATCCGTGAACCCGCCGTGGCGCCGGAAGCGCCACGGTCAAGGCAAGGCTCCACATGGATTTCACCGGCTGACGGGTGATCGCCATGAGCAGCCATGCCGGACGACAGCAAGCAGGGGGGAGGAGTATTATGAACGTTTTGACTCAGGCGGCGGGAAATCTGCCTATTCGTAGCGGATGGCCAGGACTTCGTACTCCCGGATGCCCTTGGGAGTCTTGACCTCCACCACGTCCTCGACCTCCTTGCCGATCAGCGCCCGCGCGATCGGGGAGGAAATGGAAATCAGACCGAGCTTGATATCGGCCTCGTCGTCCCCGACAATCTGATAGGTGACGGTTTCACCACTGTCCAGATCCTCCAGCTCCACGGTGGCGCCGAAGACCACCTTCCCATCGGCCTTCACCTGGGTGACGTCGATGATCTGGGCATTGGCCAGTTTGGATTCGATCTCCTTGATCCGCCCTTCGATGAAGCTCTGTTGCTCGCGGGCTGCGTGATATTCTGCGTTTTCCTTCAAATCCCCGTGCGCCCTGGCCTCGGCGATCGCCTGGATCACTTTGGGGCGGGCCACGGATTTGAGCTGCTGCAATTCGCGCTTCAGTTTCTCCGCACCCTTGACCGTCAATGGCACTTTGTTCATAGGTTTTCCTCCAGTTGTTCGTGCAGATCCTGCAAACAATAGACCCTTCCCGTATCGAGCGCCTCCAGCGCCAGACAAATGGCGTGGGCACCCGCAAGGGTGGTGGTGTAAGTCACCTGATGCTGCAGGGCCTCCCGCCGGATGAGGAAGGAATCGGCGATGGCCTTCTTGCCTTCGGTGGTATTGATGATCAATTGGATCTCGCCGTTTTTGATCAGATCGACGATATGAGGCCGCCCCTGCCCGACCTTGTTGACCGTCTGGCAGACGATTCCCGCCTGTTTCAGCGCTTCTGCGGTTCCCCGGGTCGCAATCAGCTCAAAACCCTTTTCCAGCAGGCTCCGGGCGACGGGGATGAGGCGGGCCTTGTCACGGTCCCGCACGCTCATGAGCACTTTGCCGCCTTTCTGCAAGCGGCTGGATGCCGCCTGCTGGGCCTTGGCGTAGGCTTCCCCGAAGGTGAGTCCCACACCCATGACCTCGCCGGTGGATTTCATCTCCGGCCCCAAGAGGGGATCGACTCCGGGGAACTTGATGAAAGGGAAAACCGCTTCCTTGACCGCGTAATACGGCGGCACCCGCTCGGCTGACACGCCTTGCTCCGTCAGAGTCCGGCCCGCCATGCAGCGGGCCGCCACCTTGGCGAGGGGAAGACCGATGGCCTTCGAGACGTAGGGAACCGTTCTCGATGCCCGGGGATTGACTTCGAGGATGTAGATGTCATCACCCTTGATGGCGAACTGGGTATTCATCAGACCGACCACCCCCAACGCTTCGCCCAGCGACCTGACCTGCTCCTTGAGCCGCGCCTGAAGCGCCGGGCTCAGCTCGTAGGGGGGAATCGAACAGGCGGAATCACCCGAGTGGATCCCCGCCTGCTCGATATGCTCCATGATTCCGCCGATCCATACGGTTTCCCCATCACTCACGGCATCGACATCCACCTCCACGGCATCATCGAGGAAAGAGTCCAGCAAGACCGGCGACTGATTGGAGACGTTGACCGCCTCGACCATATAGCGGCGCAGCTCCTCTTCATTGAAGACGATTTCCATGGCCCGTCCGCCGAGCACATAAGAGGGCCGGACCACGAGCGGATACCCCAGTTCCCTGGCTGCCAGCACCGCTTCTTCCTGAGAACGGGCGGTTCGATTGTCCGGTTGTTTCAGATTCAGCCGTTCCACCAACTTCTGGAACCGCTCCCGGTCTTCCGCCAGGTCGATGGAATCGGGAGAAGTCCCTATCACCGGCGCCCCATACGCCTCCAGATCCCGAGCCAGTTTCAGCGGTGTCTGGCCGCCATACTGAACGATCACCCCCTCCGGCTTTTCGAGATCGATGATCTCCATCACGTCCTCCAGGGTCAAGGGCTCGAAATACAACCTGTCGGCGGTATCGAAGTCGGTCGAGACCGTCTCGGGATTGCAGTTGACCATGATGGTTTCGAAGCCATCGTCCTTCAGGGCGAAGGCCGCATGAACACAACAATAATCGAATTCGATTCCCTGGCCGATACGATTGGGCCCGCCCCCCAGAATCATGATCTTGCGGCGATCAGAAGGCCCGGCCTCGCATTCTTCCTCGTAGGTGGAATACATATAGGCGGTACTGGAGGAAAATTCGGCCGCGCAAGAGTCGATGCGCTTGTACACCGGCCGGATGCCCTGCTTTTGCCGCGCGGCCCTCACCTCCGCCTCGGAGCTGTCCAGCAAGGTGGCCAGACGGCTGTCGGCGAACCCCATCCGCTTCAGCCGGCGCAGTTCGTCAGCTTTCAGAGTCGCCAGGGTCCGGCTGCGCAGGCCATCCTCCGCCTCCACGATCGCCTCGATCTGGGCCAGGAACCAGGGATCGATCCGGCTGTGATCATGGACCTCTTCCAATGTCATCCCGCAGCGGAATGCATCGGCCACGAACCAGATGCGTTCCGCGCCGGGGCTTCTGAGCTCTTGCACCAGCCGGTCGCGGGCATCCTCCGCGTTGGGATCCAGCTTCTCGCACAAACCGTCCACACCCACTTCCAGGCCACGCAAGGCCTTTTGCAACGACTCCTGGAAGGTCCGGCCGATCGCCATCACTTCACCGACCGCTTTCATTTGGGTGGTCAAACGATCATCGGCGTTGGGGAATTTCTCGAAGGCGAAACGCGGCACCTTGGTGACCACATAATCGATGGAGGGTTCGAATGAAGCCGGAATCAAACCGCCGGTGATTTCATTGCGCAATTCATCCAGGGTGTAACCCACCGCCAGCTTCGCCGCCACCTTGGCGATGGGAAAGCCGGTCGCCTTGGAAGCCAGGGCCGAGGAGCGGCTGACCCGGGGGTTCATCTCGATCACCACCAACCGGCCATCCTCGGGATTGACCGCGAACTGGACGTTGGAGCCTCCGGTATCGACACCGATCTCGCGCAACACCGCAAGCGAGGCGTCACGCATGATCTGATATTCCTTGTCGGTCAAGGTCTGGGCCGGCGCCACGGTGATGGAATCACCGGTATGAACGCCCATGGGGTCGAGATTCTCGATGGAGCAAACGATGATGCAGTTGTCCTTGGCATCGCGCACCACCTCCATTTCGAACTCTTTCCAGCCGAGGATGGATTCATCGATCAACAGTTCCCCGGCCGGCGAAAGCTCCAGGCCGTGCTCGCAGATTTCGACGAATTCTTCCCGATTGTAGGCGATGCCGCCCCCGGTCCCCCCCAACGTGTAGGAAGGTCGGATGATGGCGGGAAAACCGATCTCCTCCAATACCTCCAGGGCTTCCTCCATGGAGTGGGCGATACCGGAGCGGGGCATGTCGAGCCCGATCCGGGCCATCGCCTGACGAAACAGATCCCTGTCCTCCCCCATTTCGATCGCTTCCTTCCGCGCGCCGATCAGTTCCACGCCGAAACGCTCCAATACGCCTTCGCGATCGAGATCAAGCGCACAATTGAGCGCGGTTTGTCCTCCCATGGTGGGCAGCAAGGCATCGGGCCGCTCTTTTTCGATGATCCTGGCCACCGTCTGCCAATCGACCGGCTCGATATAGATGCGGTCGGCGGTTTCGGGATCGGTCATGATCGTGGCCGGATTGGAATTCACCAAAATGACCTGGTATCCCTCTTCTCGCAAGGCCTTGCAAGCCTGGGTTCCGGAATAGTCGAATTCACACGCCTGGCCAATGACGATGGGCCCGGCCCCGAGGAGCAATATGGATTGTATGTCGTTTCTTTTAGGCATGGCGTCTCAATGATTGTGGCTGGCCATCAATTCCATGAAGCGGTCGAACAGGCTTTCCACGTCATGGGGACCTGGACTGGCTTCCGGATGTCCCTGAAAACCGAATGCCGGCAAGGCGGTATGCGCGACGCCCTGGAGGCTACCATCGAACAGGGACCTGTGAGTGGGGCGCAAATGCGCGGGAAGCGTCGCCTCGTCCACGGCAAAGCCATGATTCTGCGAGGAAATCACCACCTTGCCAGTATCGAGATCCTGAACGGGGTGATTGGCGCCATGGTGACCGAACTTCATCTTGACCGTCCTGGCGCCGCAAGCCAACGCCAGCAACTGATGGCCGAGACAGATGCCGAATATCGGGACGCTGGCATCCAGTATCTCCCGGATCGCCTCGATGGCGTAGCCACAGGGCCCGGGGTCACCCGGCCCGTTCGACAACAGCACGCCTTGGGGTGAAAGCGCCAGAACCTCGCTTGCCGCGGTGGTGGCGGGCACCACGGTCACTTCACACCCTCGTGCGGCAAGCAGGCACAGGATATTGCGCTTGACGCCAAAGTCATATACCACCACGCGGCGGCCGCCGGATTCGGCTTTTCGATAACCCCGGCCCAAAGACCAATCCCCCACTCCCCACTTGAAGGGCTGTCTGCAAGTGACCTCTTTGGCCAGATCCATGCCCTCAAGGCCCGGGAAATCCCTCGCTCTGGCCACCGCCGCCGCGGCATCCAACGCCTCCTCTTCACCCGCCCACAGGCATCCCCGCTGGGCCCCTTTGTCCCTCAGAATCCGGGTAAGTTTGCGGGTATCGATTCCGGAGATGGCCACCACACCTTGCCGACGAAGGTAGTCCGGCAGAGACTCGGTCATGCGCCAATTACTCGGCATGACCGGTAAATCGCGGATGATCAGGCCGGCCGCATGCACTTTATCCGATTCGGCGTCTTCCTCGTTCACGCCGGTATTACCGATATGGGGGTAGGTGAGGGTGACCAGCTGCCGGGCATAGGAGGGATCGGTCAGAATCTCCTGATAGCCGGTCACGGAGGTATTGAACACCACTTCGCCCACCCTGTATCCGCTTGCGCCGATTGCCATACCCTGAAACAAGGTTCCGTCTTCCAACGCCAAGATCGCTGTCTTACTCACGCATTCACCTTACTGGACAAATAAAACGGGATGACCTCTCTGCGGCATCCCGTTCCTGACTTGAAACCGATGATCATTTTAGGCGATTCGCTCTTTCAGATCCACGCGCCTATAAAAAGGAAAAAGGCAAGCGCCGAAGACACTTGCCTTTCAACCCGCCACTGGCAACGGCCGCTGCCAGAAGCTTTGTCACCTCTGCCTGAATCACTCCAGGTTTGCGTGCCTGGAGCGCATCTCCTCTTCCTCGATCCCCTTCTCATGAATAACGTGAGAAATCTGGGCTTCGAGGAAAATCAGGGTCGAGAGCTCGAACATGGTTCCCATGGGGAGCCCCTTCACCTTGGCATAGGAGTCATCGGTGCCGATCTGCAGCACTTCGTCTGCGATATCGGCGATGGTCGAGCTGCTCTTGGCGGAAATCAGCACGACCCGGGCACCTTTCTCCTTCGCCGTCTTGGCATTGGTGATCATCGCACCGGTTTCTCCGGAGCCTGAAATAACGATGAAAAGATCACCTTTGCGGATGGCGGGCGTCACCGTCTCGCCGAGCACGAAGGCCTTGTAGCCGGCGTGCATCAGGCGCATGACGAAGAACTTGGTCACCAATCCGCTTCTTCCCATCCCGCCGACGAAGACTTGCTCCGCCTCTTCGACCATCTTGGTCAGGCGGTCTTCGTAATCATCGGGCGTGGATGACAAAATGTCGGTGATCTTGTCCAGGACAAGCTGACGATGAGGATTCATCCCTTAAACCTCAAGACGCAGCCGCGTCCACCAGTTCACGCATCTGCTTGGCGGCAGCGGCAGGATCGTCAGCACCGTAGATCGCGCCACCAACCACGACGATATCGGCACCAGCCTTCACCACATCCGCCACGGTTTCGGGCTTGATACCGCCAGCGACGGAGATTTTCTTGCCCAGATTCAAACCGGCGATCAGATTGAGGTCCGCGAAAGGCGTGGCGCCCGCGGCCTGCGCGTCCAGACCGGTGTGGATACCGATCACGTCGATGCCGGATTCGGCACAAGCTTTGGCGCAAGCGGCCTTGTCGGCCACGCTGATCAAGTCGACCTGTGCCCAGGCATTGTTGTCATGAGCGGCCTTGATGACGCCCTGAATGGTTGCCAGCTCGGCGACACCCAAAACGGTGGTGATGTCCGCGCCCGCTTCGAAGAAAGGTCTTGCTTCGTATTCGCCGGCGTCCATGGTCTTGAGGTCGACCAGCACTTTCTTGTCACCGAATTTGGCCTTCATATCCTTGACCAGGGAAATGCCGTTGTATTTCAGGCAGGGGGTACCGATTTCGATGATATCGATATAAGGAGCCGTTTTTGCCGCCAGATCCAGTGTTACCTGGGGATCCAGGGTGTCCAATGCAACTTGAATGAGAATTTCTTTCGCCATGTGTTCGCTCCAACTTTAAGAGTTTATGATTTTTAATAACTTCAAATGGCTTCAGCCACTCGGTCGGCAGGTCGGAAAAAATTCTGTCACATCACGGCCCGCGAGCCTTGCCACACGGCTGGATGCTTAAATTTTCAGAAGTGTTTGAATCCAAACCCGCCCCAGGCTAAAGCCATCAGGAAGTCAGAACTTTAAAACAGAAAACCTGCTCCGTCAATTCCGTGACCGCTATTGTCATATCCGACGCCCATCATCTTCGGCTGCAAACAGCTCCGCCAAAGGAACCGCAAAGGCCTTGTCAATCACCTCATCGACATTTTCCAGCAACGGCCCAAGCGTATCCGACAATTTATCCAAACCATCGGAAGCGGGAAGAAAATATCTGTCGCTGCGATAAAGATCCAGCAGCGTTGCCAAATGAGGATCCCGGCACAACAGCCAACCGCCCTCGTCGTCATGTACGACCCAGCCATTGCGTCGCAAAGCGGCCAGCACCCGCTCCAGATGAACGGGACTGAGCCAAGGCATGCGCACCCTCATCTCCGACTCGTTCAGAAATTGCAGTTGTCGCTGCCCACGCCACAATTCGAGCAAGACCCGGTAGACCACCAGCAAGTCATGGTCGGGGGACACCGTGCATTCGCCTCCCGCATCGTAGTGAAAAACCGACAGACAATAGGTAAACAACGCCCCCACCAACGTGACCAGCCAGGAAAGATAAAGCCATACCAGAAATATGGGCATGGCGGCCAACGCCCCGTAAATCGCCTCATAGGTGGAAAAACGGGTGATGTAATAGGCAAATCCCATCTTGGCCGCCTCGAATAGCCCGGCACTGAGCAGGCCGCCCCATATCGCCATCTTGACCTGAACCCGGGCGTTGGGAACGACCAGATAAAGCATGGTGAAGGCGACCGACTCCAACAACCAGGGAAGCCATGACAACAATTTCCATTCCATTCCGCCTCCATCGCTCGAAATACGCGCCATGGCGATCAATTGCGAAGTCAAGGCCGTCCCTGTCCCCATCAGCAGCGGCCCCAGCGTCAGCACGGCCCAATAGATGATCAAACGTCTGTGGATGGCCCGATAGGGCGGGGCGCGCCATATTTCATTGAGCGATTTTTCGATGGTGACCATCAACATCAAAGCGGTGACGATCAGAAAAATGATTCCCGGGCCAGTGAGCTTCTTGGCCTTGTCCGCGAACGTGCGCAGATACTCGAGGACCGTCTCTTCGGCCGCCGGCACCAAATGCTCGAACAACGCGGCCAGAACTTTGTCGCTGATGTCGTGGAAGGCGGGAAAGGCGGTGAAAATCGCCAGCGAAAGCGCCAAAAGCGGAACCAGGGCCAGCAGCGTGGTATAGGAAAGCGCCGAAGCGCTGTGAGCGCAATGACTCTCTCCGAATCGGCGCCAGAAGAAGCGGGAAAAGGCCAGTAAGGTGTCTATCCGATTCCTGAGCCCGGCATCAACTTTCACCATAAAACTCCGGACCGATGCGGATCACGGCAACATTGATCTGAGGAGTGGACAACTACCCCATACGGCACGGCGGCTGCGAGGGGATGCCCGCTTTCAGGCTTTATGGTACTATTTCGGCGGCTATTTTTAACAGAAAATGGAGAAATACCGCGCTCATGGCCAAAGAAGATGTAATAGAAATGGAAGGCACGGTGATCGAAACCCTGCCCAACACCATGTTCCGGGTGAAACTCGATAACGGGCATGTCATCACGGCCCATATTTCAGGCAAGATGCGCAAGCACTACATCCGCATTCTGACGGGAGACCGCGTCAAGGTCGAAATGACACCTTACGATCTGTCGAAGGGGCGGATCACTTTCCGCCTCAAGTAAGTTCTTCCGGCCTCAAGCCGGCGTCACCGGTTTCCTGCTCTCCACGGAAAATTCCAGCCCGCCATCCCGGACATAAAACTTCACATGCCCGCCTTCCGTCAGGCGACCGAAGAGCAGATCCTCCGCCAGCGGTTTCTTCACGAATTCCTGGATGACCCGGGCCATCGGACGCGCGCCCATTTGCGGATCATAACCCCGATCGGCCAGCCACTCCCTGGCTTGCGCCGTAAGCTGTAAGGTCACCCCCCGCTCGGCCAGCTGCGATTCCAGCTCGAAGATGAATTTGTCCACCACCTGGGCGATGATCTTCCTGTCCAGGGGCCTGAACTGGATGATGGCATCCAGGCGATTGCGGAATTCCGGGGTGAACGTCTTCTCTATGGCCTTCAGGCTGTCGCTGGCATGCTCCCGGGTGGTGAACCCGATTGCCGCCCGGCTGGTTTCGGCCGCCCCGGCATTGGTGGTCATGACCAGAATGATGTTGCGAAAGTCGGCTTTCCGGCCGTTGTTGTCGGTCAGGGTGCCGTGATCCATCACCTGCAACAGCAGGTTGAACACATCCGGATGCGCCTTCTCGATCTCGTCCAGCAACAAGACGGCGTGGGGATGCTTGGCGATCTCCTCGGTCAACAGCCCCCCCTGGTCATACCCCACGTATCCCGGCGGCGCGCCAATCAGGCGGGAAACGGTGTGCCGTTCCATGTATTCCGACATATCGAAGCGAATCAACTCCAGGCCCAGAAGCTGGGCCAGCTGGCGGGTCACCTCCGTTTTACCCACCCCCGTGGGACCGGCGAGCAGGAACGCCCCGATCGGCTTGTGTTCCTGCGACAAACCCGCCCGCGCCAGCTTGATCGCCGAGGCCAAGGTTTGAATGGCTTCGTCCTGACCGTACACCAGCATCTTCAGGTTCTTTTCCAGATCCTTCAGCTTTTCCTTGTCATTGGCCGACACCGTTCTGGGAGGAACTCTGGCCATCCTGGCGACGACCTGCTCGATTTCATCGGCCTCGACGACCGGCTTGCGATCCTTCTCATCCAGCAACCTCTGCCGGGCGCCCGCCTCGTCGATGACATCGATCGCCTTGTCGGGCAAATGGCGGTCAGGGATGTAGCGGGCCGATAATTCAGCCGCCACCTTCAGGGCATCGTCGGTATACTTCACCCCGTGATGCTCCTCGAAACGGGTCTTCAACCCCTTGAGAATCTCGAAAGTCTCATCGACACTGGGCTCGTGAACGTCGATCTTCTGGAATCTGCGGGCCAAAGCGCGATCCTTTTCGAAAATGCCCCGATATTCCTGATACGTCGTCGACCCGATGCAACGCAACTCACCGGAAGCCAGAACCGGCTTGATGAGATTGGAGGCGTCCATCACCCCCCCCGAGGCGGACCCCGCGCCGATGATGGTATGGATTTCGTCGATGAAAAGGATGGCCTCGGGCTGCTTCTTGAGCTGGGCCAGCAAGGATTTGAGCCGCTTTTCGAAATCGCCCCGGTATTTGGTCCCCGCCACCAGGGCGCCAAGGTCGAGGGCATAGATCACCGCCTCGCTGAGAACCTCCGGAACCTCTTCCTCGACGATCTTTTTCGCCAGCCCCTCGGCAATGGCCGTCTTGCCGACACCCGCCTCTCCCACCAGCAAGGGATTGTTCTTCCTTCGCCGGCACAACACCTGAATCGTCCGCTCAATCTCGGCATCGCGGCCGATCAGGGGGTCGATGCGGCCCACCCGGGCGGCTTCGTTCAGATTGGTGGCGTATTTCGTCAACGGATTGCCGCCACTGCTGTTTTGGGCTTCTTCGGCTTCACCCATATCCTGCGTCGAGGGATCGCTCTCTGAATCGTCCTTGACCTTGGATATCCCGTGCGCAATGAAGTTCACCACATCGAGCCTTGTGATGTCCTGTTTGTGGAGCAAATAAACCGCATGGGAATCCTGCTCGCTGAAAATCGCCACCAGGATATTGGCGCCGGTCACTTCCTTCTTGCCGGCGGACTGCACATGGAATACCGCGCGCTGCAAAACCCGCTGAAACCCGAGCGTCGGCTGCGTCTCCCGGTTGATGCCCGCGGGAATGAGCGGCGTGGTCTCCTCCAGAAACTGATTCAGCTCCCGGCGCAGTTGCTCGATATCCCCGCCGCACGCCTTGAGCACCTCCACAGCAGATGAATTGTCCAGCATCGCCAGCAGCAAGTGCTCCACGGTGATGTATTCGTGATGTTTCTCATGGGCATATTTGAACGCCGCATTAAGAGACTGCTCCAATTCTTTACTCAGCATGATCGAGACTCTCTAAGCATCTATAAAAACAGCGGTTCACGCTTCTTCCATGGTACAAAGCAAGGGATGTTGATGGCTTCTCGAATATTCATTGACCTGCTGTACCTTCGTCTCCGCGATATCCCGGGTGAAGACGCCGCAGACCCCCACCCCCCGGCTGTGAACGTGCAGCATGATCTGGGTCGCCTTCTCTTCGCTCATGGCGAAAAAACGCATCAATACCTCGACGACGAAGTCCATCGGGGTGAAATCGTCGTTCAAGAGAATGACCCGGTACAGGGGTGGACGCTTCTGCTTGGGCAGGGCTTCCTGAACCGCCGTACCGGCTCCCGTGCCGGTTTCGTTGCCATCTTCCCCCCCGCCGCCATTATAGGGCGCCGCCAAGTGGACGGCGACTCGTTGTCTGTCCAGGGTCAGTCTGCTCATGGATATCCATTCGACCAAAGTTTTTTTCTCAGGTTCAGTCATGCTCCCGGCGCAAATAACGCGAATAGGATTCCGTTCGGATCTCCCGGCCTCCCCGCTGCTGCAAAGGCAGCAACCACATCTCGTACATCGACACGATCCACATGAAGACGAAAGCCATGGCCATCCCGGCTCCCCCCGCGATCACCAGCCAGGCAAAGTGTGGAGACAGCTTGGTCAGCCACCAGGAAGCGATATCCGTCAATTGAAAAATGAACGGCATGGCCACGGACAAGGCCTTGAGCTTCTCCGGCACGCCGGACGCGAAGCAGAAGATGATCCCGATGAACATGAAAATGAACGCGATGCCGAACAGATGGATATGCGTCACCCTGACCAGGGATTGGATGGTAGCGCCCATGTCTGTCGCCGCACGCTCCCTGAGCACCTCGAAGCGGGTGAAGTCGGGTATGGAGGCATCGGGATTGTGGCACTTCAGGCAGCGCTGTTCGATGATGGGTTTGACCGTCTTCCCGTAGCTTTTCTCGGAAGCACCGCTTCGCACCCAACGGATGATCTCGAATCGCTCCCCGGGCGGCGCGAATGGCTTCATCGAGCCGTTGAGCATCAGTTCCAGCTTGGAACCCGAACGGTTGCCATAATAACTGTAGACAATATCTTCGATGGACAGACCAAATTTCCCGTCCGCCAGACCATGAGTGAAAAGGATCTGCAACATCGCCACCAGATAGCCGATGGCAATGATGAGCAAATAGGAAGAAAACAGCACTTTGACTGAAAAAGGCAGATCTTTGAGTTTATACGGCATACATACAATCCGGTCAGGGTTGGTCAGGCTTTTGGACACATTATTTTATGACCGCCTCGTTTTGGCAAGACGAGGAAGGAATATTTAAGTAAAATAACGCATTTCCGGAACGCTTCCCGCCAATGAACTGGAAACCCAATGTAACGGTCGCCGCAGTGATTGAAGAGGCTGGGCGCCACCTGCTGGTAGAGGAAACGATCGACGGCGATCATGTCTTCAACCAACCTGCGGGACATCTGGAGGAAGGCGAGTCCCTAATCGATGCAATCCGCCGGGAAGTGAGGGAGGAAACGGCTTATCGTTTCGTCCCCCAGGCTCTGCTAACCATCCAGCTATGGCGGCACCCCCATAACCGGTTGACCTTCCTGCGTTTCACCTTCTGCGGCCAAGTGCTCGACCACGATCCGACGCAACCCCTGGACTCGGGCATCATCGCCGCCACTTGGTTTCAGCGGGGAGAAATCGAACGCATGCGGGACCGGTTACGCAGCCCATTGGTGTGGGAATCCATTCTGGCCTATGAAAGCGGACAACGTATTCCCCTGGAAATACTCCAGACTCTATCCTGATCCACAATCGAACCGAACCCCACAAGCCATATCACCGGATGAGCAACATCATAGTCGGCATGTCAGGAGGCGTTGATTCCTCGGTGACAGCGCTCGAATTACTGGAACAAGGCCATCAAGTCTCAGGGCTCTTCATGAAGAACTGGGACGAAGACGACGGCACCGAATACTGTACCGCCCTGCGTGATCTCGAAGACGCGGAAAAAGTCTGCCGGCAATTGCAAATCGAACTGCATACGGTCAACTTTGCCGCCGAATACTGGGACAGCGTTTTCACCCATTTCCTGGCGGAGTATCAGGCCGGCCGCACTCCGAACCCCGACATCCTGTGCAACAAGCACATCAAGTTCAAGGCCTTTCTCGATTACGCCCTGGATCTTGGCGCCGAGGCCATCGCCACCGGCCATTACGCCCGTGTCCGCCGCCGGCTGGGGAGATTCGAATTGTTGCGGGGACTGGACGGCAACAAGGATCAAAGCTATTTTCTTTACGCCATGGGCCAGGAGGCTCTCTCCAAGACCTTGTTCCCCATCGGCCACCTGCAAAAAAGCGAAGTGCGCGCCCTCGCCGCCAAGGCGGGTTTTCCCAACCACGCAAAAAAGGACAGCACGGGAATCTGCTTCATCGGTGAACGCCGCTTCCGCGACTTCCTGCAACGCTACCTGCCGGCCCACCCCGGCCCCATGATCACGCCCGACGGCGAGGAGGTCGGCCGTCACCTGGGACTGATGTATTACACTTTGGGGCAACGCCAGGGGCTTGGAATCGGCGGGC
Organism: Methylothermaceae bacterium; assembly: GCA_026981855.1. GTDB lineage: Bacteria > Pseudomonadota > Gammaproteobacteria > Methylococcales > Methylothermaceae > Methylohalobius. Next base: position 21,322 of record JALSIB010000009.1, on the reverse strand, counting down.
GAAAGCAAGGCAACGATGCGCCCTGGTACGTCGTCGGCAAGGATCTGGAGCACAACGCCCTGATCGTGGCCCAAGGCCATGATCACCCCATGCTGCAGGCCACCACCCTGGAACTGGGCCAGCTGGAGTGGCTGGCCGGCACCCCACCGGCCTTCCCCTTGCGGTGTACCGCCAAGATACGCTACCGCCAGCCCGACCAAGCCTGCCTGGTGGAAAGGTTGCAAAGCGGCCGGCTGCGAGTGACTTTCGACGCCCCGCAACGCGCCATCACCCCCGGACAATCGACGGTGCTCTACGAAGGCGAAGTGTGTCTGGGTGGCGGGATCATTGAAAACGTCGCCTCCATGGAGGCGGGTTTCTTCCAACCCCACATGGATTTTTCATCATGAAAACAGGACTGACCGCCATCTCTCCCATCGATGGCCGCTATGCAGACAAGAACGAAGCTCTGAAACCGATTTTCAGCGAATACGGACTGATCCGCAATCGCGTACTGGTGGAAGTGCGCTGGCTTCAGGCGCTGGCCGCCGAACCTTCCATCCCCGAGGTTCCCGGACTTTCTCCCGAAACACACCATTGGCTGGAACAAATCGTCACCAACTTCAGCGAGGGGGATGCCGCCAGAGTCAAGGAAATCGAGCGCACCACCAATCACGACGTCAAGGCGGTAGAGTATTTCCTCAAGGAGAAAACCTCCCGCCACGAGGTGTTGCGACAGATCGCGGAGTTCTTCCATTTCGCCTGCACTTCCGAAGACATCAACAACCTTGCCTATGGTCTGATGGTCAAGGAGGGGTTGCACGACACCCTGCTGCCATTGATCGATACCGTCATCGAGGAAGTCACCGCGCTGGCGCACCGCACCGCGAATCTTGCCATGCTTTCCCACACGCACGGTCAACCGGCCAGCCCCACCACCCTTGGCAAGGAAATGGCCAACTTCGCTTATCGCTTGAGACGCCAGCGCAGGCAAATGGAGCAAATCGAGATCCTCGGCAAGATCAATGGCGCGGTCGGCAACTACAACGCCCATGTGATCGCCTATCCCGAAGTGGACTGGGAAACGCTGGCGAAACGCTTCGTGGAGGAGCTGGGCCTGAGCTGGAACCCCTACACGACCCAGATCGAGCCCCACGATTGGATGGCTGAATTCTTCGACGCCTTGTCCCGCTTCAATACCATATTGCTGGATCTTGACCGTGACATCTGGGGCTACATCGCGCTGGGTTACTTCCGCCAGAAGACCGTCGCCGGCGAAGTCGGCTCCTCCACCATGCCGCACAAGGTCAATCCGATCGACTTCGAAAACTCCGAAGGCAATCTTGGTATCGCCAACGCGATGGCCAGGCACTTGGCGGAAAAACTCCCGGTTTCCCGCTGGCAACGGGATTTGACGGACTCCACGGTGCTGCGGAATCTCGGCGTGGCGGTAGCCCATACCCGGATCGCACTGCAAAGCACCCTCAAGGGATTGGCGAAACTCGAGGTGGACGAGCGCCGGCTGAACGAGGATCTGGAGGCGAACTGGGAAATCCTGGGCGAGGCGGTTCAGACCGTGATGCGCCGCCACGGCATCGAGGAACCCTACGAGAAACTCAAGGCCCTGACCCGTGGGCGGCGCATCGACAAGGCGGCCTTGCACGCCTTCATCGCCACCCTGGACATTCCAGCGGCGGCCAGGGACAGATTGCTCTCCTTGACCCCCGCGACCTACACCGGTCTGGCAGCACAACTGGCGGAAAAAATCTGAATTTTGTGACCCGGTTCACGTCTGAAATTTCTGGATGTGCCAGACTTGTGAACATGGTTGTCGCAGGCGATGGTGGTGAATCTGCCCTCTATCCCCTCCTCCCTCCACCCCCATCCGGCGGCAACCTAACCCCGGAGCGTGGCAGGACCGCCGCGACCGGGGTTTTTTCATTTCCCCCATGAACAAAGTCTGGAGCGGGCTTCTTCTGATATCCCTGGCCACAGGCTGCGCACGTTTCTTTTTCTATGACGACAGCGGCGTCTTCGCCCGTATGATCGACAGCCTCTTCACCATGGCCAGGACGGGTTTCGAGATTTCCCTCGGCTTGACCGGCGTTCTGGCCCTGTGGCTGGGCATCCTCAAGATAGGAGAGCGGGCGGGTGCCGTCACCTTCCTGACCGGAGTGCTCAGGCCGCTTTTCGACCGTCTGATGCCCGGCGTCCCCGCAAACCACCCCGCCCTGGGGGCGATGACCATGAATCTCGCCGCCAACGTGTTGGGGCTCGACAACGCCGCCACGCCCCTGGGCATCCAGGCCATGCGGGAACTGCAGAAGCTCAACCCCAGTCCGGACACCCTCAGCGACGCCCAGATCCTGTTTCTGGTGATCAACACCTCGGCGGTCACCCTGATTCCGGTCGCGGTCTTCACCTACAGGGCCCAGCTTGGCGCGGCCGATCCCACGGATGTATTCCTGCCCATCCTGATGGCGACCTATTGCTCCACTCTGGCGGGCTTGCTGGCCGTCGCCGCCGCGCAAAGGCTGCGGCTGTGGGATCCGGTGATCCTGGCGTATCTGTTGGGTCTTGGGGGGATCATCGCGGGACTGGCCTGGTCCCTCGCCGGGCTTCCCCAGGAAACGATGCAGGCCCGCTCGGGACTGATCAGCCAGGGGCTCATTCTGGGGCTGATTGCGGCTTTCCTGCTGGCGGCCTGGGGGCGAAAGATCAACGCCTACGAATGCTTCCTCGAAGGCGCCAAAGAAGGGTTTCAGACCGCCGTCACCATCATTCCCTATCTGATCGCCATGCTGGTGGCCGTCGGGCTGCTCAGAGCCAGCGGAATACTGGATTTGGTGTTGAATGAATTGCGTGATATTTTAATCGCCCTTTCGCTGGACACTCGCTTTCTCGACGCCCTGCCCACCGCCTTGATGAAGCCCTTCAGCGGAAGCGGCGCCCGGGCCATGATGATCGACGCCATGCGCACCCATGGCGTGGACTCTCTCGCCGGTCGTATGGCCGCCATCATGCAGGGCAGCACCGAAACCACCTTTTACGTATTGGCGGTTTACTGCGGCGCGGTGGGTATCCGGCGCATCCGGCATGCGCTGGCGTGCGGCCTGGTGGCGGACATCGCCGGCCTGACCGCGGCGGTTTTCATTGGATATTGGTTTTTCGGCTGACACAGATGCAAGTTGCATTCGAAACTTTGGGTTGCCGTCTCAACGAGGCCGAATCGGAATCGTGGGCCCGGCGTTTCCGCGCCCAGGGCGCGGCGGTCGTGCCGGTGGCACAAGCCGATGTCGTGGTGCTCAACACCTGCGCCGTCACCGGGGAGGCGATGCGCAAATCGCGCCAGATCATCCGCCGCCTCAAACGCGCCAATCCCCAGGCCCGGCTGGTCGTCAGCGGATGCTACGCCACGCTGCATCCGGCCGAAGTGGCCAAGGCGCTCGGGGTGGACCTGGTCATTCCCAACCAGGACAAGGACCGGCTGGTGGAATTGACACGCGAGATTCTGCCTGAACGGATCCCCGCACCGACAGCGCAAGACGCCGCTGTTTTCGCCGCCAGCCGGCAACGCGCATTCATCAAGGTTCAGGACGGTTGCCGCCATCGCTGTACCTTCTGTATCGTGACTGTCGCCCGCGGCCGGGAACGCAGCCGGCCCGTGGCGGATATCGTCGCCGAATTGCGCCAGCTGTGCGCTGCAGGCATCCGGGAAGCCGTCCTGAGCGGCGTCCACCTGGGAGGCTATGGCAGTGACCTGGGCATCGGCCTGTCCGACCTGGTTCGGGCGGTCCTCGAGGAAACCGATCTGCCGCGGCTGCGGCTGGGGTCGCTGGAACCCTGGGAATTGTCAGAGGATTTCTTCGCCCTGCTGGAACACCCCCGACTGATGCCGCATCTCCACCTGCCCTTGCAGAGTGGCTCGGACCCGGTTCTGAAACGCATGGCCCGGCGCTGCCGGCGCGACGATTTCCACCGACTGGTCGACCGCGCCAGAAACCATCGCCCCGACCTGACGGTAACCACCGACATCATCGTCGGCTTTCCGGGAGAAACGGAACGGGATTTCGAGCAGTCGCTGACGCTGGCCGAGGAAATCGGCTTCGCCCATATCCACATTTTCCCCTATTCGCCCCGCCAGGGAACGGCAGCCGCCGGTTTCCCCGATCAAATACCCAACCAGGTCAAGAAAGCGCGAAGCCGTCGGCTGCACCAGCTGGCGGCCTCGCTTCGCCGCCAAGTATTGACGAGTCATTTGGGCCTGATTCAACCCGTATTGTGGGAGCGGGGGAGGGCGGAGGCCGACAGACAGCTTTTCACCGGCTACACCCCCCATTATTTGCGGGTTCAGGTCAAGGTGCCGCCGGATCTCGACCTCACCAATTCGATCACCCCCACCCGCTTGACGGCCGTTACGGAAGCGGGCGATCAGCTTGTCGGCGCGCTGGACGCCGGGCATTGACGAAATAGACCGTCGCCGCAATCACCGCCGCCGGCGGCATCACGATATTCAACAACGGTACCCCCACACCCAGCATCACCACCCCACCGAGGGTCAGGGAGCCAAGACGCGCCTTCTTCAGCAACTGGCGCTGCTCGGGAAACAACAGGCCATGATTGGCAAGCGGGTAGGCGGTATATTCCAGCCCCAGGAACCAGGCGTTGAACAACATCCACAGAAAGGGCGCCACCAGATTGACGCCCGGTATCACGGACAGGATGGCCAACGGAATGACCCGCAGGACGAAGTAGAGCAAGCGCCTCAGCTCGGCCCCCATCTCCTTCGCCACCGACTTGGCGAAAGATTCGTCTTTCCTTCGGGGGGGGCTGCCGGTAAGCAGTTCCTCCGTCCGCTCCGCCAGCTTGTCATAAAAAGGGGCGGCCAGCAGATTGGCCACCAGGGTGAAAGTGAAAAAAGTCATCAGGATGAAGGCCAATCCGAAGACGGGCCACAACAACCATCGCAACCAGTCGAGCCAGGCGGGGATCAGCCATTGCAGAAAATCGGCGAAGAAATAGCCCGCCAGGGCAAATGCCCCGGCGAACAATACCAGGTTGATCAACAGTGGAATGAGGATGAATTTGCGCAGCTCGGGCCTTTTGAGAAGCGCCAGACCCTGCGCCAGACAACGCAACGCGTACGCGGGATTATTGAGTTTTCGAACATCGTATTCGGTCGGCAGCATACGGTATCTTTCCTGGGAATAGTGGATGAAAGCCGGCCCACGCCGGATCGGTTCATCCCATCATTGTACCGTCACTTTTCCCGTCGAATGAGCCTTATTCGCTTCCATCCGGCCGGAATCTCCGTGTATGCTCATAGGGCACCTTGCATTTCCGCGCGGGGAGCCCCTGGGTCAGTCGGCGGACTTTGACCCCTTACCACCTGTTTCGCTCCGGCGGCGCCTTCACAAGACAAATGATTGGACTCGACATGCACGCAATCGAAATCGTTCATCCGGGCAAGGATGGATCCCTGCGCCTGACCCGGCGCCCCATTCCCACACCGGGACGGGGGGAAGTGTTGATCCAGGTCGCGGCGGCGGGGGTCAACCGTCCGGATGTCATGCAACGCAAAGGCTTGTATCCACCCCCGCCGGGCGCGCCGGACATACCCGGCCTGGAGGTGGCCGGAACCATCGTCGAACTGGGCGAGGGCGCCGGGCGGTGGGGGATCGGCGACGAGGTATGCGCGCTGCTAACCGGCGGGGGATACGCGCAATATTGCGTGGCGGCGGAAGATCTGTGCCTGCCCGTTCCTTCGGGATTGAGCGCCATCGAGGCGGCATCGCTTCCCGAAACGCACTTTACGGTCTGGGAAAATGTTTTTCGCCGCGGCAGGTTGAAAGAAGGAGAAAAGTTTCTGGTTCACGGCGGAGCAGGGGGGATTGGCACCACGGCCATCCAGCTTGCCGCCGTATTACGACAGGCGTGGATTTTCACCACCTGTGGCAACGAGAAAAAATGCCGGTTCTGCCACCGACTGGGCGCGAACGTCACCATCGACTACCGGCACGAGGATTTTGCGGAAAGAATCGCCCAAGTGACCCAAAACCAGGGGGTCGATCTCATTCTCGACATCATCGGCGGCCCCTACCTGCAATCCAATCTGAAATCTCTGGCACTCGAGGGCAGGCTGGTCATCATTGCCGTCCAGGAAGGCCATCGCACCGAGATCAATTTGCTGCCGATCTTTCTCAAGAGACTGACTTTGACCGGCTCCACCCTCAGATCCAGACCGGTCCGGGAAAAAGCACAGATCGCCCGGGAACTGGCCGCCACGGTCTGGCCATTGATCGAAGCCGGGCGGATACGGCCGGTCATCGACACCACCCTGCCCCTGGCGCAGGCCGCCAAAGCCCATCGCATCCTGGAAAGCCGGGAACATATCGGCAAAATCGTCCTGATACCCTGACGCGCCCTGGAAAAGGAACTAGACTTTAGGGGAGGTTGAAAGCCGTCCTGGATGGCCTTTATCCATGCTTTCATCCAGGCACTGCACCCCGTTCTGTAACAGACAGGCTCTCCGGCCCGATACCCTGGCGATCCTCTATGACTGAACCGCTGCCCTTCACCCCAACCGCGGAATCGGCGGAAAAATGGTTGACCGCCCTGCAGAAAGACGGCCCCAAATCCCGCGCCCATCGATTGTATCGATCGCTCAAGGCCCTGAACCTGTCATCTCTCGAACCGGCTTCGCGGCTGGAGGTTCTGGAAACGCTTCGCCACGGTATTTACACCACCTCGGAAATGCTGGCGGCCGAGTTCACCGCCATGACGCCCCCCCTCGGCGAGTCGGCAAGAAGCACCGCCAAACTGAGTGTTTTTCTTCATCATGAACTGGCCAGGGGATACGAACGTCTTCCCCCCGACCCTTCACCTTTCGGTAAACAGCGCGCCCTGGCGTCTCTGGCCTGGATGATGCTGCGCATCGTCCAGCTGGGCGAACCGCTTTCCGGCAGCACCTGGCGACGCCTGTTCGATCATTATCTGGAAGGAGAAAACGAAGGCTGGCTGGATGTCCCGGTGCACGACCCGCTTTCTCCCGCGCAGACCTGCACGCCCATCGATTCTGTCCGCTGCATCCTGGCATTCATGGCGATGACACCAATGTGGCTCGAGGCCGCCTGGCTGCCCCGCTGCCTGCTCTATCTGGAAAGGAACAAAGACAAAATCACCATTACCGCCGACCCTTCCGGTTCGTGTTGGTGTTTCGATCCCCGGCAGGCGAAGTCCGCCCGTTTCCTCGCCGCCACACCCGACAACGCGGGGAATCTGCGTTACTTACACATCGAAACCAAAGAGCCGCCCGAATTGCCGGACCCCATCGCCCGCAAGTGGCAACATCAACTGGATCAGTTGTCCAGTCTCGACTACCAAAAGGAAAAAAGAGTCGATGAATTGTGGTGCGGCCGGGAATGCGCGGTGACCGAACTCGAGCGGCATCAGAGGGGACTGCGCCGCGGAAACGGGGAATGGTTGTCCGTCCCCGATTTCGAGCTTCTCCTGCCCGACGCCCCAACCGGGCCGACCCATGGCGAAGTCGATTCCGACTGGCGACGCCCTCATCGCCATGTGAACGCCCTGCTGAAACAACACCGCCACGACTCCGCCGCCATCATCGAGACACACGTCCGTCTGCGCCCGGGGGGACTGCTGGGGCTGAAACTGCTGGACGATTCCATTGTGCTCGCCGTCGTTCGCTGGAGCCGGCCGGGAATGTTCGGCAATGCGGGAAGGTTCGGGCTCGATTTGCTGCCCGGGCGGGCCGGAATCGTCACCGCAATCGTCCCGGGTCTGGGCCCCGGCCCCGCCATCCATGTGGCTTCCCCGAAGGGAAACGGCGCTTTGGTGGTACCCCAGACCCGGCTCAAACCCGGTACCTCCATCCTGATGGAAGAAAACGAATACAGGATCGCCAAACTTCTGGAGTGGGGTGACGACTTCTCGGCGTACACGCTGGCCCGATGAGAGCGCCTTCCGATATCATGTGGAAATGTTTTTGCATCGCATCGATATCTTTCGACTCAGAAACCTCCATGCGCTCTCCCTCAATCCCGCCCCCGGGATCAACCTGATCACAGGGCCCAACGCCAGCGGCAAGACTTCGATCCTCGAAGCCATCCACCTGCTCAGTTACGCCCGCTCTTTCCGCACTGCCAGAATCGCGGATCTGATCACCCAGGGGAGCGATTCGATGGTCGTTTCCGGGCGGTTGCGGCAGACAGAGAGCGAAAGGCGAATCGGAATCGGTTTTCGCGGCAATCGCCGGGAAATCAGAATCGATGGCCAGACAGCAGCCTCAAGGGCCGAGCTCCTCGGGAACCTTCCGGTCAGGCTCATCGACCCCGCCCGCCACACCCTCATGGACGATTCCCCCCGTGCCCGGCGCCGCTTTCTCGATTGGGGGGTGTTCTACCATGAGCCTTCTTATCTGGAGGCGTGGCGAAACTATCGGCGCGCGCTGAACCAGCGCAATGCCGCCCTCAAGCGCCGGGAAAGGCAGGGAGCCATTCTCTGGGGGCAAGAAGCGGCCAAATACGGTAAAATAGTCAGTCGCTGCCGCCGCGACTATCTCGAGGCATTCACCACGCATTTTGTAGCAACGGCCCGGCAACTGGGATTGGGGGAAAATCTGGAATTGCGCTACCTTCCTGGCTGGACGGGTGAAAAGGATCTGCTGACCGCGTTGACAGACGACCTCGACAAAGATCTCCGCGCCGGATGCACGCATAGCGGCCCGCACCGTGACGATTTCATGGTGCTGCATGGCGGCCGTCCCGTGCGCCGGCGATTTTCCCGTGGGCAGATGAAGTTGTTGGCCTATGCCCTGATCCTGGCCCAGGGACGGCCCATGACCGCCCCCGGCTGCCTGCTGATCGACGATGTGGCGTCCGAACTGGATCTGAAAAATCAGGCACTTTTGAACGATGTGATCGTCCATTCAAAGGAGCAGATTTTCATCACCGCCACCCACTCCGAAGCCGTGGCCGGCCTGCTTCCTCATGTGGACAGGATATTCCGCCTGAAGCAAGGCGGGTTGACTTCACCATCCCCTCATTCACCTTCAGACAAAGACCTATGACAAGCAAAGCAACCGCAGAGACTTACGACAGCTCGAACATCCAGGTTCTGAAAGGACTGGAAGCCGTGCGCAAACGTCCGGGAATGTACATCGGCGACACCGATGACGGGACGGGGCTGCACCATATGGTGTTCGAAGTCGTCGACAATTCCATCGACGAGGCCCTGGCGGGCCATTGCAGTCACATCACGGTCACAATCCACGCCGACGGTTCGGTATCGGTGGAAGACGATGGCCGGGGAATTCCCGTCGATATCCTGGAGGAAGAAGGACGGCCCGCGGCCGAAGTCATCATGACCGTCCTCCATGCGGGGGGCAAGTTCGATGCCAACGCCTACAAGGTTTCAGGCGGCTTGCATGGCGTCGGCGTGTCGGTGGTCAATGCCTTGTCCGAGGAGCTGATCCTGGAAATCAAGCGTGACGGCAAACACTACCGCCAAATTTACCGGATGGGCGACCCCGTGACCCCCCTGGAAGTGGTCGGCACCACCCGGCATACCGGCACCAGGATCCGCTTCAAACCCAGTCCCGAGATTTTTGGCGATACCGAATTTCATTACGACATTCTGGCCAAACGCCTGCGCGAACTGTCGTTCCTCAATTCCGGAGTCCGCATCGAATTGCATGACGAGCGCAGCGACCGTGAAGACGTGTTCCAGTTCGAAGGCGGCATCAGCGCGTTCGTCGAACACCTGGCACGCAACAAAACCCCCTTGTTCGACAAAATCCTCCATATCCAGGGTGAGAAAGACGGCATTACCGTGGAAGCGGCCCTCGTCTGGACCGACACCTATCAGGAAAACGTCTTTTGCTACACCAACAACATTCCCCAGAAGGACGGAGGCACCCACCTGGCGGGATTCAGGGCGGCGCTCACCCGCACCCTCAATCAATACCTGGAATCCCAGGGACTGATCAAGAAACACAAGATCCACCCCGGTGGAGACGACATCCGGGAAGGGCTGACCGCCATTCTGTCGGTGAAAGTACCCGACCCCAAGTTTTCCTCCCAGACCAAGGAAAAACTCGTCTCCTCGGAAGTCAAGCCCGTGGTGGAACAAATCGTGGCGGAAAAATTGCAGGATTTCCTGTTGGAAGTACCCCAGGCCGCCAAGGCCATCGCCGGCAAGATCATCGACGCCGCCCGGGCCCGCGAGGCGGCCCGCAAGGCCCGCGAAATGACACGGCGCAAGACCGCCCTGGACATGGGCGGCCTGCCGGGGAAACTGGCCGATTGCCAGGAGAAGGATCCGGCCCATTCCGAACTGTTCATCGTCGAGGGCGATTCGGCGGGCGGCAGCGCCAAGCAGGGGAGAGACCGCCGCACCCAGGCCATCCTGCCGCTGAAAGGCAAGATCCTCAACGTGGAGAAGGCGCGCTTCGACAAGATGTTGTCCTCCGACGAAATCGCCACCCTGATCACCGCCCTGGGATGTGGCATCGGCAAGGACGATTATGATCTGGAAAAACTGCGTTACCACCGTATCATCGTCATGACCGACGCCGACGTGGACGGCGCCCATATCCGCACCCTGCTGCTGACTTTCTTCTACCGGCAAATGCCGGAATTGATCGAAAACGGCTATGTCTACATCGCCCAGCCGCCTCTCTACAAGGTCAAAAAGGGCAAGCAGGAACATTACGTCAAGGACGACGAGGAGCTGCACGAATACCTGCTGCAACTGGCCCTCACCAAAGCTTCCCTGCTGCCGGACGAAAGCACGCCCCCGGTTCGCGGCGAGGGTCTGGAACGCCTGATCCGCGCCTGGCTGGAAGTCGTGGACGTCATCCGCAGGCACAGTATCCACTACGACGAAACCTTCCTCGAAACCCTGGTGACCCAGCCACCTTTCGAGGAATCGTTCAACGGTGACCAGGCCGCCTGCCGACAATGGTTCGAGGCACTCCAGTCACGCCTCAATCAGGATTCCACCAGGCCGACCCGTTACACCATCGACCTAGCCTTTTTCGAGGACAACGGCGATCGCTTCAAGGCCACGGTCGCCAAACGCCTGTACGGGGTATCCAAGCGCTTCGACATCACGCCGGCGTTCTTCCAGTCGGTCGATTATCTGAAACTGACCCGCTTCGGTCAGGAGGTGGAAGCGTTGTTCAGCGAGGCCACCCTGCTGCAAATCGGGGAGAAAAAACGCAAGGTCGAAAGCTTCAGGGAGGCTTTCGAAATCCTCATGGAAGAAGCCCGCAGGGGGGGGCAGATCCAGCGCTATAAAGGATTGGGCGAAATGAACCCCGACCAGCTCTGGGAGACAACCATGGACCCTGACGGCCGAAGGCTCCTGAGAGTCAATATCGAGGATGCGGTCGCCGCCGATGAAGTTTTCTCAACCCTGATGGGTGATCAGGTGGAACCCAGGAGGCGCTTCATCGAGGACAACGCCCTGGCGGTAGAAAATCTGGACGTGTAACCATGCTGAACTATCCCCGGATCGATCCTGTCGCCATTCAACTGGGGCCGCTGAAAATTCATTGGTACGGACTCATGTACCTGTTCGGGTTCCTTGGAGCCTGGCTGCTGGCCAGAAAACGCGCACCGCGATTCGGTTGGCGCAACGAGGAAATCGAGGACCTGCTGTTCTATGGCGCCCTGGGGGTGGTGCTCGGTGGGCGGACGGGCTATATGCTGTTCTACAACCTGCCCCAACTCATTTCCAATCCGGTGAGTTTTTTTCATATCTGGGAAGGGGGCATGTCCTTCCACGGGGGATTGTTGGGCGTCCTCCTGGCCATGTGGCTGTTCGGCCGCAAACACCGACGCCATTTTTGGGAAATCACCGATTTCATCGCCCCGCTGGTTCCCATCGGGCTGTTCTTCGGCCGGATCGGCAATTTCATCAATGCCGAGCTGTGGGGAAAGGTGACCGACGTCCCCTGGGCCATGGTCTTTCCCGGAGGAGGCCCCTTGCCCAGACATCCCTCCCAGTTGTATGAAGCCACCCTGGAAGGGCTGGTGCTGTTTACCGTGCTGTGGCTTTATTCCGCCCGCCCCCGCCCCACAATGGCGGTCTCGGGGCTGTTTCTGACGCTCTACGGCACATTTCGGTTTTTGGTGGAGTTCGTGCGTATTCCCGATCCGCAATTGGGTTACCTGGCCTTCGGGTGGGTCACCATGGGCCAGATCCTGTCCCTGCCCATGATCTTGGCGGGTTCGGCTTTGCTGATCCTGGCTTATCGCCGCCGGGAGGCGTGATGAAATGCGAAACTATCTGGATCTGCTGGGCGACATCCTGGAACACGGCATAGAAAAGGGAGACCGGACCGGCACCGGCACCCTGAGCGTTTTCGGACGCCAGTTGCGCTTCGACCTCCGTCAGGGCTTTCCCCTTCTCACCACCAAGAAACTCCACTGGCCCTCCATCGTTCACGAACTGCTGTGGTTTCTTTCCGGCAGCACCCATATCGGTTACCTCCAGCGGCAGGGTGTCAGGATCTGGAACGAATGGGCTGATGAAGAAGGAGAACTCGGCCCGGTATACGGCAAACAATGGCGGGCATGGGAAACGCCGGATGGCCGGGTCATCGACCAGTTGACCCAGGTGGTGGAAACCATCAAAAAAGATCCGGATTCCCGGCGGCTGCTGGTGAGCGCCTGGAACGTCGCCGACATTTCCCGCATGGCGTTGCCGCCCTGCCACTATTCGTTCCAGTTCTATACCGCCTCAGGCCGCCTGTCGTGCCTGTTCAACATGCGTTCGGTGGACGCCTTTCTGGGACTACCGTTCAATATCGCCAGTTACGCCCTGCTGACCCACATGGTGGCCCAGCAATGCGGCCTTGAGCCGGGCGATCTGATCTGGAGCGGCGGCGATGTCCATCTGTACCTGAATCACCTGGAACAAGCCAGGCTGCAACGGGGCCGGCGGCCCTATCCGCCACCGTCGTTGGAAATCACCCGCCACCCCCGGTCTTTGTACGAATATCGATTCGAGGACTTCCAGCTGCACGGCTACCAGGCGCACCCCCATATCAAGGCGCCCGTGGCGGTTTAGACCGATGAAGAACATGAGACATCCCTCCCGGATCAGCCTGATCGTCGCCATGGCCCGCAACCAGGTCATTGGCGACGGGGGGAAAATGCCCTGGCACCTCTCCGAAGATTTGCGCCGGTTTCGCCGGATCACCTGGGGAAAACCGGTCCTCATGGGACGATACACCTACGAGGCGATCGGCAGGCCCCTGCCGGGCAGGCACAATATCGTCCTCACCCGCTCCGCCCACTTCCGGCCGGAGGGCTGCACCATCGTTCACTCTCTGGAAGCGGGTCTGGCCCTCGCGGGCAATGTCGAAGGCATGATCATCGGCGGCGCCACTCTCTATGAAGCCGCACTGCCCTTGGCCTCCAGGATGTATTTGACGGTGATTGATGCCGATTACCCGGGGGATACGTTCTTTCCCCGGTGGGATCGCGGCGAATGGCGCGAAGTAACGCGGGAGGAACGCCCGCCGGCCCCCGATTTCCCCCACACTTACCGTTTCATGGTATTGGAGCGGAGGTGAGGAAAGCGATCTCCCTTGCCGCCGCGTCCCGTCACCCGGGTCTGCGGTAGCCCGAACACTGAAGGCTGATTCGATACATTTCCCCATCCAACCGCAAGGCGCTCAGCTGCCCGCCCCAGATACAACCGGTATCGATCCCGTAACAGCCATTCCTGGCGACGAATCCCAAGGATGACCAATGGCCGAAAATGATCTCCTGCCCCTCGCTACGCCTCCCCGGCACCTCGAACCAGGGAAGCAGTCCCTTTGGCTGGGTGCCTGGCGGCCCTGAATGGGTCAGTGCCAGCCGCCCTTGAAGATCGCAATATCGCAAGCGGGTGAAGCAATTGACGATGAACCGCAACCGCTCCCATCCCGCCAGCTCGTCGGACCACATGTCGGGCATGTTTCCGTACATGACCCTCAGGAATTCGCCCAGCTCTTCGCTCCGCAGAACCGATTCCACTTCCCGGGCACATCGCAGCGCCAGCTCGACATCCCACTGGGGAGGCAAACCGGCATGAATCAGACAGAACCGCTCATCCTTGTGCATCAATGGACGCCGGCGCAGCCACTCGAGCAATTCGTCCCGGTCGGGCGCTTCCAGGATTTGCTCCAGATCCTGTTTGTGCTTGTAGTTCTGCCCATGGGCCACCGCCAGGAGATGAAGATCATGATTGCCCAGCACGCAAACCGCCCGATCCCCCAGCGCCTTGACGAACCGCAGCGCCTCCAGGGAATGAGGGCCGCGGTTGACCAAATCCCCCGTGAACCAGAGCAAATCCTCTTCCGGATCGAAATTGATCTTATCGAGCAACTTCTGCAGCTCGAAAAAACAACCTTGAATATCCCCGATTGCATAATGGGCCATGAATAAAACTCTCCTGCGCCTTCCCTGGTGGCGCCTGCGGTACACAAAAGGCCCGTTTTTGTACCGCAGGCACGCCGGGATTGCAAGCGTGGTTTCCGCCCCCTTCAATACCTGTCGGTTTGCTTTTTCGGGGTCCGGCAAGGGTTCGCCGGAGCAAAATTCGTCCGTAAATTCAGGCCCGGCGCGCCCCTTATTCACAGCCCCTGTCACTCGGACCCGCCTCATGGCCTATACTGCAACGTGTTTGAAGCGGCAATTTCAGAAAACGATGTGGCACATTTTTTTAGCGATTGTTTTGTTTTCATCGATACCCGCCAACGCAGCCGAGCCTGCCGCCACTGAACTGCTTGCGGCGGCGTGCCAGGGCAGAATCACGCGACTGCAAAGTCTGCTGGGCGGAGGCGTGGATGTCGATGCCCGAAACACCGCTGGCAGAACGGCGCTCATGTGCGCCGCCTTCTTCGGCAACGAGCGCTCGGTACGCCTTTTGATCGGTTACGGCGCGGACGTCAACGCCGCCGACAACCGGGGTGTCACCCCATTGATGGACGCCGCCTCGGGGGGGTGGGTCCGAATCGTCAAACTTCTGCTTTCTTCCGGCGCCGACGTTCAGGTCAAAGACAAGGCAGGGTTGACCGCCCTGGACAAGGCCCGCCAGAATGGCGCAACCGATTTGATCGCCCTGCTGAGCGGAGAGCCACCCCAATCCGGCGGTGAAGCGCCGCCCTCCGCCGCGGAATCTGGCGAACCGAACGAAAACGAGGGGGAAAGCTCCCCTCCGGAAAGCACCACCGAATCCCCGGCGGAGGAAAAATAACGCTTCTTCCAGTAAGATACCCCCATGCATATACATATCCTTGGAATCTGCGGGACATTCATGGGCGGGCTGGCCTTACTCGCCCGCGAACTGGGCCTGAGCGTCACCGGTTCCGACCGGAATGTCTATCCACCCATGAGCACCCAGCTGGAGGCCGCCGGGATCGAACTCAATCACTACGACCCCGCCAACCTCACCCCCAGACCCGACCTCGTGGTCATCGGCAACGCCCTCAGCCGGGGAAACCCGGAAGTGGAAACGGTTCTCGATCTGGGGCTCCCCTATACCTCCGGTCCACAATGGTTGTACCAGTCGGTCCTGAAAGACAGAACGGTCCTTGCGGTCGCCGGCACCCATGGCAAGACCACCACCTCGGCCATGCTGGCATGGATTCTCGAACAGGCGGGAATGCAGCCCGGCTTCCTGATAGGCGGCATCCCCCGTAACTTCGGCCGCTCTTCGCGCCTTGGCGCTTCCCCTTTTTTCGTCATCGAGGCGGACGAATATGACACCGCCTTCTTCGACAAACGCTCCAAATTCGTCCATTACCGGCCCCGGATCGCCATTCTCAACAACCTTGAATACGACCACGCCGACATATTCCCCGACCTTTCCGCCATCCAGACGCAGTTCCACCACCTCGTCCGCACTCTACCCGGGCGGGGTGCCATCATTCTGCCCTGGCGGGATCCCCACCTGGACGAGGTGCTCGAACAGGGTTGCTGGACGCCGCTGACACGCTTCGGCCTCACCCCTTCGGCGCCGTGGCACGCCAGACCCGCCGGTGAACACAGCGGCAGATTCCAGGTGTTTCATCACCAGAAACTGATCGGGGAGGTGGAATGGGCGCTGAGCGGCCATCACAACGTCTGCAACGCCCTGGCCGCCATCGCCGCCGCCACCCACGCGGGCATCGACCCCGCCGAAGCAATCCGGGCATTGAGCCGGTTCGAGAACGTCAAGCGACGGATGGAATTGCGGGGAGTCGTCGATGATATCCATGTCTACGACGATTTCGCCCATCACCCCACGGCCATCGCCACCACCCTTCACGGCGCCCGCCAGCGCATCGGCCCGCACCGCCTGATCGCCATCCTGGAACCCCGGTCGAACACCATGCGCATGGGCGTCCACGCGGAACGACTTCCCGAAGCCCTTGCACCAGCAGATCTTGTCTTCCTTTTCACGCCGCCAGATATCCAGTGGAATCCCCGGCCGCTTTTTGAGGGCAGGAACGACACCAGGGTTTATGAAGATATCGAGCGACTGATCGGCGACCTGACCCGGACAGCCCGGCCTGGCGATCATTTCGTATTCATGAGCAACGGCGGCTTCGGAAACATTCATGCCCGCTTCCTCGATGCTTTGAAAGCATCGCGTCCTTGAGCCGCCTCCCGTCGAACGCCCCTTTGCCGAATCGATAATGTTCCACGTGAAACATTCCAGGTGGCATGGGTCATTTTGACGCGCCTGGAGGGAAAAGCGCGAGATTTCCGTTCAGCGCCTCACCCTAATGAAAGAAAAAAGACATGGCGATCGCACAAGGATCGCCATGTCTCTTCACAGCGGAGAAAGAGAAACGGTCAATGCGCCTTTTGCGGCTCCCCGATACGGGCCCGCAACCCCCTCAGAGCCTGCTGGAACCGCTCGATCGCTTGGTCGAGCTTGCTTCCCCAGCCTCTGGCCTTGACCTTTTTCTCCAGTTGTTTCACTTGCGCATACAGAGGCTTGTAGTCTTTCTCGACATCTCCATACCCCAGCGCCCGAGTCAACTGAAGCTGATACTTCGCATTACCCAACAGCCTGAGAACCTTTTCCCTGTCGGGATTTTCGCCCTGGGCCAGATCCGCGGCCTTGCGCACCATGGCCTCTGCCCGCAGCAGCGGCAAAGGAATGACCGATTCAGTAATGACCAGGGTCGACAAGGCCTCCAGCAAGGTTTCCTTGGCCTCCTTGATTTTTCCAGCCTCGACCAGGGGCGCCACTTGCTTCATCACATCCGGATAGATGGCCAGCGGCAGGTTGGTAGTGGTGAAACGAATCTCACTCGCCAGGGGCGACAAGACAGCCCGCGCTTCCTGCACCTTGCCGTCGTCGAGCAGATCCTCCGCTTCGTCGACGGCCTCCTCGATCGACTTGAGATCCCCCGTATAGTCGATGACGATTGCCTCATTGTCCACCGGAATCAAGCCCAGCTCTGGATAGCGGGCCAGCAACAAGGCCAGCTTCCCATTGGCGATCTCCAAGTGCGCGAGCGCCTGCCTGGTTTCCCCCTTGTCCAACGCCTCCAGGGCAGCCCGGGTGGCAAGTACCGCATCGAGCGCCTCCTTGACCGCCTCGGATTCTTTTTTGCCGATGGCCTTTTTCTGAGCCGCCTGGACCTGCGGCTGAACCTCCTTACGTGCCGCCTCATCCCGGGCTGCTTTGGAATGCGCCACACCCGCCAACAGCAACGAAACGATCACCACACTTCCAATCAAAGCATCACGCATAAATGAACCCTCCTTCGAAAATTGAATAACGATTTATTTGAAAAGAAAACCGCTCGCAAGCGCTCTCCGAGCAAGCGCTGGCCACCCTATGAGCGCCACGAATCAGATACCCCAAGCACATCTCAAACGGTGGATTGCGCTTGTTGTTCCAATTTACGCTTGGTCAGCGCAATGGCGATCAGCATCCAACCGTTCATGATCAGCTCGATGGCGATCAACAGACCAATGACCCAGAACGCCGTCCAAGGCATCCCGAGCATGATGATCGACGCCATCACGATATCGGCCACCCCGACTGTCGCCAAGGTTCCCCACGGCTTCCCCTGCTTGCGCGATTCCACCGCCACGTAGACCCGGTACGCCCCCATGGCGAGAAAAACGCCCGCCAGCATGGCGGTCAGCGCGAAGGATGCGGCGATGGGATTGAAGACCGTCATCAACCCACCAACGATATACAGAACCGCGATCAGGGCATGGCTCGCCTTACCCCGCCATTCCTGAAGCTCCTTGCCGAACAAGGCGTGGGCAAGCTGAACGCTCCCACTGACCAACAGGAAAGCGCCGAAAAACACGATGCTGGTGATCGTCAAGGCAAAACTCATGCCGACCCCAATCACCCCCAGCACCAACGACAACACCCCCAAGGCAAGCATGATGCCCCAGGATTTGGGCAGATCCCGGCCGGGATCAAGCGTACTCGTATTCATTTTTTCCTCCATCATTTACTGAACATCATCAGGCGCAATGATCATTTGGCTCTGAGCAATCAGAGTTATTTATGATTGTGCCGTTTTCAACAGTTGGGGGCGGGTTGCGGCAAGTTCAAGCAAAAAATCATTCTCCTGGAAAAGCCAGGGCAAAAAAGACCGGCGCACCTTGCAATCCAGCCTCCAGGGCCCCAAAATCCATCTGGATCCCAAACGAAAACAGCGGAGGGAAGGCCCATGAAAAGATTGGTATTACTGGTTCCCAATGTGGAGACGGCCCACAGAATCGTGGCGGATTTGCTTTTGGCTGGATTGGATCGCCTCCCCCCCTTGCCCGAAATGCCGGACGAATAAACCGGCCGGGGGAAGATCCGCCAGAGCGGGCCTTCCCCCTTCCTGCAGAGCGGCTCACGCAAGATATCGAACCACATATCGAACCACGACCATGGCAAAAACCATCGAGGGAACCGTGATCCAGGGACACCGTGTGGCTTCAGGCCAGGCCGCGGACAATCGTTATCCCCGGGGCACCATCACCATGCAAAAGCCGTTTTTCAAGAAGCTTGGACTGGACCTCACCTCCTGTCATGACGGAACCTTGAACGTCTCCATCCTCCCCCTGCGATTCGAAATGGGAGAGCCCCGTTACACTTTCCGCCAAGTCGAATGGACCTCACTGCACCCACCGGAGGATTTCTCTTTCTCCCCTTGCGTCATTACCTTTCACAGAACAAGCCATCCTGGATGGATTTATTATCCGCACCCGGAGACCAAGAAAACGCACTTCCAATCTCCCCATGTACTGGAAATTCTGGCCCCCTTCATTCCGGGAATCCATTACGGCGAGGCGGTCATGATTGAAATCGATCCGGACGAGATCCACCTGTACCACCCATGATGTCCGGATGACAGGGACAGAGTCCTCGTAAGGCCCCATGCCTGCTCTGCTTTTGCTACGAAATAGCGTCACTGCTTTGTCGCTGCTGATCGTTGCAGGCGCAATCCTTTGGTATGCCAATCGCCCTGAACCCGTTGCCGTCAGAGTGCATGAAGTTACCCGCGGCACTGTGGAGGAGACCGCCGCCAATACGCGGGTAGGGAGCGTCAAAGCCTGCAAACGCAGCCGTCTGTCGCCTGCCATGGGAGGGCAGATCGCAACCATACAGATCCATGACGGTGAAAAGGTCGAAAAGGGCCAATTACTCCTGAGCTTATGGAATCAGGACTTGCAGGCACGGTTGAAACTCGCCACCGCTCAGATCAAAACAGCCCGCGCCCAAGCCAGAGCCGTTTGTCTGCGTGCCGCCCAGGCCCGCCGGGAAGCGGCTCGCCTTTCCCGCTTGCGCCAGCGCAACTTGGTTTCGGTGGATGCGGTGGACCAGGCCTCGACCAAAGCGAAATCCCTGCACCAGGAATGTGAGGCGGCCAGAACCCGGATCGACATCCAGAAAGCCCAGCGCGACCTTGCCCAGGCACAGCTAGACAAGACGCACCTATACGCCCCCTTCGATGGGATCGTAGCCAAGGTCATTGGCGAAAAAGGCGAATATATCACCCCCTCCCCGCCCGGTGTGGCGACCCCGCCCGCCGTCGATCTGATCTCGGTCGATTGTTTCTACGTCTCCGCCCCCATCGATGAAATCGATAGCGGCCGGATCGAGCCGGGCATGGAGACACGCATTCATATCGATGCCTTTGGCGATCGCCGTTTTCCAGGACGGCTGCGTCGTATCGCGCCCTATGTCCTGGAAGTGGAAAAGCAGGCTCGCACCGTCGAGGTGGAAGTGGATTTCCTCGACCAAGAGGACGAAGCCAGGCAAAGACCGGGATACAGCGCGGATGTGGAGATCGTCCTGGCCCGCCGCCTGGACGTTTTGAGAATCCCGACCGAATCGTTGATGGAGGGACAACGGGTATTGATTCTGAAGAGGGGCAGACTGGAAGAAAGGAAAATCGAAACCGGCCTGAGCAACTGGGAATGGACCGAAGTAACCCTGGGACTGGGAGAGGGTGAAAAAGTGGTGCTGTCGCTCGATCGTGAAGGCGTGAAAGCAGGCGTTCCCGCCATCGCCGAAAAATCGCCATGATCGAGCTGCGGGGAGTCTGGCGAACGTTCATGGTGGGCGGCGAGCCGGTTCAAGCCCTGCGCCGCATCGACCTGAAGATCGCCACGGGCGAGTACGTGACGGTGATGGGGCCTTCCGGGTCGGGAAAGAGTACTCTGCTCAACGTGCTGGGGCTGCTCGACCATCCAGATCAGGGGAAATACTACCTGGACGGAATCGAAACCACCACCCTGGACGAAGAGCATCGAGCGCGGCTGCGCCAGGAGAAGATCGGTTTCGTCTTCCAGACCTTTCATCTGATTCCACGCATGACCGCTGCCCAGAACATTGAACTTCCCATGATACTGGCAGGCATTCCACCGCCAAAGCGGCGCCGGCGAATTCGGGAATTGCTGGAAAAACTGGGTCTCTCCGAACGCGCCCACCATCGCCCGGCCGAACTGTCGGGAGGTCAACAGCAACGGGTCGCGATCGCGCGCGCCATCGCCATGAAACCGACACTGATTTTGGCGGACGAACCGACAGGCAATCTGGACCGGGCATCGGGAAGCGAGGTGATGGATCTTCTCGAACAACTCAACCGGCAGGGGTTGACCCTGGTATTGGTGACTCACGATCAAGAGCTGGGTGAACGCGCCAGGCGGATGATCAAAATGCGGGATGGCGCAATCGTACTTGATTCGCTGGCGTCTCCCCATTTTTTCACCTGATTCCCGCCAACAAGCCACCGGATTCGTTGAAAAGGTCGTCAATGGGAGGGTCAGTGATGCCAGGAGCGGGGTGTCGCCGCCACCAGTGGTAAAAGATG
>JALSIB010000008.1 GCA_026981855.1 Methylothermaceae bacterium | reverse complement strand
TCAATGGGTTATTGCTATACACATTTTACCCGATCAGGAACCCCGATCCTCTCGTTTTGAACCCCTTTTTATCCGTATATCAATGCCTTGCGCTGACCGCTTGGGAAAATTGGGGAGACACTAGGAAAAAGTTCAATTTTTTTGCGTAAAATTTTGCTGTCCCGCTGGGATAGAGGTATTTAGGGTTTCGACCATACGATGGGAAAAAACAGAAGAAGATGTGGTAGGCTGCGTAACATGAAAATGGACACTGAAACAGGGGTGGAAGGATTTTGGTGAAACCGCTGATCAAAGGATACAGCTATGATGCGACGGAACTGATCGAGCACGATACGGATTCCCTGGCGCTGCTCCAGGATTGGAGGCACACCGACAGGGTGACCTGGATCCGAATCCAGGGGCGCCCCGATGCCGACTGGATGCAGGCGCATGGAGAATTGCTGGGATGGCATCCTTTGGCGCAGGAGGATATCCTGGAAGGCGGTCAGCGTCCCAAGATGGAGCCCTATGATGGTGAATTGTTCGTGGTCTTGAATGTGCCCAGCTACGATCGAGGGCAGGTCAGGCAGAAGCAATTGTATGTTTCCTTGCATCGGAATCATATGGTTACGGTCTTTGAAGACATTCCCGATCCTTTCGATGCCCTGGTCAAGCGGGTGCATAATCCCTGTGACAAGCTGCGGCGTATGGATCTGGATTATCTTTTCTACGCCTTAGTGGATGTGGTGATTGATCGTACCTTTCCGGTGCTCGAAATACTGGAGGATCATCTGGAGGATCTGGAAAAGGCGCTGATAGACGAACCGGACCGTCGTATGCTGGAACGGCTCTCCCAGGTTCGCCATGATATTCTGCTATTGCGTCGCAGTGCCTGGCCGCAGCGCGAGACACTGGGGCGTTTGCTACGGGAGGCGGACGACTGGATCAGCGAGCCGGTGAGGTTCTATTTGCGCGACTGCAGCGACCATGCCAATCAGATTATCGATCTGCTGAAGTCCTTTGCCGATACCAGTGCTAATCTGCTCGATATTTATCTTTCCAGTGCCAGCATGCGTACCAATGAAATCATGCGGGTATTGACTGTCATCGCAACCATTTTCATGCCGTTGACTTTTGTGACCGGTATCTATGGGATGAATTTTCGCTATATGCCAGAACTCGAATGGCGCTATGGTTATCCGGGAATTCTGGTTCTCTGTCTTCTCATCGCGCTGGGCTTGCTGATGTGGTTTCGACGCAAGGGGTGGCTCTGATCCCGGCCCCGAAAAGATGGAACTTTCTTGACAGCTCAGGGGATATTCGTAGAATGGACGTGTCGGCAAATTGCACGGCGCAAGTAAATCTCGAATAAATTCTTTAGAAAAAGGTAGGATGAGCAATGGGAGCTATACTCGATTTAGTTGAAAAAATGCGTACACCTGGCGGCATCGTCGTTACCCTGTTGGTAGTAGCGGGCGCGTACCTGTTTTACAAATGGGTGATGGCCGAGCCTGAAGACAAGGGCAACGACGGCGAATAAGCCGGAAAATTCTTGGCTTATTGGGATCGGATTTTCCTGATATCCAGCCAGATAGGGAGTCGAGAGGGTTGTCCCTGAGGCTTTAATGGAAGTTGAGTCTTCTCCCTTACAAAAAGAGCGGGATGCGTTCGCATTCCGCTCTTTTTGTATCAGAATCCCGATCGGTAATGGCTGTATGAAACAGTTGGCGCGGCATAGCGGGATGACAGGAAAACCTGGGGGTCACCTTCACAGGAGGGCTGCGAGATGGGATGGATAAGATTGCTTCTTTTGCTGGGATTCGTGCTGGGTGTCCAAGCTGCGGATGAACGGCCTCCAGCGCTCGAACCTCTGCCCGAGCCGGAAGTGGGAGAAGAAGAGCTCCAGCCTGAAGTCACCATTCGACGGGAAGGCAAGAACAAAATAGAAGAGTACAGTATTGGAGGAAGGGTCTATATGATCAAGGTGACTCCACCTATTGGCCCTCCCTATTATCTGTTGGATACCGATGGTGACGGCAACATGGACGTCCGCCGCAGCGATCTGGAGGAGACGTTGCATATCCATCAGTGGAAAATTCTCGAATGGTGAGTTCAGCGTAACGTTTCGACCACGTGGTTCCTGATGTCTTCGACCTGCTTTTCCGGGATGGCGAAACTACGCACCGATACGCCAGCCTCCATGACGCTGTCCGACTGCTTGCTGATGAGAGGATGCCAGGGAGGCAAGTGTTTGCCTTCCGCCAGCAACCGATAGGCACAGGTGGCGGGCAACCAGTCCAAGGGGGGGAATTCCTTTTTCAGATCCATGCAGTCGGGAACCAGCCGCTGGCGGATGCGGTAGCGGGTGCAACGCCCCTCCCCCAGGTCGAACAGATCGCACACGACATTGGTGAAGAGAATTTCTCCACTGTCGATGTCGGCGATCTTATGCAAACAACAGCGTCCACAGCGGTCGCAGAGAGATTCCCATTCCTCTTCGCTCATTTCCCGCAGCGTCTTGGTTTCCCAAAAAGGCTCGTTCATGATCTACCAGCGATACTTGCTGTTTTGCCTTGGGGTCTGGGCGACGTGTTCCGACAGATAGTCGGGCCGGTGTAAGGGGCCTGCCAGATACAGACCTGCCAGGAACCCTCCTGTATGCGCCCAAAAAGCGATGCCGCCGGCAGAAGTGTCGGCAAGGATGCCTGACAGAAGCTGGATGAGGAACCAATAACCCAGCATGAAGTAGGCCGGCACAGCGACGATGGTAATATAGAACCCCATGGGGATGATGTTTTCCACCCTGGCGTTGGGATACAGCCTGGCATAGGCGCCCATCACCCCGCCTATGGCTCCCGATGCGCCCACCATTGGAACCGTGCTGGACGGATCCCCCAGGATCTGGGCGCCAGCCGCCGCCAAGCCACAAAGGAGGTAGAAGAGCAGAAATCTTCCGCCGCCCATGGCGTCTTCCACATTGTCGCCGAAGATCCAAAGAAACCACATGTTGGTGATCAGGTGGAACCAGCTTCCATGCATGAACATGTGGCTGACCAGAGTCAGCAAGGGGGAGCGGTTTTCTATCACGCATTCCACGTCGGATCCCAGGGCGATGCTTTCTCCCGGTTTGAGGTTCCCCAGCAACTCGGCGGGTATCAAGGCCCAGTCACACAAAGACTGCAACAACGCCAGGGGATTGCCGAATCCCTGCATTCCCGCCCACACCAAAATATTGATCCCGATGATGAGATAGGTGGCGACCGGGGTGTGAATGACGGGATTCTCATCGCGGATGGGAAACATGGCTTGACCTCTTTCTTTATACCGTTCTCGAATCAAATTCCCAGGAAAAGGCGTTCCGGTGCTTCCAAGATTTCCTTGATGGTGCGAAGGAAAAGCACGGCCTCGCGTCCGTCGATCAAGCGGTGATCATAGGTCAGGGCAAGATACATCATCGGCCTGATCACAATCTCGTCGCCGACGACCACCGTCC
Source organism: Methylothermaceae bacterium (assembly GCA_026981855.1). Taxonomy (GTDB): domain Bacteria; phylum Pseudomonadota; class Gammaproteobacteria; order Methylococcales; family Methylothermaceae; genus Methylohalobius. Next base: position 25,998 of record JALSIB010000008.1, on the reverse strand, counting down.
TTTTCTTGATCGCGTGCATGCCCAGAATGGCGCTCTGGGGCGGATTGAGCAAGGGGGTCGAGAGCAAGGAGCCGAATATGCCTCCATTGGTGATGGTGAACGTGCCACCTTGCAGGTCTTCCAGGGCGAGCGTGCCTTCCCGCGCCTTGCCGGCGAAATCCGTGATCTTCTTCTCGATGCCGGCGAAATCGAGCCGGTCCGCATCTCTCAGAATGGGGACGACCAAACCGCGGTCGGTGGAGACGGCGATCCCGATGTCGAAATAGCCATGGTAGAGGATGTCCTCGCCATCGATGCTGGCATTGACCACTGGATAGGCCTTTAACGCCTCGATCGAGGCTTTGACGAAGAAACTCATAAATCCCAGCTTGATGCCGTGTTTCTTTTCGAAGGACTCGCCATGCCGCTGCCTGAGGGCGACGACCTGGGCCAGGTCGACCTCGTTGAAGGTCGTCAGCATGGCCGTGTTGCGCTGTACTTCCAGCAGTCTGGCGGCTATCCGGGCCCGTATCCGGGTCATGGGAACCCGTTGTCGCGGACGCGTGCCCGCCGCCTCGGTGGGGGTCACCTGTCCTTGTCCCCTTTCCGGGGACGCCTCTCGTTTCAGGTATGCCTGCACGTCTTCTTTGGTCAGTCTGCCGTCGCGTCCCGTCGCCGGAATCCTGGACGGATCGAGCTGATGCTCCAGAACGAGCCGGCGCACGGACGGGCTCAAAGGGATCTCCGTCTCCGCCTTGGGGGCCGTTTCGGCCGTTGCAGGCTCCGGTTCCGTTACGGCGCCCTCGCCGGGCTCGACCACACCCAACACTTCACCACTTTTGACCGTGTCCCCCTCGGTATGGAGAATCTCTCGCAGTGTCCCATCGACAGGTGAAGGCACTTCCAGGACCACCTTGTCGGTTTCCAGATCCACCAGCTTTTCGTCCTTGCGTACGAATTCTCCCGCACGTTTGTGCCAAGTGGCGATCGTGGCGTCGGCCACCGATTCGGGTAGAGGGGGCACGCGTATTTCCATGGATTAGCCTGCTGCCTTTTTCAGTTCGACTTGGGAATGGAGTGCGGCTTCAATGATAGCGCGTTGACGTTCCACGTGCATCGGGAAAGTTCCCTCGGAAGGTGCCGCAGCCGGGGATCTTCCCACATAGGTCAACTTGACCCTGCTGTCGATGCTCTCGAGGAAGCGGTGCCGGATTTGATACCAGGCGCCCTGATTCTTGGGTTCTTCCTGGCACCAGACCAGCTCTCTCAGGTTGGGATAGCGACTGAGCGCCTCGTTCAGGGCTTCTCCGGGGAAAGGATAGAGCTGTTCCAGTCGCAGGATGGCGATGTCGTCGATGCCTTCCTGGCGGCGGTCCTCAAGCAGCTCGTAGTAGATTTTTCCGCTGCAGAGAATGAGCCGCCGGACCTTTTGGCGATCGATGGGATCGATTTCGTCGATCACCAGCTGGAAGCATCCGGCGCTCAATTCCTCCAGAGTCGAGACGGCGAGCCGGTGTCGCAACAGGCTCTTGGGCGTCAAGGTGATCAACGGCTTGCGGTAAGGGCGGAGCAGCTGGCGGCGCAACAGATGATAGATCTGCGCCGGCGTGGTGGGAATGCACAACTGCATGTTGTCTTCTGCGCACAACTGGAGGAAGCGTTCAAGCCGGGCGGAGGAATGTTCCGGTCCCTGCCCTTCATAACCATGAGGCAGAAAGAGGGTCAGGCCGCTTTTGCGGCCCCATTTCGCTTCACCGGAACTGATGAACTGGTCGATTACCACCTGGGCCACGTTGACGAAGTCACCGAACTGGGCTTCCCAGATCACCAGGGCTTCGGGCTCTGCGGTGCTGTAACCATATTCGAATCCGAGCACCCCTTCCTCCGACAACAGGGAATCGTAGAGATGGAAGCGGCTTCCGTACTGATAGGCGATCTTCTTCAGGGGAATGAAGGGTTCGCCGGTACGATAGTGATAGATGATGCCGTGGCGGTGGAAAAAAGTCCCCCGCCCGGAATCCTGTCCGGTGAGGCGGACCGCCTTTTTTTCCGCCAGCAGGGTGGCGTAGGCCATGTTCTCGGCATAGCCCCAATCGACCGGTTGCCTGCCTTCGGTCATCTTGTGACGGCTTTCCCAGATCTTGGCGACCCGGGGGTGGAGTTCGAACCCTTCCGGCAGTTGTAACCACAATTTCGCCAGCGCTTTCAGTTCGTCCAGAGGGAGGCGGGAGTCGTAGGGTGAGTCCCAGCCGCCTTTCAGATAGGGATCCCAGGCGACCCGGTTCCTGAAGGTGTTCTTGGGGAGTGTCTGGCGTAACACCGGCCCACCCCGTTCCAGACTCTCGGTATATTCCCGCTCCAACATGTGGGGTGTGGCAGAATCGATGACGCCTTGATCCAGCAGGCGCTTGGCGTAGAGAAAGGCGACACTGGGATGTTGCCGGATCTGGCGATACATGACCGGTTGGGTGACCGCGGGCTCGTCGGCCTCGTTGTGACCATGGCGGCGATAGCAAACCAGGTCGATGACCACGTCGCGGTTGAAGGTCATGCGGAATTCGAGTGCCATCCGGATCACGTACAGCACCGCTTCCGGATCGTCCCCGTTGATGTGGAAGATGGGTGCCTCCACCATTTTGGCGACATCGGTGGGGTAAGTGGTGGAGCGCGCATCGAATGGATTGCTGATGGTGAAACCGATCTGGTTGTTGATCACCACATGGAGCGTGCCGCCGGTATGGAAAGCGCGAGTCTGCGCCATCTGCAGGGTTTCCATGACCACACCCTGGCCGGCGAAAGCGGCGTCCCCGTGGATCAGCAAGGGCAGGATCCTGTTGTGTCCTTCCTGGCCGATCCGGTCCTGGCGCGCTCTGACCGATCCTTCCGCCACCGGATCGATGATCTCCAGATGGGAGGGGTTGAAGGCCAGGGCCACGTGGACGGGACCGCCCGGCGTCGGGATGTCGGAAGAGAATCCCATGTGATATTTGACGTCGCCTGTGGTGCCCTCCGTGATCCCGCTCTTGCCTTCGAATTCGCGAAACAGGCTTTCGGGCTGTTTTCCCAGGATATTGATCAGGACGTTGAGACGGCCCCGGTGGGCCATTCCCATGACCACTTCGCGAATCTCCTTCTCCCCGGCACGCTGGATCAGCTCATCCAGCAAGGGGATCAGGCTTTCCCCGCCTTCCAGGGAAAAACGCTTTTGTCCCACGTAGCGGCGATGCAGATATTTTTCGATGCCCTCGGCGGCGATCAGCAGTTTCAACAGCCAGCGCTTTTGCTCCAGCGGCAGCTCGATCGTGGCCCGGGTGGTTTCCAGCCGTTGCTGAACCCAGCTGCGGATATCTTTGGCGAGAATATGCATGGTTTCGCTGCCGATCCTTCCGCAGTAGGTCTGCCGCAGGCGTGCCAGAATCTCGCGCAGGGGCAGGCGGGTGCAGCCGGCCAGTGCGGAGGCATCGAACGTTCTGTCCAGGTCGCTCTCGTCCAGTCCGTGATAGCCGGGATCGAGTTCGGGCAGATAAGGCTTGGGGGTCAAGGGCAGGGGGTTGACGTCAGCGACCAAGTGCCCGAGCAGCCGGTATTGATCGATCAGGCGGTTGACCGCGATCTGTTTGCTGCAGCGGGTTTCCCCGGCAGCGGCATGAGCGGGGTGAGAGCCCGATGTGAGATGGCGGAAACGGCTGCGGATTTCCTCGTGCGGGATTTCTCCCTTGGCCGGGGTGGCGCCGCGAAGCGCTTGAAAGCGTTGTCGCCACGGGGGCGGGACGCTTTTCGGATCGCGCAGGAAGCTTTCATAAAGCGCTTCGAGGTATTCCGCATTGCCCCCGTAGAAACCGGAAGATTCGAGAAACCTTTCGAATGTATCGTCCATGGCACTCATAAAGATGGCAGGTCGGCTGTGTAGCTTGAGAAGCGTTGGTACAATGAATGTTTCGACAAATGAGAACCCTCCCTCAAATGGCCTCGATACCGCGGAATGACTGGATCGATCCGTTCCCCAACGCAGATAACGGAAATTATAGTGAGATTGTCGGCTTTACGGGGATTTTCTTTGCCGGACAGGGGTGGCCGCGACGCGTGTCCCCGCAAGCTGTCGGTGGCATGGCCCCGCTGACTGAAGGACCAATGGGTGGAAGACGGAGAGGGAGGTTTCGTTGAACATTCTGTCGTTGCTTTGTCTCGATCGCTATTTGATCCAGGAGGTTCTTCGCCCTTTTGCGGCCACTTGTGGCTTGTTCATCCTGCTTTTTGGCGGTTACACCAGCGCGGACTTGCTCTCGGATGCGGTGGCGGGGCTTCTTCCCATGGACATCGTATGGAAGCTGATCGGCCTTAAAATCACCATCGCGCTGGAGGTTCTGCTGCCCATCGCCTTGTATTTGTCCGTGGTGATGGGATTGGGCAGGCTCTATTCGGATTCCGAAATGACGGCCATGGCCGCGTGTGGCTATGGCACAGGCCGCGTCGCCTGGACGGTCTTTCGCCTGTCCCTGGTCGTGGCGGTCATCGTGGCCTGTTTTGCCATCGTGATCCGTCCCTGGGCCTACGAGCAGAGCTATGTGCTCAAGAATCTGGGGCAGGCACGGTTCGATATCGACAAGCTCGAGGCCGAACGCTTCCACGTCAACGAGGACAGCGGCTATGTGATTTTTGCCGAAGCGGTGGATCATGAAAGAGAACGGTTGAGCCGGGTCTTTTTCAGTCGTCCGGGGGAGGGCGAAAAGCTACAGACGATCTATGCCCAATCCATGCATCAGTCCGACCGGGACGACGGCGCGCTCACCCTGGTGTTTCAGGATGGCTACGCCTATGAATTGGACCCATCCGGCAAAGGCGATCTGGTGATGCGTTTTCAGACCCTGACCTTGTTTCTGGCCGCCGCCCGGGAGCCATTGGGCTACAAGAGCAAGGCGGCGACGATAAAGCAGCTCTGGGGATCTTCCAATCCCAAGGATATCGCCGAAATCCAGTGGCGGTTGTTGCGTCCGGTAAGCGCCATCCTGTTGGCGTTCCTGGCGGTGCCCCTGAGCCGGACCGCGCCGCGCCGGGGGCGTCATGGCAGAACGGTGCTGGCGATCATCGTGTTCGCGGTCTATTACAATCTCAGCGGCATGGCCAAAACCTGGGTCAAGGAAGGTGTCGTGGGGCCGATGCCGGGCGCATGGTGGCCCGAGGCCGTGATGTTACTGTTGCTGCTGGGGTGGTATTTTCCCAGTATCATGATCTGGTGGCGTGCCAGGCGCTTTGCCGCCGAGTGGGGAAACGCTTAGATGGGCATTCTGGAGCGTTACCTTGGATATCATTTTCTCAGAGGATACCTGGTGGTTCTTCTGGTGCTGCTGGCTTTGTTCGGCTTCATCGATTTCGTCGATGAACTGAGCGAAGTGGGGGAAGGCCGTTACCGTATCGCAGACGCCTTTCTCTATGTCCTTTCCACCTATCCCAGCAAGGTGCTGGAATTTTCCGCCATCTGCAGTTTGATGGGGGGCAGCCTGGCGCTGGCGGGATTGGTGCGCGGCAGCGAAATCCTGGCCATGCGGGCGGCGGGGATGTCTTTGGGAAGGGTGATCCTGGCGCTGGCCAAGGTGATGGGGCTGCTTGCGGTATTGTTGATGATCGTGGCGGAGTATTTCGCGCCGATGAGTCAGCAATGGGGCTTCATCCATCGACAGGAAGCCCTGGAGGGAAGTGGGGCTCTGCGTACCGAGCATGGTTTCTGGTCACGGGACCGGCGGAAATTCCTGAATGTGAGGGCGATCGTTCACGGCCGGGTACCTGAGGATGTGGATATCTATCATTTCGATCCGGCGGGAAAGCTGCTGGCATTCATCCATGCCAGGCAGGCGGAGGTACGCGAGAAGGGAATATGGATGCTGGAGGGGGTGACGATCAAAACCTGGAATGACGGTATTTTGCAGACCAGGCGGCAACCGGCACTCAGTTGGCGTTCGTTTTTGACGCCCCGTCAGCTCAAGACCCTGGAACTCCCACCGGAAACCCTGGCGATCACGGATCTTTGGCATTACGTGCGCTACCTGGAAGCGACCGGCCAGGAATCGGAGCAGTATGAACTGTTGTTCTGGCAACGGGTCTTGCTGCCTGTGAGTATGGCGGTGGTATTGCTCTTCCTGCTGCCCATGGCGGCCACCAGTCCCAGATCCGGCGGCTTCGGCTGGCAGGTGGCGGTTTCCATCGTCATCGGGGTATTCTACTTTCTGGCCACGCAGGTGGTGGCCAATCTGGGGTTGTTGTGGGATCTTTCTCCTCTCATGACGGCGCTGGCGCCCACCGTTGCGGTTCTGTTGCTGGCCGTGGCCATGCTTCGATGGGGTCGAAATTAGCCAGGGCTGGCCAGATCGAAGCGTCCTTCCTGGATGAAGCCGTTTTCTTCGGGGTCGAAACCGCGGATTTCCACTTCTATCCGCCATTTTTCGGCGCCGGGATGGAACCTGTAGAGATGATAGCGGGCCCGATAGCCGCGTCTGCGCCCCACCGCCGAAGCCGAGGGTACGCCGATGAGGGGAATGGGGCAGTGCGGTCCAGGCAGCCAATGCAATTGCCAATGGTGGCTGTGGCCGTGAAGAACCAAGCCACAGCCATGGGATTTCAACACCTGGACGACTCGTGCGGCGTCGATGAGACGTTTGCGCCGCTTGGTGGCTTCCGGGTGGGGGGGGTGATGGATCAGCATCACCCTGAACCTGTCCCGGCTCGAGTGCAACCGCTCGGCCAAGCGTTGGCACTGGTCGGGGCCGATTTCACCGGTGGCAAGGAAAGGTGCTGTCGGAGGAGAGGAATTGGTGCCGATGATCGCCAACGGGCCGCGGATTCTCAAGGATGGGAAATCGTCACCGCGCTGATCGGATTGGTAGTAGGGGCGCCAGAGAGACAAGGTGTCCTGGCTGGGGGCGGCGACATAGCGGTCGTGATTGCCGGGTATGAGCGTGATATCCTCGGGGCTGCCCAGGTTTTCCAGCCATGCGCGGACCTGGCGAAATTCATCGGGCAGGCCGATCTGCGTCAGGTCGCCGGTGATCACGGTGTGATCCGGGGAATGTTTTTCAATGTCCCGGCACAAGGCCGCCAGAACGGAAGCGCGGTGTTCGTGGCGGCGCCGGAGATTCCATGACAGATAGCCCAGCACACGCTTGTTGGCGATGTCGAGCGGCGTGGCGAGCCTGGGTTGGCTCAAATGAGGGTCGGAGAGATGAGCGAGACAAAAAACGGGCTTCATGGGTTACGTTCCTGGATGGAGTCGGTGACATGCACGCCAGTGCCCGAGGCAGTGACGCTGTTGGCCGGAGAAGTGCGCAGCCGTCATGGCGAGGGTGTCGAGGCCATTGTCATGTACGGTTCCTGTCTGCGCAGTGGCGATCCTTACGACGGGCTGGTGGATCTCTATGTGCTGGTCGAGGATTATAACAGGGCTTATGAGCGCCGCTGGCTCGTCTGGGCCAACCGCTTGTTGCCGCCGAACGTGTTCTATCACCAAACGACCCACCAGGGGAAAACCATTCGTGCCAAGTATGCGGTGATTTCCTGTGAGGATTTCGCCGCTGGCATGAACGGTTGGTTCCATTCCTACCTGTGGGGGCGGTTCGCCCAACCTTGTCGGCTGGTGTGGGCGCGGGATTCGGGCCGCGTGACCTGGGTGGCCGGGGCGCTGGTGGCGGCCGCCGCCAGATTGGTGGCCGAGACGGTGCCGATGTTGCCCCCGTGTTTCGACTGGAGGAGGTTGTGGCAGACGGGCCTGCGGCTCAGTTATGGCGCGGAGCTCAGAACCGAAAAGGCCGAGGTCCGGGCGCGGGAACTGGTGGCCCATTCGGCGGACTTCTTTCGACACCTGACCCCCGCATTGTTGTTCTCTCTGCCTTATGCCTGTCGAATGCCCGGCCAGGGCCGGTTTTGTATCGAGGTGCCCCGGTTCGTGCGTTTCAAGAAGCAGATCCAATGGAAGCTTCGGCGGTTCCAGGGGAAGTTGCTGTCCTTGTTGCGCCTGATCAAGTCCCTGTTTACCTTCCAAGGTGGCGTGGATTACATTCTCTGGAAACTGGAACGGCACAGCGGCCGCCGGATCGAGGTTTCGCCAAAAGTGCGGCGCCATCCGCTGCTCTATGGTTGGGGGGCGTTGTGGCGGTTGTACCGGGAGGGGGTGTTCCGGTGACTGGTGTTATTGTTTCCAGTGACTCAGATCCCGGCCGATCAGTTTGCCCAGCAGGTCGATGTCGGCGCTGAAATAATCGGTCAGCTCCTTGCGGATTCCGGCCGGCAGGGGTTGGCGCGGCTGATAGACTTCATTTTTGCTGATCAGCCATTTGCGCAGTCTTTTGAGGGGGGGACGTTTCTTTTGCTTCTTGCGCCGTTTCTGGCTGTGGAGGACAGCGACGAAACTGGCCATCCGGGCCGGTGGGCGCTTTAGAACACGTTGCAGCCATTTGAATCTGGGATATTTGTGGGCGGCATTGGGTGGGAAGTCGGTGCGGCCATCGTATTCCACCCCGATAAAGCCGAGGAGGGTTTCATAGGTTTCCAGGGGGTTCTTGATGAAATCGTCAAAGACAAGTACCAGACACTGTTCGCGCGGCGCCTGACGGAAGAGTTTTTTCAGGTGTTTTCCCACCTGGCCGATCTCGCCATATTGAAGCAGGAAAGGATTCCGGCAGGCCTTGGGGATGCTTTCGCCCCGCGCACGGATTTTCTGGAGCCGCCATGCTTGGGTGAAATCCTCCTCGTCCTCGTCCAGCAGGGCCACCAGACGGCTGTGGTAGGAATGGACCAAGTCCACGGGGTTGCGGACCATGACGATGAATTTCGCAGTGGGATTGAATCGCAGAATTTCGCCTAAGGCCGCTTCGTCGTACAGGTAGGATACCGAGCCTTCGCCCAGGGCGCGATGCTTGTCGGGATCGAAATGCCCATAACAATGGTTCAGATAGTCCTCGACCGTCATTTCCGGCATCAGCTTCCGCAGCAGGCTGAAATAGTGCGGCTCCTTGGGCGAGGAGAAACACACCTGGGGATGGTGCTTGAGATAGGTGCTCATGGCCGTCGTGCCGCAACGGGGCGCGCCGATGAGGAAGAAGTCCGGAAAGAAGGGCGGAGCGGTTTCCGCAGTGGCTTCCAAGGGGGATGACGGCACTTCAACCCTCCGGGGAAACCGGTCGATTTTCCATGGCCTTGAGCGCCGCCGCGTAACGGTCTTCCCACTTGCGCATGTTTTTGAGCCCATCCTTGAAGTACGGGGAAGCCTTGATGAGACTGACGAGCATCCAGCTAACCAACCGTCCCAAGGGCTTCATGGGGCGTTTGACATGCACCAATAACACGACCCTGGGCTGATCGGTGTCGTTGCGTACCTCGTGGTCGAACGTATCGTCGAAAACGAAACATTTGCCTTCTTCCCAGGTCAGTTTTCGATCGGCCACCCGCAGATAACAGCGATCCTTGTCGTCCGGGATGATCAGCCCCAGATGGCAGACCAGAAAGCTTTTGCTGGGGCCCCGGTGGGGGGGGATGTGATAGCCGGGGTCGATGATGGAAAACCACGCCGTGGTCATGCCCGGAATCTGTTCGAGTACCCTGGCGGTCTGTGGGCAGCGGGCGCAATTGCTGTCGACCCGGCGGCCGAATCCATACAGGATGTGGGTTTTCCAGTGGTCGCCTTTGGAGATTTTGCTCTGGTCGGGGGAGATTTCGTGGAAGCAGGGGATCAGATCACGCTCCTGCAGGAGCCGCTCCGCTTCTTTCCTGATGGGGGTGTAATTCTTTTCCAGGGTTTGAACCCAGTCGAACTGTTTGGGATCGAAGGACGGCCGATCCCCTATCCGTGACTGGGAGGCAAGGAAGCGGTCGATGAATCGGGTGAGCCGCTTGCCCAGTTTGATGATGCCTCGGCGTTTCAGCTGATTCAATTGGGCGATGGCGTTCATGTTTTCCCCTTGAGTCGTCGAGATTCGAGAAAATGAGAGTCAATTTGAGGAAATTTTACCTGATATGACAAAAATAGTGGTGGTTTTGGTGAATTCTTGTTGCCATAGAGCAAATTATGAATGGGTCGGCAGCCATTTTTCGCGGAATTTCCACCAACGTTTGCGTGCTCTGCCTGCCAGAGCATACATGCGCCACCTGTGTTGGATTCGTTGAACTCGTTTCAGATAGTCTTGGGGGGCCGGCCCGTCCTTGAAGAGATCGGCCGGTACCTGAATGTCCTTCCTTTCGGGTTTACGTGCGATGGCAGTGATGACGCGGTTTTGCCCCGTGGCATAGTGTGGATCGATGCGACATTGGATCAGCTCGAATCCGGCGGCCCGCAGGTACAACGCCATGGTATCCCGGGTCAGATGGTATTGGTGGGCCGTCCCGCTGGAGAAGGGGGTGGGGCGGGCCACATTGTAATTGGGGCGCAGGACGTCTTTTTCCATGAGAAACAGCCAGCCGCCAGGCCTCAATACCTGCAATGTCCGTTGCAGGAATTCCCCTGGCGATTGGAGGTGGGCGAGCAGGTGGATCGTCATTGCGGTGACGATATCGAAAGATTCTTTACCGAACCCTTCCAACCGATGGATTTCGGTCATGGGGAGTTGCCGGGCCAGGGACAGTTTCCGGCGTTCGCGCGCATATTGGACGTTCGCCGTAAAGGGGTCGATGGCTGTGACCCGGCCGCCGGCGGCGGTCATTGCGGCCGCCAGGGCGCCGGAGCGCATTCTGAGATCGAGAATGTCCTTGCCGGCCAATGTGGCGTGTCGTTGAATCAAAGGTAGTGACCAGCGTTTCACCCGCCTTTCCTCTGAACGGACCTTTTTGGTCGATGGTGTGCCATCTTCCCTCGCGAGAGCATTGGCGCCCGCGTCGCCGGTAAACTCGTTGCCATAGAATCGTTCCAGCGCCTCCGCTTCCAGTCTGGGGCTGGCGAAGAAGAGGCCGCAACGGCGGCACAAGGCGATTTTCCCCTGCAGCGGGTTAGGGCCGGAGACGATGACCGGGTCAGAAGTTTGGCAGAGATCACAGATATCTGTCATCAGGCTTTCCCTCCAGATTCCTCCGGATACTGATGGAGGAACTCGGCGAATGCCAGTTCGATGGGGTCATCGATATTGGCGGTGTATTCCTCGATCACCACGCCGGCGCAATTCCCCTCGACGATGCGGCGCCGCTCGACGATGGTGTCGCGCCAGGCTGCGTAACAAGCGCCGGTACGGTAGTAATACGTGGGTGCCTCCTGGCGGTTGGATAAGACGGTGGTGTTGGTATAGGGTTGGACCCGGCCGTCGTCATCGAGGCGCAGAATTTTCTCGGGCACGAAATGTCCGGGAACCGGTGCGATGGTGGTCGCCGCCTCGTGGGAGCCTGAAAGCAGCGCCCTGAGTGTGCGGGTGATGTGTTCCGGCTGGCGTAGGGGAGTGGTGGGTTGGAGATAGACCGACAGGTCGAATCGCTGATTCCAGTGTTTTTCGGCGGCCAGCCAGGCGTGGCGCCAGACGTCGACTCCCCGGGCAGTGTCGGTGGCCAGTTCCGGCGGGCGCATGAAAGGAACCTCGAGCCCCACCCGTCGGCCTTCGGCCGCCAGTTGTGAATCGTCAGTGCTCAGCAACGCCCGGTCGATCCAAGGCAGTTGGTGGATGGTGTGGGCGGCCCAGCCGATCAGGGTACGTCCCCCGACCCGGCAAAGATTTTTGCCGGGAATACCCTTGCTGCCGCCACGAGCGGGGACGATGGCCAAAACGGGTTTATCTTCCCACATTGGCTCGGATCCGGTAGAGGTTGGTGGCAAGTCCGGTTGCCGACACGTTGTGAAAGCGGTCCAGCAGCGTGGCATAGGAATGGATGCGTTGTTGTATCTCTGCGACCGGTGTCGGAGGGTACAGGTCGGCGAAGGTTCTTGTCAGGGTTTCGCCGCGAGCTTCCCGAATCCGGTGACGCAATCGTTTCCGGTAACTTTTCAGCCGGGCTTTCATTCGCCGCTGCCAGGGAGGGGTGGGCAGTGGCAAAGTTTCCAGTACCTGGGCGATGCGCTCACAGGCCAGCTTTCCCCCCTCGGGGGCGAGGTGGCGTTGCAGATAAGTTTCCCGGCGTTGTCGCGCCTGTGAATCCGGACCCGAGATGAACGCTTGTCTCATGATTTCCAGGAGGGATTCCAGGTCTTCGGCCTGGATGCTCAGATGGATCGGCAGGGGAGGGTCCAGGTCGTCATCGCGATAGGGACGGTAGCACACGACGGGTTTACCGAGCACGAAAGCCTCCACTGCGGTGGTGCAACTGTGGTGGAGTACCGCCTGGCTGCCCAGGATCCAGGGAACGGCTTCTCCTTCGTAGAGCACCGAACAGTTCGTAAGGGACGTGGTGACCTCACGCCAGGGGCGGGGGTTTTCAGCCGGATGGGGGCGAATGATGAAGTGAATATCGGGAAAAGCCCGAGCCAATTCAGGAATGGCGTCCAGGTAGGCGCGGAACAGGCGGATGCGGTAACGGGCTAATTCGGGATTATAAAAGCGAGGGATCGGGAACCGGCCCGAGGCCACGTCTTCCGGGTCCGGGAGGCGGGTGGCGGCGCCCCGGCGGGTGTTGACCCAGTGGAAGTTGCTGTTGAACAGGACGTAGGGGCCGTAGCGGGTTTTCAGCTCGTCGGCTTTTTCCCGATAGATTTGGCGCAGGGGCGAACGGAGAAGATCGAAACGTGGGTTTCCGGTGACATGGACACGGTTGGCCGTTTCGTCCAGTTCTTCCCGCCAAAGGGTGGCATTTTCCTCCCCCCAGGCGAACAGGGCCTGGGGAAGCCGGATCGTTTCCGGGCCAAGACGACGGGTCCGATAGATTTCCGGCGAGTAGATCACCAGCCCCTCCTCGTCGAGAGCTGCCACGCCATGTCCCAGATCGAGGAGGTGGCGGTAGTATTTCCCCATTTCCCGGGTGACGCTTTTACCCAGATATATGCTTGAGTGCAGGCGATGAACACGCGCTTTGATCGTCTCCCGATCGCCAACCAGCACTTCCATGTCCCTTTCCGCCAGAAAGCAGGCCAGCAGGATCATGGCGTCGAGTTCACGGGTCTTGATCTCGACCGGCAGGAGAATCCGGCGTGTCGGGTTCATTTGTGGTGACTCAAGGGTTCGGTGGCCAGGAGGTTGGCGATACGTTTCCCCGCCCTGCCGTCACCATACAGCGGGTCGGAAGGTGGCCGTGGCCGCTTGTGAAGGGAATGGATGGCGGAGAGGATGTGCCTGCGGTCGTGCGGAACGTCGATGACATTGGCGCCACGATCCCGGTTTCGTTGGCGGTCACCGATGTTGATCGCCGGCACTCCCAGAAAGGCGCATTCGCGAATGCCCACGCTGGAATTGCCGACGATGGCCCGGGAGTGGTATACGAGGCGGAGGAAATCCTCGGGGGGGAGGTTCTTGAAAAAGTGGATGTTTTCGGGCTGACAGCGCTCCCGATAAGCCCGGATGGCGTGGGACGTGGCATCGGAACCGGCATCGATATTGGGCCAGAACCAGAAGGTCGGCAGAGCGCTTTCATGGACCGCGTGCAGCGTCTCGTCGGCTTGGCGGGCGGCGGCTTCGGGTTCGGTGGTGACCGGGTGTTGGAGGACGACCAGATAGGGACGGTGCCACTCGATCCGGGGGCCGACACCTTTGTAGGCCTTGAACAGGTCCACTTTGATCTCGGGGTCTTTCAACACAGTGGCGGCGATGTCGATGGAGGGGCAACCGGTCACGTGAACCTTGTCCGGATGCTCTCCCATGGCGATGACCCGTTGCCGGGCGGGTTCCGAGGCCACCAAGTGAAGATCTGCCAGTTTGGTGATGGCGTGGCGGACCTTGTTGTCGATATTGCCACTGATCTCTCCGCCCTGGATATGGACGAGTGGTATGTTCATATAGGCGGCCGCCACCGCAGTGGACAGGGTCTCGAAACGGTCGGCGATAGTGACCACCGCATCCGGGGATAACGTTTGAAAAGCGGAGGCCAGTTCGATGATTCCCAGGCCGGTGGATTTGGCCGCGGTGATGAGGTTGCCGCCCTCAAGCATGGTATGGAGCTTGACATCGATTTTGATTCCGTCAGCTTCGATGACCTTGTCGGGGAAACCGAAACGTTCGAGGATGGCCGAGGCGGCGGTGATCACCTGCAACTCCAGGTCCGGATGGCAGGCAATCGCTTCCATGGCGCTGCGAAAGCGGGCATAACTGGGGCGCGCCGTGATCACGACACAGATTTTTCGTTTGGCCATGATCAGTTTTCAAGGTCGTCGTGAGAAAGAAGATGACCCTTGGGGACGGCATGGCGCAACCGTTTACCCACAAGGGACTCCAGTTCATAGGGGGGGATGCCGGTACCCGGCTTTTTGATTGCCAAATGATGGTGTTCCAGACAGGTGCCCGCGGCAAGAGGTTGACGGGTGACTATGCTCTTCATGAAGATATCGCGCAGTTCCCGCACGTGTCCCGGAATTCGGGTTTTGTCTACCGGATGGGATAGCATGGTTTCGGTGTAACGGATGCCCTCCACCAGCCGGGCCAGTTCCTCGATGGTCACCGAGGCGGGAACGTCCGGGCCGAACATGTGGCGACTCAGGGTGACGTGAACTTCCACCACGCGGGCGCCCAGGGTGACGGCGGCGAGACCAGGGTAGATCGTGCCGGAATGGTCCGACAACCCTGCAGTGCCATAGCGCTGAATGAACAGGGGGATATTGTTCAGGCCGATGTGTTCGGCATGGCAGGGGTACTCGGAAGTACATTGCAGAACCGCCAGGGGATTACCGAAAGGTTTGAGCCATTCGACCGTCCGGTCGATTTCTTCCAGGGCGCTCATGCCGGTGGACAACAGCAATGGCAGACCGGTGCGGGCCATCTTTTCCAATAAGGGACGGTTGGTCAATTCTCCGGAGGCGGCTTTCCAGCCGGCCACGCCGATTGCCTGCAGCAGTTCGAAGGCTTCATCGGAAAACGGGGTGCTGAGGAACAACAGGCCCTTCTCCTCGCAATGGTCCTTGAGTCCCTGCCACTGCCCGGGGCTGAATTCCATTCGTCGCCAGTAGTCATAACGGGTGTCGTCTTGTAAACTGAAGCGGGTTCGCCAGGGCTCTCCCGGCGTGCTTTCCGCAGCGGCGATGTGGGTCTGGAATTTGACTGCATCCGCGCCCGTTCCGGCAATTGCATCGATGAAGGCATGGGCCATGCCCAAACTGCCATCGTGGGCTTGAGCGACTTCCGCGATGATAGTGCAGGGGGCATGGTCAGATGGCTGTTTCAGCCAGGTCATGAAAGTGGAATCAGGATTCATCAAATGAGTGATCGGTCAAGGCGAAGTCCACGTGTATGGTTATTGGTCGGTGACAAGCTGGGCGACAATATTCAGGTCAGGGTAATCGCCGATGCGCTGGGATGGCCTGTGGAGTGGAAGATTGTCCATTGTAAACCGCAATATGTCAAAGGAAAACCGTCTGTCCGGCCATCCTTGCATCACCTGGACCTGGCCCGTTCGTCCCCGTTACACCCCCCTTGGCCGGATCTGATTATTACCATCGGCCGTCGGCCGATGAGTGCCGCCCTCTGGGTCAAACAGCAAAATGTCAAGACGAAAATCGTTCTGCTTGGAAGACCAAAGGGAACCTGGGAGCAGTATGATTTGATTATCGCTCCCTCCCACTACCGGATACCATCGGATCCCCGCCTGCTGAACCTGAAGTTGCCGTTGATTTATCCGGACCGGAACAAGGTCGTGGAGGCCAGGGAAAAGTGGGCCTCCGTTTTAGGGGGGCTGCCGAGGCCTTTGGTTCCGGTGCTGGTGGGTGGCAAGACCCAGCCTTATCGTTTTGATCGTGAAGTGGCTGAGGATTTGGTCAGGCGTAGCCAGGCCCTGGCCGGAGATGGGACAGTTTATTTCTGCACCAGCCGGCGGACTTCTTCGCAGGTACGAGCGGTCATACGGAACAGTGGCTTGCCCTATTACGATTGGCAGGAGGGTGGGGAGAATCCCTATCATGGTTTGTTGGCCTGGGGCGATGTCTTCGTGGTGACCGGAGACAGTATATCGATGATGTTGGAGGTGGCCAGACTGGAGCGGCCGTTGGCGATTTATCCGTTGCCCGTTGCCCATCCTCGCCGCTATGGGGCTTATCGATGGTTGACCAGTCAGCTGCTCCTGTCGCCCTCCCCTGATTCACTTCTGGCGAGGTTTGGGCGGTGGCTGTTCACCGTGGGGTGGGTCGGTTACGGAAGAGAGTTGGAGCGGATCCATGAGCAGTTGTACGAACAAGGCAGGGCCGTGTTTTTGGGTCAGGGAGATGTGTTTTCCATGTCATCCGTTCCGATAGAGGATGAAGTGGCGGTCGTGGTAGAGCGCATCCATCGGCTGATGGAATTGTGAAAGAGGGAGTGGGGTTGCCGTAGTTCGTGGCTGATGGCCAGCCCGAAGGGTAGCCAGAGGAAGATCCAACTTTCCCTTTTACCGGTCAGCAGTTCCCATTCGTTGGGTGTGATGCATAAAATTCCATAGATCAACAGGGAAAAATGGAAAAAGCTACGGTAGCTGTGGGCGTGTCGAAAGGTGATGCAAAGGGCGTAGCCTATCGTCGCCAGGGCGAGCCCCAGGGCAAGGATGCCGCCACTGCGCAGATTGGCGATGAAGAAACTATGGGAATCGCCGTAGGGAAAGAGCGAGCCGTCCGCGAGGATTGCGATACCGCTGGTGCTGGCGAGGTAACCATGACCGAACCAGGGGTGATGGAGGGCATGTTTGAGGGCATCCAGCCAGATGTAGGGGCGGTATGGCATGGCTCTGAGCAAATGATCGGTGAGGCCGGGCAGGAGCCATAATGTGGTGAGAAGTGTCGTCGCAATGATGGCAAGGATGGTCAGGATTCGCCGCTCGGGACGTATCAGGAGGGGTAGGACCAGGGCGGTGACAAGGGAGAGGAGTACCGTTCGGCTCCAGCTCAGACCGATGTAGATAAGGACGATGGCGAATACCAAACCATAGCCCAGGCGCCGTGAGTCATGCAGGTTAGGTTGTAGCAGGTGATGCCAGGCCACCAGGGCGAATACGCCGAAAGCGGCGGTACTGCGGATGGGGTGGCTCAGATATCCCAGTCCCTCCATGCGTGAATCGGGGGGGTGGGTGCTGTACCAGATCATGATGACCATCAGAGCGGCGCAGCCAACCCAAAATCCCAAATACTTCAGATAACGATCGAATTCGACCGGCATTTTCAGGCGCAGCGCGGCGGTTAACAGAAGAAAATGGCTTATGGTTGCCGCTCCGGCGAATCGGGCCAGAAAGTGCTTGAGATCAAACTTCGGTGACCACAAAGCGCTCAAGAGGAGGTATGCCATATAGACCAATAGCAACCAGAAGAGCCGGCTGGTTTTTACCGCTTGCCACAATTGTGGAAGCACGGGGAGGGAAAGGGGAACGACGAGGGCGGCATACAAGATCCAGATGAGCTTTCCGTGAGGAATGAGAAATAAAAAATTGCTCGCCAAAAAAAGGTAATAAACGATCAACAGCCATTGTGGCTGGTCTCGCATAAGTTTTGATGAAAACATCCAAGAATTAGAAATGGCGTTGGTGAGTTCCGGTCAATACTGCTTCCAGTATATGTGCTTCCATGGCCTGTTCCAGCTCTTTTTTCGGGCGGCCCAGATCCGGAAATAACGGCAAAACGCTTCATTGAATTTCTACCTGGGTTGTCATGGCTTTTCATTCCGGGCGGTGAGCCAGGGTCAATCTGGAACAAATGGCGCTGGAAGTCAAGGTGGTTGGGTGCGCCGTGCATTGGCATGGGGCCGAAGTGCGGGTTCGCATGGCAGGGTATGCCGGGTTTTCGCTCGAAGGGGTGTTTTTTTGGTGAAACTTTCTCCAGGCAGGTGGTCGAATATCTTCGCCGCCGAATCCCGAAATCTCTCTGCCTTGGCGGTAGGCCATCGGAGGTTGGTGTCCGGTGGGATCTGCCAGAGAAGTCCACGAGGTGGCAGCTTTCTGGTGTAGGCTGAGATCCATTGATGTTCGAGGAGGTGCACCGATGGTTGATCTGACCCGATCCGAGCATGAAAACCGGGAATCATTCCAGGATGAGATCGACAAAGAGCTGGAAGCCATGTTTTCCCGCTGGCGCAATGAACGGGAAAAACTTGCGGCGAGGCGCCAAGTGGAGCAATATCTCGAACTTAGGCGGCTACAGGAACAAATCGGCGATGTATTCGATCTCGATGGTGGAAAAGGCACGCGGGAATTGTAGTGCTTGTCAGTTAGTGACATGTTTTCCGGGAGCCACGCGAGAAGAGCGTGGCACGGCTGTGTTGAATTCCCCGGAAATGGCCGCATAATCATGATGGGATTCCCGTTGGGTGTGGCCAAACAGCAATCTGGCGTTGGAGTTGACCGGTGCGTCACATCAATTAACACGACTGAAAAAGGGGGAGAAAAATGGAATTGAATGAATTGTTGGAGACTTTGCAGCAAGAGCGCGACGAATTGAAGGTGAGGATGCATCTCGCCAAGATGGAGCTTCAGGATGAATGGGAGGAGCTGGAAAAGAAATGGCCTGAATTCAAGTCAAAGGCCGAAGCGCTTCTGGAAGATACCAGGGAAGTGGCCGAGGATGTTGCAGAATCGGCCAAGGTTGTCGGCGAGGAGCTGAAGAGCGCCTATCAAAGGATTCGGGAACGTTTGTAGATTCTTGGATTCGTCATGTGAAAGATCCGACCACGGCCGCCCTCTAAAGGCGGCCGTGTCTTTTGCAGTATAATATCGCGTTTTATTCATTTCCGGGTGAGTCGTTTCATGTCAGGAAACATCAAGAAAGTCGTTCTGGCCTATTCAGGCGGGCTCGATACATCGGTCATTCTCAAATGGTTGCAGGAAACCTATGGTTGCGAAGTGGTGACTTTCACCGCCGACATCGGCCAGGGGGAGGAGCTCGAGCCGGCCAGGGAGAAGGCCGCTGCCATGGGGGTGCGGGAAATCTATATCGATGATCTGCGTGAAGAGTTTGCCCGCGACTTCGTTTTCCCCATGTTCCGCGCCAACGCCATCTACGAGGGGGAATATCTGCTCGGCACCTCGATTGCCAGACCCCTGATCGCCAAAAGGCTGGTGGAGATCGCCGAAGAAACGGGCGCCGACGCCGTTTCCCATGGGGCGACAGGAAAAGGGAACGATCAGGTTCGTTTCGAGCTGGGTGCTTACGCCCTCAAGCCGGACATCCGGATCATCGCCCCGTGGCGGGAGTGGGATTTGAATTCACGCGAGAAGCTGCTGGCGTATGCGGAAAGTCGTGGAATTCCCATTGAAATGAAGCGCGGCAAGGCTTCCCCCTATTCCATGGATGCCAATCTGCTCCATATTTCCTATGAGGGGGGGATTCTGGAAGATCCCTGGGCCGAACCGGAGGAAGCCATGTGGCGCTGGACCTTGCCTGTCGAAAAAACCCCCGACCGTCCCGCTTATCTGGAGCTGACTTTCGAGCGTGGGGATGTGGTGGCTATCGATGGGGTCCGCAAGACCGCGGCGCAGGTTCTGGCTGAATTGAACCGGATTGGCGGAGCGCATGGGGTGGGCCGGCTCGATATCGTGGAGAACCGTTATGTCGGCATGAAATCGAGGGGCTGTTATGAAACCCCTGGCGGCACGATTCTGCTCAAGGCGCACCGGGCCATCGAATCCCTGACCCTCGATCGTGAGGTGGCGCACATGAAGGATGAGCTCATGCCCCGTTATGCCGCTTTGATTTACAACGGTTACTGGTGGAGCCCCGAACGCCGGATGTTGCAGCAGATGATCGATGCCTCCCAGGTGCCTGTCAACGGTGTGGTGAGGATCAAGCTCTTCAAGGGGAACGTGATGGTGGTGGGCAGGAAGTCCGAAACCGACAGTCTGTTCGACGCCAATATCGCCACGTTCGAGGATGATGCCGGCGCTTACGACCAAAAAGATGCCGAAGGCTTCATCAAGCTCAATGCCTTGCGTTTGAGGATTGCGGCGCGCAGGAGGAAATAACGGGAAAACCCACGGGGAGAGGGGCCGCCTCGTGGGTTTTTGCCTGTTTCAGGTCAAGCCGTATTTCTGCATTCGATACAACAGGGTGTCCCGGGTGATGCCCAGAAGCCGGGCGGAGCGGCTGCGGTTCCCCTGGGTGCGGCACAGGGCCTGGCGAATCAGCTCGATTTCCACTTCTTCCAGGGAAAGGCCGCTGGAAGGCAGTTCGATTTCCAGCTGCTTGGCGGGCGTCTGGCCGGGAGTCAGCTCGATCGGTAGATTGTCCGGGGTGATGGTGCGGCCCGCCAGCAGGATCGCCAGCCTTTCGCAGACATTGCGCAGTTCCCTGACGTTGCCGGGCCAGTCATGATTCTGCAGCACCTGCAATGCCGACTTGGAGAAGGTGGCAGGTTCCATGTTGTGCTCTTTGGCGAATGCCTCGAGGAAATGCCGGGCCAGCAGGGAGATGTCTTCCTTCCGCTCTCGCAGGGGGGGGATTTCCAGCGGCACAACGTTCAGGCGATAGAAGAGATCCTTGCGGAATTCCCCGCGTTTTATCTTCTTCTCTAGATTGGCATTGCTGGCGGCGATGATGCGCACATCCACTCTTTCGGTCTGGGTGGCGCCCACCGGCTGGCATTCGCCGGTTTCCAGGAAGCGGAGCAGTTTGGCTTGCAGGGAGGCGGGCATGGAGTCGATTTCGTCCAGGAAAAGTGTACCGCCATCGGCTGCCTGAAGCTTGCCTTGCTGGTGGGTGTTGGCGCCGGTGAACGCGCCCTTGCGGTGGCCGAAAAGCTCCGATTCGGCCAGGGATTCGGGAAGGGCCGCGCAGTTGATGGTGATGAAGGGCTTGTCGGACCTGGGGCTGCATTGCTGCAGCGCACTCGCCAGCACTTCCTTGCCGGTTCCGGTCTCTCCCGAGATCAGAACGGTGACATCCGTCGCCGCTACCATTTTCGCGGCGCGCAGCACCGACTCGAAATTCGGCGATTGGCCAAGAAGTGATTTGAACTTCTCCATCAGATACACCCTGTTTTTCTTTATTTGCATAACCATTGGGTTGAGTTGTGGAAAGGCCGCCATCAACGCCAGCATCACCATCACGATCCCTGCGAAATGGCGAAACCTACGCATCCTGGACAGGCGGGCCATCCAGTTGGTCATTATACCCACCCCCATCACCGCCGGTAAAGTTCCCAAACCGAAGGCGGTCATGGTCAATGCCCCTTGGGTGGGGTTGCCCGAACTGGCCGCCAGGGCGAGCGAGGCATACACCAATCCGCAGGGCAGCCATCCCCAGATCATGCCGAACAGAAAAGCCTGGGAGAGGTTGGTGACCGGGATGAGTGTGCGGCCAATCGGTTCCAGCCGGCGCCATAATCTGCCTCCCGCCCGTTCCAGATAAGCGAATCTGGGAAACCAGCCGCCGACATAGAAGCCCGCGCCCGCCATGATCAGGGCTGCGAACAGTTGGAGTGCGCGATATGCCACATCGTGGTCGAAAGGCATCTCCAGCACGTAACGCAGGCTACCCGCGAGCATCCCCGCCATGGTGTAACTGAAAATCCTTCCCAGGTTATAGCTGAACACGAAGGGCGTCAGCAGTCTCTTGCGCTGGCGGATTTCCTTGTCGAGGCTGAGCGTCAGGGCGCCGATTATGGAGCCGCACATCCCGAGGCAATGGAAACTGCTGAACAGCCCCATGAGCAAGGCGACCAAGTGAATGGGGGAGAAAACCTGCTGCATCATCATGACGCTAAACCATATCACAAAGTGATATTTCCAATGGTTTTCGTGACTGTGTCATATGCCTCACCAAGTGTGGCATATGACACAATGAAAGAGGCGTGAGAAATCACTCTGAGTTGAAAACTCCATCTGAATCATATAGGTATGATGTTGGTCTGGAATGTGCTTGCCTATATTGATTTCGAACACTTTCATTCAGTGACGATGAAGCAAATGAGGGAGAGCACAATGAACGGAAAAAATAAACGGAGATGGCCCACATTGCTTGCCGCCGCGGTGGCGATGCAATGTCAGCATGCGCTGGCCGAGTACGAAGAGCTGCCGACGCTGGTCGTGGAAGGCGAAGTCATGGAGGCGGGGACGGCCTCTATCCAGCCCGGGGCGGCGGGGACGCTCGATGCCGCCGACCTGTTGAAACGGGTACCCGGCGGCAATGTGAACCGCAACGGGCCTCTCACCGGGATCGCCCAGTTCCGGGGATTGTACGGAGACAGGGTGCACGTGGCCGTTGACGGGATGGCGCTCAAGAACGCAGGTCCCAACGCCATGGACTCGCGGATGAGCGCCATTCCTTCGGCGCTGATTCGATCCGTCAAGGTCTATCGGGGTGTGACGCCTGTTTCTGTGGGGCTGGAGACCATGGGGGGGGCGGTCATGGCCGAGAGCCGCAGGGCCGAGTTCACCGATACCGCCGAATGGACGCCCCAGTTATTCGCCACCGCCGGTTGGAGCAGCGTCAACAGCGGCGTGTATGGCGGCGGTTTGCTGGGTGTGGCGAACAAGAATTACCGTTTCCACTTCTCCGCTTCCCATGAAGATGGCGATAATTACCGCTACAACGACACCGACAACGTCAAATACACCAATTACGACCGCCAGACCTATCAGGCGGGATTTGGCCTGCGGCGCGGCGGCCACGAGTTCGGCGCTTCTTACGATCATAAATTCACCGGCAGCAGCGGTACGCCGTCGCTACCCATGGACATTCGCTGGATACGGACGGACGCGGTAAACGGCAACTATTCCTGGGCGCTCAGCGACCGGGTCAAGCTGAAAACCGCCATGTTTTTCCAGGACGCAGATCACGAAATGACCAATTATCATTTGCGCGACGCGCCGGCTGACAAGACGCGGTGGCGCCGGAACAACACCGATGTGACAGCCGGTGGGTACAAGGTGGCGCTGGTATGGTCGGGGATCGGCGGCGGAGAACTGGAAGTCGGTGTGGATGGGGATCTGGCCACCCACAATGCCTTTGTCACCAACCCCAATAACGCCGCCTTTTTCGTCAATCTGTACAACGACATCAACCGCAACCGCTATGGCGCCTACGCCGAATGGCGTGGCGAGCCGGTCGAAAGGCTGTCGCTGACGGCGGGGGTGCGTTACCGCTACACCTACATGGACGCCGGCAAGGTGGATGGAACGCCCGCACGCTTGATGCCCGCCGCAAGGATGTTGAGGGACCGCTTCAATGACGGGGACCGGCGTCAGGATCAGCACGATGTCGACGTCTCGTTCGATTTCAACTACCAGTTGAATGAAAGCCTCAATCTGGCGCTGGGGCTGGCGCGCAAGACCCATGCGCCGACCTATCAGCAGCGCTATACCTGGTTGCCGCTCGAATCCACCGGGGGGCTGGCGGACGGCCGGGTATATGTGGGAGATATGGGGCTGGACAGTGAGAAGTCCTACGAGGCGGTGGCCGGTTTCGATCTCCATCTGGACAGAATCGGTTTTCTGGAAGGGGTTTACTTCGAACCGAGGGCGTTCTACCGCTATGTCAACGATTACATTCAGGGACAACTGGAAACCGACCCTACCGTGTTGATGGCGGCCCGTATGATGCTTCCCAACGGTTGTCCCAACAATCCTTCCGGCGATACCGACAACTGCGTGATGCGCTGGACCAATATCGATGCCCAGTTGTACGGCGTGGACATGCAGGGCGGGTTTTCCGTGGGAGACCATTGGCGGGTCGATGGTTTGATGACCTATACCCGGGGCGAGAAGATCAGCGGCAAGGATGACAATCTCTATCGGATCGCGCCCCTTCAGGGGCGGGCCCGGCTGACCTATTCGATCTGGGATTTCGCCTTCTCCGGCGAGTATGTCGGCGCCCTGAGCCAGGACAAGGTGGCCGATTACAACAACGAACTCAAAACCTCCGACTGGAGCGTGGTCAACGTTCGCTTCCAGTATCAGCCTTCCTACAAGTATGTCCAGGGGTTGAAGCTGGCGGTGGGGCTCGACAATATCTTCGACAACCGCCACGCCGACCACTTGAACGGCATCAACCGGGTGCGGGAAAGCAAGGTGGGGCTTGGAAACCGGGTGCCCAATCCTGGGCGTAACGTCTATGTGACTTTGAACTACACTTTTTGATCACCTGCAACGGTTTTGTCCGATCTCTCGTGCAAGGCGCGCCTTCCGGCGCGTCTTGCGTTTTTCACCGTGCGAACAATTCAGTGATGGTTTTCTGAATGGCGGTCGCGGCCGCCTTGGGATCGGCCGCATCACGAATGGGACGGCCGACGACGATATGGTCGACGCCGTTTCGAAAAGCCTGTTCCACCGTGACGATGCGTTTTTGATCGTTCGATGGAGTGCCTTCGGGCCGCACGCCGGGGGAAACGATCAAGGGCGTCTCTCCCACGGTCTCCCGTATGGAGCGCGCCTCCAGGCCGGAAGCGATGACCCCGTCCAGCCCTGCCTCCCGGGCCTGTCTCGCCCGTTGCAACACCAACGTCTCCATTCCTTCCCGGTAACCCATTTCCCGCAGGGCCTCGTCGTCGAGGCTGGTGAGCACGGTCACCGCCAGCACCTGTAGCGCTCCCTCTTTGCCGCGGGCGGCGGCCTCCATAATGGCCCGGTCGCCGTGGACCGTGGCAAACCGGACGCCCGTTTTGCTCAATGCTCTGACGGCGCGTTCCACCGTGGCGGGAATGTCGTAGAACTTGAGGTCGGCGAAGATCCTCTTGCCGCGCCGCTGGAGCCAATCGATCAGCCCGAAATAATCACCGGCCATGAACAGTTCCAGGCCGATCTTATAGAATGTGACTTCGTCTTCCAGGGCTTCCACCAGGCGCTTTGCCGCTTCGTGGGTGGGGAGGTCCAAAGCGACGATCAGTCGGTCACGGGGGGGGATGGGTTTGCTGGACAAGGGCATGAGGTCTCCTGAAGTGAAGGGCATGGAAAATTCAATGATACAAAATTTGTCCGCAGGTGCTGGAGAAAAGGCGTGTTGACCGTTCTGATCGAGATGTTCCTGTTGATTCTCTGTGGCGCTGGGTGGCGTTTGCTTCGTCCCGCGGGACTGGATGGAGAGCAAACCCGTAAGGTTTTGACGGCGGTGGTGTACTATCTGTTCCTGCCGGCCCTGATCCTGAAGCTGATGAGTCGTTCACCGCTGGATCAGCAAAGCCTGAAGATATCCCTTTATGGCGTTCTGGTCATGGGGTGCGGTGCGTTGCTCGGTACGCTGTACGTGTATGGGCGCAGGCTCCCCGGGCGCCAGGCGGGGGCCGTGTGGCTGGCGGTGAGCTTTCCCAATGTGACCTTCCTGGGGTTGCCGGTACTGTTGGAAATCTTTGGCGACTGGGCGGCGCTTTTGGTCATTCGGCTGGATCTGTTCGCCTTCACCCCTTTGGTGTTGTCGGTGGGGATTTTCGTGGCCAGGTATTTCGGCCGGGGGGGGCGGGGCAATCACTTGGCCGCGCTGCTCCGGGTGCCCCCTCTTTGGGCCGCCGCGGTGGCGCTCGGGGTGAACATGAGTGGTTGGCAGTGGCCCCTCTGGATGTTGGAATTCTTTGATCTTTTGGCCAGGGGGGTGACGCCGTTGATGTTGTTGTCGCTGGGGCTGGCATTGGACTGGCGGGCCTTGACCTGGCGCTTATGGCCACAAGTCTTTCCGGTCATTTTGTTCAAACTGGGCGTGGTGCCCTTTTTCGGCTTTTGGCTGGCCTCATGGCTGGGATTTTTCGGGGACGAGGCGATCGCCCTGGTTC
Organism: Methylothermaceae bacterium; assembly: GCA_026981855.1. Lineage (GTDB taxonomy): Bacteria > Pseudomonadota > Gammaproteobacteria > Methylococcales > Methylothermaceae > Methylohalobius. The sequence continues at coordinate 277 of JALSIB010000008.1, read as the reverse complement.
TGGAGGCAGGGATGCCCAGCATGTTGTTCGGGGTGGTATTGTGTGACCGTTATGGTCTCGACAGCAGGCTCTACGCCGTTTTGGTGACGGTCACCACATTGCTTTCCATGGTGACCCTGCCTTTGTGGGGAGCGTTCATGGGGCTGGCATCCCTCTAGTGTCTCCCCAATTTTCCCAAGCGGTCAGCGCAAGGCATTGATATACGGATAAAAAGGGGTTCAAAACGAGAGGATCGGGGTTCCTGATCGGGTAAAATGTGTATAGCAATAACCCATTG
>JALSIB010000007.1 GCA_026981855.1 Methylothermaceae bacterium | reverse complement strand
CTCATCAGTGGCTCCTTTTGATCTTTTCCAGCTCGGGAATGACTGCTTCCAGGATATCCAGGGCCATCACCATTCGATGGCTGCTCTTGGGTATTCTATACAGTTTATTATCTATTGGGACCTTACACCTAATAAGGCAAATACACTCGGACGTCAAAAAGCGCCGCTCGTTCCTCGCTCTGCTTTTTGCCGCCGGTGATTTGCGACGATGTGCGCAAACTGAGTGCCCCCGCTCGGGAACAAATGCGCAAAATCGTCCTTCGTCTGCATGCCCAGGGCTATGGTTCCACCACCATTGCCCAGATGCTGGGACTTCGTCGACCCACCGTCAGCGAATGGCTGATGCGGATTCGCAAGGGCCTGGGCACCGGAGAAAGAAAACGGGGGCGTTGCGTGGGTACCGGGCGTCGTCTGACCGAAGACCAGGAATCCAGAACTCTCCAGGAGATCACCACCCACACCCCGGATCAGCTGGGTCTGCCTTACGCCTTGTGGACTGCCCAGGCGGTGAGCAGCCCAGGCGCTTCCGGCCGGTCCCAGCAGGAAGTAGGGATCGCCCCCCTCCGTGTAGCCGTCCGGTGCCCACTACCGCAATTCAGTATACTTGTTCACGGTTCGCTTGACTCCGTTTGAGGAGTGGAGTGGACCATTCCATTACCTTGAAGGAGAAAAACGTGAAAAATAGGATTGGTTTAAAGTCAATGCTGTTGAGTGCGGCCAGTATTCTCTTGCTGATGCCTCAATTCCCCGCGAATGCCTGTACCGGCATCCGCCTCAAAGCCGAAGATGGCACCATCGTTCACGCCCGGACACTGGAGTTCGCCGTTGACCTGCAATCGGATGTCATCATGGTGCCGCGCGGGTACAGTCGTACCGGCACCGCTCCTGATGGAAAAAAGGGACTCGCGTGGAAGGCCAAATATGCCAGTCTCGGGGCCAATGGTGTAGGGCTGCCATACATTTTTGACGGGCTGAATGAAAAAGGGTTGGCTGTCGGCACATTTTATTTTCCTGGCACTGTCGGATACATGCCCTACAAACCGGAAGATGCCGGTAAGACGATTGCGCCGTGGGAAGTGGGTTCCTGGATTCTGGAAAATTTCGCGACCGTCGAAGAAGTAAAAGCCAATGCCGGAGAAGTGGTGGTGCCGGAAGTCGTCTTGAAAGCATGGGGATTTGCACCGCCGGTACATTATGTGGTGCATGACGCTTCGGGAAAGAGCATCGTGCTTGAATATGTCGATGGAAAACTGAACATCCACGACAACCCGCTGGGCGTGATGAGCAACTCACCCACATTCGACTGGCACATGACCAATTTGCGAAACTATATCAACATCTTGCATACCAATCTGCCACCGCTTCAGTTGGAGGGTGTCAAACTGACCCCCTTGGGACAGGGTTCCGGGATGCTGGGGCTTCCGGGGGATTTCACCCCGCCTTCGCGCTTCGTTCGGGCAGTGGCGTTCAGTCAATCCCTGCTGCCGTCGAAAACCGGGGAAGATGCTGTTCTGCAGGCGTTTCACCTTTTGAACAACTTTGACATCCCAAAGGGTGCGGCCCGGGACGAAAAGAAAGACGAACACGGCAATATTCTGGCTGATTACACGACCTGGACCAGCGCCAATGATCTCAAGCGCAAACGGTTCTATTTCCGAACTTACGATAACAGCCAGATCCGTATGGTCGATCTCATGGAAATGAACCTTGATTCAAAGGAGATTATTAAAATTCCCATGAAAGGGCGGGAGGTGATCAAGGAGCTTACCCCCTGAACGGCTCCCAATCTCATGCGCACAGGCCGCAAAAAGCGCCGCTCGTTTCTCGCTCTGCCTTTTGCAGACGGTGATTGGCTGCGTTGGGGCGTTTGAGGCCGAAAATCAATCTGCCCCACCTTGCGGTTGGCTCAGGCGAGAAAAATTCGTTCCAGGGAGCCGACGGTCACGTTTCCGCGGCTATCTTCGGCTTCGATGTAATAGCGCACGTCGCCCGCGCCTGGCGGTAAACTTGCGGTGCAATAGTCCGCAGACACCGAAGCGCCGGTCTGGCTGGGATAGGGGCCGTGATTGGTCATCTCGATGCGCCTTTCTCCGGTGCCTGTACGCAGCACCAGTGTGACACGTTTCAGGCCTGAGACATCGTGGACGAAAGTATGGGCCGTGGCTTCCCTGGGAGCGGGTTCGAGACAGCCGTGCCCCCAGCGCTGTCCACCGGGGTTTTCGGGGGTGATCCAGGGAGGAAAGAGGGTGGGGCCGGTCTGGTCGTTCCCGGCCGCATCCCGGGCGGCAGATCCCAGCAAGCGCCATCCCAGGTTGGCGGCTTCGGTGACCTGGCTGTCCCAAACCGTCTGCCCGGTCCAGTACCAGTAGCAGCTGGTTTCGGCGGTCAGCATCAGTCGGATGGCCTGCGCCAGGGAAGGGTGCTCCGGGAAGTTGTCCTCGACCGTGTGAACCAGATTCTGCAAGGCGGTGAGGACCGCCCAGGAGTTGAGATCGGGGGAATAGGGCTGGTCGTAGCGGCTGAACCATTTCATGAATTGGGGATCGCCATTGTCGGCGCCGCTCCAGGATCCCGGCTCCAGATGGATGACCTGGCCAGGGTCGGGGGGGAAGCGTTCCAGGTAATCCTCGCTGGTGGTGAGTTCGAAACGGGGATCCTCCTTCAGCCAGCGGAGCATCCTGCCGGTATTGTGGCCATAGTAGCTGTCGGCGCCGCCACCGTGGTTGTCGCCGTCCGAGTGGAGAAGGAAGAAAGGGGGCTGCTTTGGATCGAAGCATCCGGTTGTGGCGATCTGGTCGTAAACCTGTCCCAGCACTTCCGGATATTGCAGGGCGCCGAATCCGCCCCGGGCGTCTTCATTGCCAATATAGCGTTCAGCGGGAATGGCGATGATCTTGTGGAGATTCCCCTCGGGGTCTTCGTAACCCACGTATTCCGGCCGCAGCAGGCTGGGTGATATTTTCGAACCGGCCCAGATGTTGTGGAGCTGGAGCCAGTCTTGCACCGCCGGGTTGACCTGTTCGGCCGGGTTGGGGGGCAACATGCCTTCCTCGATACCGGCGTAAGGATAGTCGCGGCAGGCGCGATAGCGGTGGATGGAGTCGTAGATGACCGCTTCGATACCGGCCTGTTTCAGAGCGGGGATCATGCGCACATGAAAGGCGGTTTCCGGCGGGAACAGGATCCGGGATGCCTCGGTTCCGAAATGGTCGCGGATGAGGTCGCGGTGCCAGAGGATCTGGCGCACGATATCACGCGGGGGGATCAGAGGCATCAAGGGGTGGAAATGGCCGAAGGCGGAAAATGCCATGCGCGGATGCCCCAGTGAGGTGGTGGCGCCGGCCGTTGCCCGCAGGGCCTGCTTCCAGCCGGAGAAACGCCCGCTACACAGTCCTTCCGCCTCGATACGGTCGAGTTGTTCGATCAGGCTGCCACTCCAGCTGGTGGAGAGTCCCGCGTGGGGAAGGCCCGATTCGACATATTGCCGCACCGCCAGCGGCAGAAAGCCCGTATAGTTGCCAACCCGGGAACCGAAGATCTCTTCTTTCTCCCCGTCCCAATAGCCGGGATCGGCGGCGCGGTAGTAAGGTTGATGCATGTGTTTGTGAATGCCGAAGTAAACCTTGATACCGCCTTTGACCTCGATTTTTGGAAGGGGTCTGGGGGGCGATTCGAGTGTGAGCCGGCGGAATTCCTTGATCCAGTCACCGCCGCTTGCCTGACTCAGGTCGGCTTTGCGGCATCCTTCTATCTGGATATGGATGTCGTTTCCTTGCAACAGCCCGGCGGGAATCGGGGTGACGTAGGTGACTTGCCGGTCGTCGCCGTCGCTGCTGCGGTGGATCGATGAGCCTTTGAGCAGCTTTTGCCGGCCCTGGTCGTAAAGGATGACCTGGGGGAAGGGGATTTCGCCGTCGGCCGTGAAGGTGATCTCGAAAGCGGGATGTTTTCCCGTTGAATCGCATTTGAGGGATTCGGGGCAGGAGATTTTCAGGAATCTGGAGAAGACGGGCATGGGAACTCCACGGTAACACAGAGGAACGATTGTAATAAGGGCAAGGTGCCCGGCTCATCGGTTGCCCCACAGTTCAAGCAACCGTTGAAGTGCTTTGCCACGGTGGCTCAAACGGTTCTTTTCCTCTGCCGCCAGCTGGGCGGAGGTGCGGCCCAGTTCGGGCAGATAGAACAGTGGATCATAGCCGAAGCCGCCTTCTCCCCGGGGTTGCGTGGTGATCACGCCTTCCCATGTGCCCTCGGCGATCAAGGGGCTGGGGTCGTAAGGATGGCGGACGAACACCAGCACACAGCGGAAGCGTGCGCCGCGATCTTTTTCTTCCAGGCCGGTGAGTGCCTCGAGCAGTTTGGCGTTGTTGAGCGCGTCGTCCGCGCCGGGGCCGGCGTAACGTGCCGAATAGACGCCGGGGGCGCCGTTCAGTGCCTCCACCTCCAGCCCCGAGTCGTCGGCCAGAGCCGGCAACCCGGCGTAGCGGGCGGCATTCCTGGCCTTGGTCAGGGCGTTTTCGATGAAGGTGGGGGCGGTTTCCTCGATTTCGGGAGTGGCGAAGGCCGTCTGGGGCAGGATCCGGACGCCGTAGGGGGCCAGAAGCGCCTGGATTTCCCTGATCTTGCCCGGGTTTCCGCTTGCCAGCACGATGCGCATGAATGTTACTCCACCCCTGCCAGCACCAGGGCCTGGCGCTGGTGTTGCAGCAGTTCACCGATTCCCTTGTCCGCCAGATCCAGCATGGCCTGTAGTTCGTCCTTGCGGAAAGGGTGGCCTTCGGCGGTACCCTGAATTTCCACATAGGCGTTGCCGTCGTTCATGACTACGTTCATGTCGGTTTCGGCCTCGCTGTCTTCCTGGTAATCCAGGTCGAGAACCGGCACGCCGCGATAGATGCCCACTGATACCGAGGCGATCTGGCCGTGGAGGGGGTTTTTCTTGATCTTCCGTTTTTCCAACAAACGATTGACCGCCAGGGAGAGGGCGACATAGCCGCCGGTGATGGAGGCGGTACGGGTTCCGCCGTCGGCCTGGAGAACGTCGCAATCGACGATGATGCTGCGTTCCCCCAGTGCCTGGAGATCGACCACCGAACGCAGGCTGCGGCCGATCAGCCGCTGAATTTCCATCGTCCGGCCGCCCTGTTTGCCCCGCGCTGCTTCGCGGTTGGTGCGCTCGTGGGTGGCCCGCGGCAACATGCCGTATTCGGCGGTCACCCAGCCTTGATTCTGGCCTCGGAGAAAATGGGGAACCCGCTCGTCGACGCTCGCGGTGCACAGTACGCGGGTGTCTCCAAACTCCACCAGCACCGAACCTTCGGCATGTTTGGTGTAGTGGCAGGTGAACCGGATGGGACGGAGTTCGTAGGGTTGTCGGCCGCTTGGACGCATAGGGTGTGTTCCTTAATATGGATTGAGGTGGGTAAGTATACTCACAACCGGCCGGTGAAGAAAAAACTGCGGCATCACTTACAGATCCACGTCATCGAAACGGATAAAACTCTGATCCAAGAGGCATGGGGGAAACGCCGTGAATACTTTCTTGCTGTGTATTTTGGTCTTCTCGGCCGGACTGGAATCATCCCCAGCTTGTTTGGTCAAAGAAATGCAAATGTTGCAATTGTGTGACAGTTGTTTCATGATCAACCCAAGTCCGGAGCGGTATGGCCGCCATGAAGAACCTTCTCAGTCGCCTTGGACGGGTGCTTCGCCAGCGTCTGTCGCTCAAAGTGATCGTCGGTGGGCCCACCGGCATGGTTGCGTGGGGGCTTTCCGGTATCGGCGCGGTCGCGGTTTTGATCTGGGGCGTCAAGTTGATCGCTCTGCCTTTGCTGATGATCAAGACCGCTTCGTGGAGTCTGTGGGGCTTCGGGGTGGTGCGCGAGTCCCAACAACGCAAGCGTTCCTTTTCCGCCCTGAAAAAGCGAGGTGACGAGGGTGGCGGGGAAGGGCTGTCGTGATCCCTCCCTCCACGCCGCCGCTTGAAGCATGCAGGCTTCACTCGGAATAGTGGAGATTCACCTTCAAGGGTTCCCATAACGTCATCCGGGCGATTCTGCCCCGCCATACCAGCTCCCCGGCATCGTGCCAGGGTTGATTCAGGTTCCACCTTCGCAGTCCCGGTTCCCAGTCCGCCGGCATACGGATAGATTTGGCCTTGAGCCGGAAGCGGGCGTCGTTCAGGTCGATTCCCAATAAAGTGCCGTAGTAGGCGGTGACTTTGGTGGCGAACTTCTGCAGTCGCCGCTCGTCGAGCCGCGGCGTGATTGCCACATTGGCCCACATGGAATGGACCCGCCCCCAGTTGGGGGCGACGATCCGGCCTTCCTGGTTGACGAAGGGCAGCCAGTGTTCCCGGCCTGCCTTGTCCAGCCAGGTGAGGGCGAACAGGGTTTCGTAACCTTTGAAGTGGTCCGCCAGATAGAGCGCGTGGGGTGTGATGCCCAACAATCCATGACTGAACGACAGCATCATGTTGCTCAAGGCGGCAACCGGGCCCAGCGCGCTCTCGTCCAATTTCAGCCGGTGGAGGAGGCCGTAGTGCAAGGTGCTGTTCAATTGCAGCACGGCCAGCACTACCAGTATTTTCGCCAGCCGAAATGCCTGACGGCGGGTTGGCCCGACGAACTGCCGCCAGGCATCTTCCAGCGGGGTGAGAGACGGAGGCTGAGGGGTCAGGCATTGGTTATCGCAACGCTGACGGGTGTCGGCGATATGCCGGTAAAGACTGCTTGCCAGGCGATATAAACCGGGCATTTGCAATAGCCACCCCAGGGGGCGGGTGTAGCCCATGGATTTGAGAATCTGGATATAGGTGTCCACCCCCCGATGGCGGTGACCGCTATGATCCACGGCATAAAGATCCTGCAGCAGCACTTCCTCTTCCAGGCCCGCCAGGGCAGGCTCGCCGGCGGCATGGGATTGCAGATCCAGGAAAGCGATGGCGCGGCGGACGTCGAAGTGCTCCACTACGATGACCGTGCGCAGGCACAGTGGGCACATGCCGTCGTAATACACCTTCAGGCGCGGTTCCGGGAGGCGGATCCAGGCGCCGGCGGCCCGCCACCACGAGAAGGGTACCATGAGGAAATAATGGACCAGCATCCCGAGCCCGAAGGGATAGATATTGAAGGACAGGGTGATGCCGGCGTGGAAAAGCACGCCCAACGTCATCAGGGGAACCCGGAAGCGAGGGTGCCAGAAGAGGAAGGGAAAGACGAACTGAAAGGCGATAATGGTGTAGCCGATTCCCTTTTGCAGCCACTCCATGTCCAGCAGCCATCCCAATTCGAGGGCCGAGATGTAATAGGGGTGGGAGGAGGGCAGCCAGGGGCCGAGGCCGTTGCGCCAGTGCTCGGAAAACAGCTTGTGGATGGCGGAATCGAAATAGAGCGGAGCCAGAGTGATCAGGAGGGGAAGATAACAGGCCAGCACCGGCACGCTCCGCGGCGGCTGGTAACGGTGTCCGGGGGCCGAATGCTTCAGCGCCAGCCGTAACCGGTCGAGGGAGAGTGCCCGCTCCGAGGGCAGGAAGATCAACAGCAATCCGGAGGAGATCATCATCTGATCGAAACCGCCGTCGAAATCCCGCCACATGGGGGTGAACGCCGTGAACAGTACCCAGAAGAGGTAGTTGACCGCCGCGCTCAAGCGGGTATGCCAACCCAGGGTCAACCCCAGGGCCGCCAGCGCCCAGATGGGGAGAAAGAAAGCGATCATCGGCGGGCCTTGGTCCAGATAGGGCAGCTCGTCGAAGATCAGGGGGCGGAACCAGATCAGGAACAGGATTTCCTGCAACGCCACCCATCCGTATCCGATACGAAACGCTGCCAGTCCCGTGGCGGGTACCTGTCGTTCCAGGGTGCGTTGAAGCAGATCGGTCAGGCGGGAGAGAAAGGATGATCTCATCGAATACTCGAAAATTCAGGTATAAAAAACAAGGAAATTATACCACCGCCGGGGTCATGCTTTGGGGGGCATCTATGGCCTGCTCCAGAGCAATCGCGTGACCGCCGTTTTTTCCATTCGCACTTGAGGTTGCGCGGCTTCGAAGCCCTCTCTGAGAGGAAAAGGGGAGAATCGGTGCATGCGATTTCCTGGTAGTTTCCTTCAAGAGGCTGCTTGGGTGGGGATGGCGGTATAATAGCTTGTCATCAATTGGGGATTTGAAAATCCACGGCATCGGACGGAAATATTTTTTTCTCTTTCTCCCGGTTTTGGGGAGAGGGGCGATCCATCCGGCTTTTTTGTCACGGGAACATTTGCTTGCAGGTCGCATGAAGGATTTATCGAATCAAGTCGCCGCTTCGGGGCCGAGGGTCGGGTTTGTCAGCCTGGGTTGTCCCAAGGCGCTGGTGGACAGTGAAAGAATCATGACCCGGCTGCGGGCCGAAGGTTACCGGTTGGTGCCCCGTTACGACCAGGCCGATCTGGTGGTGGTCAATACCTGCGGTTTTATCGAGGAGGCGGTGGCCGAATCCCTGGAAGCCATCGGCGAGGCGCTCGACGAAAACGGCAAGGTGATCGTCACCGGGTGTCTCGGGGAACGGGCGGAAACCATTCGCCAGCGCTTTCCGCAGGTATTGGAAGTCAGCGGCGCTCATGATTACGAGGGCGTCATGGAGGCGGTGCATCGCCATCTTCCGCCTGCCCACGATCCTTTTCTCGATTTGCTGCCGGCCGAGGGCATCAAGCTGACGCCGCGCCATTACGCCTATCTCAAGATTTCCGAAGGCTGCAATCACCGTTGCACTTTCTGCATCATTCCTTCCATGAGAGGAAAGCTGGTCAGCCGTCCAGTGGGGGAGGTGCTGGCGGAGGCGGAGCGACTGGTCGTGGCGGGGGTCAGGGAGCTTTTGGTGATTGCCCAGGATACCAGCGCCTATGGTGTCGATCTGGGATACCGGGATTCCGGCTGGCGGGGCAGACGGTGGCGCACGCACCTGACCGACCTGGCCACCGGCTTGGGCGAGCTGGGCGTCTGGGTTCGGATGCACTATGTCTATCCCTACCCCCACGTGGATGACATCATCCCTCTGATGGCCGAAGGAAAGCTTCTCCCCTACCTGGACATCCCGTTGCAGCACGCTTCGGGGCGCATTCTCAAACAGATGAAGCGTCCCGCCGACAGCGAAGACACACTGGAAAGAATCCGGCGGTGGCGCGAGATCTGCCCCGATATCACTTTGCGCAGTACCTTCATCGTCGGTTTTCCGGGAGAGACCGAGGCTGATTTCGAGCAGTTGCTGGATTTTCTCCGCGAGGCGCGCCTGGACCGGGTCGGGGCGTTCAAGTATTCCCCGGTGGAAGGGGCCGAGGCCAACGCGCTGGCGGGGCACGTTGCCGAAGCGGAGAAGGAAGAACGCCTGGCCCGGCTGATGGAGCTACAGGCGGATATCAGCGCGGCCCGGTTGCGGGAAAAGGTCGGGCGGGTGGAGAAGGTGCTGATCGATCATGTGGAGCCGGAGGCGGGTGTGGCAATCGCCAGAACCCGGGGGGATGCGCCCGAAATAGACGGGGTGGTGCAGGTGGAGGGTGCCGGGCCGTTTCGGCCCGGGCAGTTCCTGCAGGTCCGCGTCACTGGTGCCGATGAACATGATCTGTGGGCGCGGCCCTTGTGACGCCGCAATGGCCGTGAGCGGGCGGGCGGTTACGGTTGATTCGGGCGCTGCAACCGGTAGAGGGCGGAAATGTCCTCATCACCATGAGAGTCGAGGAGCTTTTCATAATCGGCCAGGGTTTTTTCCACCTGTTCAAGGGTGAGCCCCAGTTCCCGTGCCATCGATTGGCAGATCTTCAGGTCCTTGTGATGGAGTGCAAGCTTGAAGCCAGGGGCGAATTTCCCCCGGATCATCGTCGGGCCGCGTTTTTCCAGGAACCAGTTGCCGGCAGCGCCCCGGGAGACGACGTCGATCACCTTTTCCAGCTCCAGTCCCAGCGATTGAGCGAAGGCCAGGGCCTCGGTCACCGCCTGGTTGATACCGGCGCACAGAACCTGGTTGACGGCTTTGGTGGCCTGCCCGGCGCCGACCCCGCCCATATGGGTGATGCGGCTGCCGACCGCTTCCAAAGCCGGCAGTGCCCGTTCCAGGGTTGCGGGATTGCCGCCTACCATGATGGCCAGGGTGCCTGCCTTGGCACCCTCCACCCCGCCGGAGACCGGCGCGTCGAGGAATTCGCCGCCTTTGGCGGTGATCGTTTCGGCCACGCTGCGGGCCGTGTTGACGCTGACGGTGGAATGGTCGATGACGATCGTGCCGGGATGAAGCCCCGGCAGGAGGGCATCGACCACGTGCAGGACATCCTGATCCGCCGAGACGCAAAGGCCGATGATATCGCACTGCCTGGCAAGTTCCGCCGGCGTGGCGGCGACGGAAACGCCAAGCTCCCCCCCAAGCACCCGGGCCTTGGCCGGGGTGCGGTTCCAGACGTAACCAAGAAGGCCCGCGGCGGACAGGTTTCTCGCCATGGGCGCGCCCATGGCGCCGAGTCCGATGAAGCCGATGCGTGGTGCCGTCATCGCGATCAATCCTCCAGGTAAGTGTAACTGTTGATGGCGGAGATGAGTTCGTTCTCGAACGCCTTGCGTTGGGCGGGGGCGATGTCGCTGCCGGCGAGCTTGCGGTGAAAGGCCTGTTGCAAGGCTTCCGGATGAGTGTGGACGTAGCGTAACAGGTCGGCGGCGCTGTCGCCGCGCAAGGGTTCGTCGAGTTTCCACCCACCGGCGGGATCCAATTCCACGTTGACCGAGTGGGTGTCTCCGAACAGGTTGTGCATGTCGCCCAGGATTTCCTGATAGGCGCCCAGCATGAAGAAGCCGATCAGATAGCGTTCATTCGCGTCGATGGTGTGCAGGGGCAGGGTGGTCTCGAGGCTTTGTTGGTCCACATAGTGTTTCAGGGTGCCGTCGGAGTCGCAGGTCAGATCCATGATCCGGCCCCGTCTCGCCGGGGGCTGGTCGAGACGTTGCAGGGGGACGACGGGGAATATCTGATCGATAGCCCAGGCGTCCGGCATCGACTGGAACAGGGAGAAATTGCAAAAGATCTTGTCGGCGAGCCGGTCGTTGAGTTCGTCGAGCAATCGGCGGTGGGCGCGCAGGCGGATATCGAGGCGCTCGCGAACCTGTTGACCGATCAGGGCGCTGAGGTGTTCGGCCGCCGCCAGCTGGGCCAGAGTCAGCTTGCCCCGGGTGAACAGTGCGCGGGCTTCGCGCAGGTCGAACTGGGCGTCGTGGAAGGTACTGAGCAGGTTGCCGGCGTTCATTCGCTCCAAGGCCTTGTGCAGATCCTCCAAAAGCGGATGCGAGGGACTGTCAGCGGGGGGCGAAAGGGGGGCGGTTTCGGTTTCGATCACGTTGGTGATCAGTACTGCGTGATGGGCGGTCATGGCGCGCCCCGACTCGGTGACGATAGCCGGTTGCGGCAGCCTGCGTTCGGCGCAGATTTCGGCGAAAGCGCGGATCAGGCTGTGGGCATATTCGTCCAGAGTATAGTTGATCGAGCAGAAACTGTCTGAATGGGTGCCTTCATAATCGACGCCCAGCCCCCCACCGGCATCGACGATCTGGAGGGGGATGCCCAGGGCGTGGAGTTCGGCGTAATAGCGGCCGGCTTCGCGCAGCGCGGATTTGAGGTCGTTGATGTCGGTGATCTGGGAGCCGACATGGAAGTGCAGCAGTTTCAGCCAGGCGGGATCGTGGCGGCGAAGGATTTGCACCAGTTCGAGCAGTTGGCCGGGTGTGAGGCCGAATTTGGCCTTTTCTCCCCCACTGTTCTGCCATTTGCCGCTGGCCACCGATGCCAGGCGAACCCGGACGCCAAGCTGGGGGGCGATGCCGAGCGCCCGGCTTTGTTCCAGAATGAGGGTAAGCTCGGAGAGTTTCTCGACCACCAAGAACAGGTTCAGCCCCAGTTTGGTGCCGATCAGGGCCAGGCGGATGTAGTCGCGGTCCTTGTAGCCGTTGCAGATGACCAGATTGCCTTGCGGGGCGAGTGCGAGTACGGCCAGCAATTCGGATTTGCTTCCCGCCTCCAGCCCGATGCGGGGTACCGGCGTCCGCAATATAGCCTCCACCACCCGCCGCTGCTGATTGACCTTGATGGGGTAGACCGGGGTGTATTGTCCCGGGTAATCGTATTCCTCGCCGGCGCTGGCAAAAGCGTCGGAAAGTCGTTTGACCCGGTCTTGCAGGATATCGGGGAAGCGCAGTAGAACCGGCAGTGAAAACCCCTCCCGCTCCAGGGCTTCGACGACTTCGGTGAGGACGACCCGGCCTTTGGCCCTCTCCCGGAGGGGGAGCGCGATCATGCGGCCGTGCGGGTCGATGTCGAAATAGCCATCGCTCCAGTGGGCGACCGCGTATGTGTCCTTGGCGTGTTGGAGGGTCCAGTCCATTCGAGTGATCTTGAGTTGGCAGCCATATTATAATGGCAGGATTTTGGACACCGAGGATAACATGAACAACGACAAAGAGATCGTCCTGACGGGGATCACCACCACGGGCACGCCGCATCTCGGCAATTATGTCGGCGCCATCCGGCCGGCCATCGAGGCCAGCCGCGATCCGAAGGTGAAGCCTTTTTATTTTCTCGCCGATTACCATGCCTTGATCAAGTGTCAGGAGCCGGAGCGGATCAGGCAGTCCACCCTGGAAATCGCCGCCACCTGGCTGGCGTTGGGGCTGGACACCGACAATGCGGTGTTCTACCGTCAGTCCGATGTGCCGGAAATCACAGAATTGACCTGGATCATCAGTTGCGTGACCGCCAAGGGGCTGATGAACAGGGCTCACGCTTACAAGGCGGCGGTGGCCGAGAACCAGGAAAAGGGGGAACAGGATCCGGACAAGGGAATCACCATGGGCCTGTATTGTTATCCGGTTCTGATGGCCGCCGATATCCTGTTGTTCAGGGCCAGGAAAATCCCCGTGGGCAAGGATCAGATCCAGCACATCGAGATGGCGCGGGACATCGCCGCCCGCTTCAACCACATCTATGGCGAGCACTTCGTGCTGCCCGAGGCGGTGGTGCAGGAAGAAGGCGCGGTATTACAAGGGCTGGATGGCAGAAAGATGAGCAAGAGCTACAACAACACCATTCCCTTGTTCGTTCCGGAAAAGAAATTGCGCAAACTGATCATGAAGATCAAGACCAACTCGCTGCCGCCGGAGGCGCCCAAGGATCCGGAGACATGTACCCTATTCAGCATTTTCCAGGCGTTCGCGGGGGCGGAAGAAGTGGATCGTTTGCGCGAGCGTTACCGCCAGGGGATCGCCTGGGGGGAAATGAAGCAATATTTGTTCGAATATATCAACGCCCACGTCAGGGAGGCGCGGGAACGTTATGAAGCGCTTCTTCGCCATCCCGAAGAGATCGAGCAAAGGCTCAGGGAAGGGGCCCGGCGTGCCCGCGAGGTGGCCGCGCCGTTCATGGTAGAGATCCGCGAGGCGGTCGGCATCGCCCCTTTGACGAAGTGACGGGAGCGCATCCGGTATGGTTCCGGGAATGGTTGGTGGAACAAAAAAAGACCCGCGCTGTGGCGGGTCAAATAAGCGTCAAGTGCAATGAAGGAGGTTGAACGCTAGAAGAGGAGGAGTTTTTTACCGCTTTTGGCGGTAATGGTGTCTGCAAAAGCGAATCGAGAAAATCACCGTCGAAATCAATGCTGCAACCAAAACCAATTCAACTGGGGTAACCATGACTGTGACTTCCTTTGGAGGTAATTGATCAAATTCGCATAAGAGTATAATGCTTTCTTGATTAAATACAATATCAACTTTTTACAACTAAAGATTTCTTTTTAGGAAACATAGGAAAGGGTTTCTTAAAAGAGGGTGTTCGAATCACACCCGGTGCCGTCCACTGTGCCCGACGATTCCTCTGGCGATGATGTGCGGGCTTATAGGCTGCAAGTCAGGTGTCAGAGGCGGTAAAATACCTGTCAGCCGTTGCCATGGCAACGAATCGAGCGATCTCGGAGGAAAATTTGATGCACATATCACGATGGGTTGGGTTGGCCGGCGCGCTCTTGCCGGGATTGTTGCTGGCTCAGGGCGAAGCGGAAACGGCGGCGGCGAAAACAGGCGCTGCCGCCCGGCAGATTCTGCCGCAATCCCGGGCGCAGGCGGATATGAACGAAACGGCGCCGCCCCCCATTGCCGGCGGACGCGAAACGGTGAGGGAAGCGGAGGCCACGGCCGAATCCGAATCCATGAATTCGGCAGGCGAGGGGGCAGGGTCGGTAAAAGAAGAAGCCGGGGCGCAGGTCACGCGGTCTGAAAAAGCGGGATCGAATGGAGAAGCCGTGCCCGGTGATGCCGCGCCGGTGGTGGAGAAATTGAACAAGGTGGTGCTCGAGGCCATGCGCCGCGCAGGCGAATTGGGCTACCAGGGAAGATACGAGCTGTTGGCGCCCGTGATACGGGAAGTCTATGATTTCAAGGCCATCTCCCGTCATGTCTTGGGAGAGTACTGGAAACAGCTCAGTGACGACCAAAAACGGCAATTCATTCAGAAGATGACCCAATATGGCACCTCGGAATATGCCGGCCAGTTCGATGATTACGATGGGGAGCAATTTCGCATTCTGTCGGAGGCGCCTTTCAGAAAACGTTACCGGGTGGTCAAGGCGAGGCTGGAAGTTCCGAAAGGGGAGGATGTGGAGTTCGTCTACATTCTCCGTCAGACCAGGGAAGGCTGGAAGATCATCGACGTCCGGTACGATGGGGTGAGCGATCTGGCATTGAAGCGGGGGCAGTTCGCCGAGATTCTCGAGTCGGGGGGCTTTGAAAAACTGATCTCCAGGCTGGACGAGAAAATCGCCGATTATGCCAGCGGCAAAAAGGAATCCTGACTTCTGCCGGCCCGAACCCTCCACCCCACCCCCTCTCCCAGAGGGAGAGGGGCGTCAACCTCAATAGAGGGGCTCGTCGTAAAACACCATGATCAATCCGATCAACCCCATCGAAACCGTGGAAATGATCCCGGCCCAGGTGGCGTAAGGCGGTTCGAGCTTCAGTTCCAGCCAGCGGGAAGCGGCCATGAAGATGGCGAACAGCCCCATTGCCATGTGCGTGGACTGGATCAAGTATTCGGTCTTCAGCTCGAAGCCGGAATGAGAGTGGGTGAGCAGTAGAATCCCGCCCACGGCGCATAGAATCGGGAACATGTAACGGAGCTTCCTTGCCTCGGGGTGGGTCCGGGCGCGGATCTCGAGCCCGCCCAGGAGGAAAGTCAGCAGCGTGGCCAGGCGATGCTGCAGAATTTCCCCGTCTCCAAAAGTGCTTTCCCAGAATCCCATGGGGCCCATCGGCCATGCCTGGGCATCGGAGCGAAAGAAGATGAAGACCCCCAAGGCGATGAAGCCCGCGGGCCAGTAATAGGCCCAACGCGCTTTGAACAGATAACCGATCAACGCCACAACGGCCATGAGGGTCAGGATCACCCCGGAAACGTTGTGGTTGAAATTCGACCATTCGACGGCGAAAACCGGGGCTTCCTTGCCCACGATGGCCGCTCTTTGCGCCTCGCCGATCATAAGTTCTTCGTGAGTGGGAGAGACCAGCTGTGGCAGCTTGGGGCTGAATATTTGCCACACTTCGGCCGGGCTGGCAATCAGTTGCGGAATATCCACCGCCGGCGGCTGGCTGGACAGGGTGGCCGCCACGAACAGGATACTGACGAGAAGAAAGGATTCCGCCTCGATCGTATGGGGGATGTCGCGAAAGACCGGTGGGTAGCCGCCTTCCCCGTACCAGCGTCTGGCGGCGCGGTGATTGATCCAGGCCAGGCCCAGGGCGGAAAGAAGCAGTATTGTCTTGATCAGCAACAGGCTGCCGTAACCGGTTCCAATCAGGGCCGTCAGGTTGTCGACATAGCTCCACGCCAGAGGAATGCCACTGACGACGAGCACCGCCACCGACGTGATGCCCAGGAGAGAAAAACGTCGCAGCGCCCGGGGCCAGAGGGGATGCAAGGAGGGATCACCTTTGATCCGGCGCCAGAAGAGAATCAATTGCACTACTCCGCCGAACCAGATGGCGCCTGCCAGTTGATGGACGATGGTCAGTGTCATCAGCAGCGCCCGGTTGTCGAATCTGCCCACCCCGTGCGTCAGCCACGCGCCCGAGACCACGATGGCCGCCATCAATCCACAGGTGCCATAACGCAAGTGGAGGTTGCCCGGGGATCGACGCCATCCGTCGCTCGCCATGGCCAGTCCCAGGCTGAGCAGCATCCGCACGAAACCCGCCCGGAACTGGGTTGTGCCCATGTAGGCTTCCAATGGCAGATGGCCCAGGGTTTCTTTCAGCACGACGCCCTTGGAAACGAGGGCGATGGCGTGGGTGGCGGCCAGCAGCCAGCCGCTCATGGACAGCCACTGCAGGGGTTGGTGGTTCAGGCGCGTCTTGTCTTCTCGGGGGATCGGGAGGGCGTCGAGAATGAAGATCATCCATAGAAGCGATCCCAGGGCGATGGATAGGGCGACGAGACCGACTCCCCCCATGAGGGAGTCGAGAAAATCGGCCAGTCCCTGAAGGCCGCCAGTGACCGTCGTGGGCATGATCCTACCGCGCCTCCCTGACCGTGAATTTCAGGATGTCTTCGGTGAGGTGTCCATCGGCGGCGAACACTCTCAGTTGCAACGCGTATTCTCCTGGCGGCAGGGGGGGGAGTTCGACCACGAGTTCCCCCCTTTTCTTTCCCTTTTGTATGGGAAGGGGGTGCATTCGATTCCCTTTGCTGACCAGGTTGACCATGGACAGGACATCCTCGATATTGGAATTGAATATCAAGTGGATTTCTGTGGGCTGATCAGCCTGGACAGGCCCGCTGTCCAGAGAGGACTGGATGATGACCGCATGGGCCAGGGAAAGGGTGGGAAGTGAGGAGATCAAAACCATGAAAAATATAAGGACAAATGGGCGCATCAGAACTTCCTCATGTGGATTGATAAAATCGAACGGGTATGTCGGAATCCGTTCTGTCAGGCGGATTTTCGGGCCTTGAGGGCGTGACCCGCAAGGGTCTTGCCCAGCTCCCAGATGGCGCCTGGCACCTTGTGACAGTCAGCCAGCACATCGTCCATCGCCTCGATCACCCAGTCGCAGTCCTGCTGCGAAATCACCAGGGGCGGCAGGAATTTGACCACGTTCATCCCGTGACCGGCCACTTGACTGAGAATCCGGTGGCGTTTGAACAGGGGAATGGTCACCATTTGACTGAACAGGCCCTTGTTGGCGGTTTCCAGAAGGTTCCAGGCGGTTTTCAGTTTCAGGCTTTCGGGTTTGTCGAAATCCAGGGCGATCATCAAACCTTTGCCCCGGGCACCTTTGAAGAATTCATAACACCCGGCCATCTGATTCAGCTTGGACAGCAAGGTTTCTCCCAACCGGGCTGCGTTGGCGAGTAGGTTCTCGGTTTCGATCACCTCCAGGGTGGCCAGCCCCGCCGCCATGGCCATGTTGTTCTTGGAAAAGGTGGAGCCGTGAACCACCGCCCGATCCATCCGGTTGAACACCCTGTCCATGACCCGCGAGGTCATGGCGACCGCGCCGACGGGGACGAATCCGCCCGACAGCGCTTTTGCCATCAACAACATGTCCGGTTCCACCCCCCAGTGGTCGATGGCCCACATCTTGCCCGTACGGCCCAATCCCGCCTGGATCTCATCGGCGACGAACAGGGCGCCGTATTTGCGGCACAGCCTGGCGGCCTCGGCAAGATAGTCGTCGCCGGGCAGGTTGACGCCCTTGCCCTGGATGGGTTCGACGATGAAGGCGGCGGTCTCTTTGGCCTCGAGCGCCCTTTCCAAGGCATCGAGATCATTGAACGGAACGGCGTCGCAATCGGGCAGCAAGGGGCCGAATCCCTGGCGGAAAATTTCCTCCCCGTTGAGGGACAGCGCACCCAGGGTCAGGCCATGGAAGGCGTGTTCGCAGTAGAGAATCCGGCTGCGGCCGGTGGTATAACGGGCGAATTTGATGGCCGCTTCGACAGCCTCGGCGCCGGAGTTGCAAAAGAACAGTTTGGTCAGGGGCTCGGGTGTGACTTTGACCAGCTTGTCGGCCAACAGGCCCGAAAGCAGGGAAACGTCCATCTGTACCAGATCCGGCAGATCGAGTTCGAGCACTTCCTTCAGGGCGGCTTTGACCGTGGGATGGTTGCGTCCCAGGGCGAAGACGCCAAAGCCGCTCAACAGATCCAGGTAGCGATTGTCCTGATCGTCATAGAGATAGGGGCCCTGGGCTCGGGTATAGAGGCGGTCATAACCGATGGTCCGCAGAACCCGTACCATCTGGGTGTTGAGGTGCTGTTCGTGGAGGGAGAAATTTTCTCCCCGATGGGCTTCGATCAATTGGGTGATGGAGTCGCGCATGGATTTGGCTTGGGTTATGGGTTGGGTCGTTTGATGGCGAATGCCGGCAAGATGAAGAAGGTGCAGATCAGGGTCACGCTCAGGCCGATGGCCAGGAGGCGCCCCAGGCTGGCGATCCCGACGTGGGAAATGAAGGCCAGGCTGACGAAACTGCACAGGGTCGTCAGCGCGCTGAAAAAGATACCACGAGCGGTGCTTGTCGTCAGCACCGAGCGGCCGGGTGGCAATTCGTGTATTCGGTGCACCATGTGGATGCCGCTGTCCACCCCCAGGCCGAACAGCAGTGGTAGAGAGATGATATTGGCATAGTTGAAGGGAAGGCCGGTCCAGGCGGAGACGGCGCCCGTCAACACGGCGCCCAACACCAGTGGTAGCAGGACCAGCAAGGTGTCCCGGGCGCTTTTGAGGATGGCCAGCAGCAACAGCGAGATGGCTGCCACGGCGGTGGCGAATGCTTGCTGAAAAGCCCCCACTATCACCCGCATGGACTCGATGTAGGCGACCGGCAGACCGGCGATCTGGGGGTAGATACGGCGGACCGCTTCCACGAACTCGAGCATATGATCGAGAACGTTCAAGTCCTTTTCCGGAAACAGATCGATGCGGAACACCCCCTCGGGGGTCACCCAGCGTTGTTTTAGTGCCGGTGGCAGATCCCCGACCCCGAAAGGGGAGGCTTCCAGCCCCAGCCTCAGCTTTTCCATGGTCAGGGGAAAAGTGGCCAGCAGGGCGAATTGCAGCCGGTCGATCAGGGTTTGGCACTGCGGTGGGGCGAGGCGCTCGCATTGGTCGATGAATCGCTTCAGGGTGTTTTCCAGCCGGGCGTGGATGGAGGGGGCGGCCGCCTGGTTCTTTTCCAGTGTTTGTTGAAACTGCCTGATGTCTTTCAGTCGGGTGGCGCCTGGATGGAGTTCCAGCGGTTGTTCCAGCTGCGGGCCGAGCAACAGAGCCATCTCGTCGATGACCTGGAGCTTTTCCTCTTGGTCTGGCGGGACGAAGTCGAAAACCGATACGGCGGACGATACCGCCTCCAGGGATTCGAAACGGTGCTCCAGCAGCCGTACCTCCGTTTCGCCCTCCGCCAGGGCGGTGAGGTACATGGGAGATGTTTCCTTGGTGCCCAGGAGTTTTTTGAAAGTCTGGACCGATTCACTGTGGGGATCGCGCAGATTGACCGGATTGAAATCGAATTGCACCCCGCACAATCCCCACAATCCCGCCAGAGCGAGAAGCAGGGTGATTCGCCTGACTGCCTGGCTGTGGCGGTAGGGAAGCCGGGCGATGACAGAGGGCAGAAAGAAACGGGTGGTTTTGCGCCGCCACTGGCTGGCGGGTCGCAGCGGCATCAGTCTCATCAACGCTGGCATGGCCGCCAGGGTGACGGCCACCACGATGAACATGCTTCCGCCGGCGATGATGCCCAGCTCGGAAATACCGCGATAAGCGGTGGGAATGAAGGAAAACATGGCCAGAGCCGTGGTCAGGGCGCACAAGAGCAAAGCGGGGGATACGGTGCGCAGGCTGTGCCGGAGGGCGTCGCCAGGCGTGTGGTCCTCGAGCAGGTATTCGCGGTAGCGCAGTGCCAGGTGGGTGGCGTAATCCACGCCCATGCCGATGTACAGCACCGCGAAAGAAATGGAAATGACATTGAGGGCCGGGACGGCGATGGAGGCGAAACCGAGCGAATAGGCCAAACCCAGGGCCAGGGTGATGAGGGTGGCCAGGGTCAGTTTCCAGGAACGGAAGCCGATCAGCAACGCCGAGCAAATCAATAGGAGCGAGATGATTCCCGCGTATTCCGTTCCCTTTTCGATGCTGATCAGCTCCTCGTATTCCAGGATGGGCTCGCCGGTGATTCTCACCGTCACCGGAACGCCGTCGATGGTTTTCACCTGGGCGATGGCGCTGCGAATGACCTGGACCGGTAATTCCGCCGCCGGCAGGCGGGTGTAGTCCAGCACGGGCGCCACCACGGCGAATTGCAGGGTGTGGCCGACCCGGGAGCGGGGTTCGAAGAACAAGTCGCGCCATGACAGCAGAGCGGGACGATCTTCCAGCAGCGCCCCGGTGACATGGTCGATCCGGGAGAACACCGGGTCGATGTCCACCGGCAGTTCCTCCTGTCGCGCCAGGGCCTGGGAAAGCAGGGAGAGAAAATTGCCAAGGCTGAAGTCGTGATACAGACGGCCGATGAAAGGTTGGGCCCTGGCGAGGTCGTCGGCGAGGCGCTCCAGCTGATCGAGATCCTGATAAAGCAGTCCCTGACGGTCGAAGAAAGGATCGATGGTGGGAAGATAAACCGAATGGATGGCCCCGGGTGCGCCCGACAGAAGGGACTTCAAGCGTTTCGCCGCTTTCTCCGCTATTTCCGGCGCTTCCGCTTCGATCATCAGCAAAATGACGTCCTTGTCCTGGGGAAAGAGTTTTTCGATCCTCGCCCGCTGCTGCATGAAGGGGAGATCCGGGTCGAGCATCTTGTTGGTGTCGGTGTCGACTTTGAGATGCGTGGCCGCATAGTAGGCGCTGAAAGCGGCGGTCGAAAGCAGCAACAGAACCATCCAGAGAGGATGCCGGATGCCCCAGTGGGAAGTTTTCAGCAGCAGTTTCAGCATGGCAGGTAAAACCCGTTCGGTCGAAGCGCTTCCGCCGCCTGGAGCAATCGGTTCCGGGCGCGGCCGAACTGTCGGCTCAGCCGGATCAGGGAAGGGATCTGCCCGGGGTGACAGGCAATGTGGTGGATCAACTTGAGCAGATCGATGTCTCCGTGGTCGTCGGTTGCTGCCTGGACCGCCGTGGGCAGGCCGGTTCGGGCGCAATCGGATATGGACCGGATCGCGACGAAGGGCATGGCGCTGCGTTTCGCCCAGCGGGCCAGAAAGGCGGCTTCCATATCCGCCGCGGCGGCGCCGGTCTGCCGCTGCAGGTGTTGTTTGTCATCTGATGTCGCCAGGATCGCGTCGCTGCCCGCCAAGGGGACGGTATGAAGCGGTGTGAGGGTTCGAAGCCGCTCCGCCAGCCGCTGCCGCCACGCCCGGTCGGAGCGGGCGGATTCACCGCCGGGCATCACGAAACGTTCGGGAAGCAGCAAGTCGCCGGCATGCAATGCCGGCGTCAGAGCGGCACTGCAACCCCAGCTCATCAGCGCCACGGCGCCCTTTTGCCGCAGGGCCGTGGCGGCTGCCAGGGCCCTTTGCGGGCCCATGCCAGAAATGCGCAGCAGGATGGCGGGGCTCAAAGAAACCGTCTGGCCGACCTGGAGCGTGCCCCCATGAAGCGTTTTGCCCTCGACAGGAAGCGCGACGACGATGCCTAGCACATTCCCTGGAGTTCGTTGCGATAGCGGGCCAGGGCCCACAAGGGGAAGAACTTGTCGTAACCGTAATATTTGAGGTAGAACACCCTGGGAAAGCCGGGAGCGTTGAAGAACGCATCGCGCCAGTGGCCATCTTCCCCCTGGGTGCTTAGCAAGTATTCGATGCCGCGGCGGACCGCTTCGCTGTCGGTCCGTCCGGCGGACATCAGGGCCAGGAGCGCCCATGCCGTATGGCAGGCCATGCTGGTATGGAAGCGGCCGCGAATGGCGGGATCCCGGCGGTCGTTATAGCTGTCGTTGCTTTCTCCCCAGCCGCCATCCGGACGCTGAAGGCTCTCCAGCCAGGCGACCGCCTTCCGGATTCTGGGGTCGTCCTTGTCGATGTCACAGCGGCCGATTCCCATCAGGACCGACCAGGTGCCATAAATGTAGTTGGTGCCCCAGCGGCCGAACCAGCTGCCATCGGCTTCCTGTTCGTTCCAGAGGAAATCCAGGCAGCGGTCGAGGACATTTTTGAAATAGGGCACCTCATCGCCGAGCTCGTTGAGCAACATGGCGCAGCGGGCGCTGACGTCGGCCTCCGGGGGGTCCAGCAGCGCACCGTGGTCGGCGAAGGGGACGTGATTCAGATAATACTTGTCGTTGTCGGCATCGAAGGCGCCGTATCCGCCGTTTTTGGACTGCATGCCCGCGATCCAGCGGGTCGCCCGATAGCCCGATTCGCGGTGCTCGGGTTTGTCGCTTTGCAGCATGGCGTAGGCCACCACGGCGGTGTCGTCCACGTCGGGGTAGTGGGGGTTGTTGAACTGGAAGGCCCAGCCACCCCCCTCCAGATGGGGGTGGTTGACCTGCCAGTCGCCGGGCTCGTCGGTCAATTGTTTGTCCAGCAGCCAATCCAGGGCCTTGTCGAGCGCTTTCCGGGTTGGGGCGTGCGATTCTCCTTTTTCGACTTCCTGCAGGGTCAGGGCGACCAGCCCGGTGTCCCAGACCGGTGAGAGGCAGGGTTGGCAGTAGGATTCGTGATCGCGATGGACCAGCAGCTTTTGCAGTGCCTTTTTGGCGGTTTGGCGGCGTGGATCTTCGGGAGGGATTCCCAGGGCGTCCATGGCCTCATAGAGATTGACCATCGCCGGGAAGATGCCGCCGATCCCGTCTTCGCCGTTCCGCCGTTCCAGGCTCCAGGCCAGGGCCTTTTCGAACGCGCGTTGCCGGATGTGCGCGGGAATGTAGGGTTCCAGGCGCATGCCGAGACGCTCCAGGGCATGAACGACTTTGCCGATCGGGGTCTTGACGTGGGAAAAGTAGCCGGTTTCCTCCTCCGGGGGGACGACGAACAACTCCCGCACGCCGATGTGCTTCGGGTTTCTGGCTTTCACCTTGAGCGAGCACAGAATGGAGAGGGGAACCATGACGGTTCTCGACCAGTAGGACACCTTGTCGAGGTGAAAGGGGAACCACTTGGGAAACAGGATGATTTCCACCGGAACGAAGGGAACGCCACGCCATGGGATCTGCTGGAACATGGCCAGCATGATGCGGGTGAAGACGTTGCTCCTGGCGGCGCCGCCCTTTCCCAGAATGAATGCCCGGGCTTTGGCCATGTGGGGCGCGTCGGGGGAATCCCCCGCCAGTTTGAGGGCGTAATACGACTTGACGGAACAGCTGATGTCCCCGGCTCCACCCGTATAAAGGGGCCAGCTGCCGTCTTCCTGTTGCCTGGCTCTGATATAGTTGGCCAGTCGGGCTTGCAGGATCTCGTCCACTTCGTCCATGTGGTGCATCATCAGAATGTATTCCGCCGGAATGGTGCAGTCGGCTTCCAGTTCGTACACCCAATAGCCTTCCGGATATTGTTGCGCCAGCAGAGTGTCTCTGGCCTTGGCGATGGCGCTATCCAGCAGAGCCAGGGTGGACTCCAGTGTCGTTTTTGCCTGTAGAGCGGATGGATGGGTCATCGTTGGCCTCTGTTGTTCGAGTTACAGGGTGTTTTCAGCTGAGATGTGTCGTAGATCGAGCAGGGCCGCCGGGGCCGGGCCCGGCAGGCCTTTCGCCGCCTGTTTGAACAGCCGGCGAAGGAGATCGTCGTTGCGATGGCAAAGCCTGCTGGCGATAACCGTGGCTTTCACGCTGCGGCGGGAGATTTTGACCTCTTCCGCCCGGCTGAAATAGGGGTTGGCGTTGATCTTGCGCAGGCTCAACACCGCCATCCCCAGCGCCCAGAGGCAAAAGTCGCGCAGGCCGGTTTCGTAGTAGGGGATCAGCAACGTGTATCGCAGGGCATTCTCGAGGTGACCGTGGGCGATGGCGATCAAATCGCGCAGGCCGGCCACGAATCGGGGGTCGTTGTGATTGGGTCGGAGTTTTTCCAGATGAAAGCAATGTTTCCGGAAAATGTCCCGGGGCAGCCAACAGGCGCCTCTTTCAAGATCGGTCCAGATGTCCTTGAGAATGTTGGTCATCTGCAGTCCTTGCCCGAAGGAGACCGAAAGCCGCATCATTGCTTCCCGCCGCTGGGCGATATACTGGGAATAATTGCAGAACACCCGGGTCAACATTTCTCCGACGACCCCCGCCACGTAGTAACAGTAGCGGTTCATTTCCTGCAATGTTTCCAGGCCGCTGCTCAAGTCACGATCCTGGAAATCCGCCATGCCGCGGGCCATGATGGCGACGCAGTCCTGGAGGGCGGCCCGGTCTTCGGCGGAGAAACCATGGGTGATCGCGATGACTCTCGGGACGACGCGAATCAGTTCGTGTTCGGCAGGTGGGGTGCGGTCGGAAAGGCTGGAGGCAAAATCCCGGGCGAACCGCTCCGCATCCTCCTTGCCCTGGACTACGGCGATGAAACGTTCGCAAAACCGGCGTTTCTTCTCCCCTGGAAGGGTGGCTTCGTCCTCGATGGTATCGACGATGCGACACAGCAGGTAACCGTTGGCGACGACCTGATGCACCGGCTCGGGCAGTTGGGGAATCGTCAGAGCGAAAGTGCGCGACACGCCATCGAGCAGATGGGCCTGAAACGCTTCTGAAGTGAGTGCATCGAGTTCCCTGATGCGGGTTTCAATGGCTGAGCTTCCATTCATGCGGCGTGCGACTCCCCTGGTTGATGCCTGCGGAGATGAAAAATGTCTCTCTGCAGCGTTTCGATCCGGGCCATTCTAAGGATTTTCCAATACCCATTCAAGGCGTGATGTTGTATTTTTGCATAATGCCGTTACACTAAATATCTTGTTTTTATTCGCCTGGCGGGTTATTGCGTGGTTTTTCGGCAACAGACCCGGCGGGCGGCGGCCCTGGAATGCGTTGCCGGCAACCAAGTGTTGCGGTCGGGAAAGCACGGGCCTTGCATCAACCCATGAATCTGGAGAGGGGCATCATGAGCATACCACTTAGGCAAACCATCGCCGTCGGCCGTTATCTGTTAACGCAAAAGTTGAAGGGCGTACGGCATTACCCGCTGGTTCTGATGCTCGAACCCTTGTTTCAATGTAATCTGGCCTGCGCCGGTTGCGGAAAGATCGAGTATCCCGACGATATCCTGAAAAAACGGTTGAGCGTGGAAGAATGCCTCGAGGCGGTGGACGAATGCGGTGCGCCGGTCGTATCCATTCCCGGCGGCGAGCCGTTGCTGCACAAGGAGATGCCCCGGATCGTCGAGGGGATCGTGGCGCGCAAGAAGTTCGTCTACCTTTGCACCAACGCACTGCTGTTGAAGAAGCGGATGAAGGACTATACGCCTTCTCCCTATCTGACGTTTTCCGTCCACCTCGACGGCTTGAAGGAACGGCACGATACCTCCGTCTGCCAGGAGGGGGTTTTCGAGCGGGCGGTGGATGCCATCCGCGAAGCGTTGGGCAGGGGCTTCAGGGTGACGGTCAACTGTACCCTGTTCCAGGGAGAGACGGCGGAGGAGATCGCCGAATTCCTGGATTTCTGCAACGATCTCGGCGTGGAGGCGGTGACCATTTCTCCCGCTTTCCAATATGAAAAGGCGCCGCGCCAGGATGTGTTCATACGCAACTCCGAGACCAAAGAGCTGTTCCGGCGTCTGTTCCGATTGGGAAAACAGCGGAAGCGGAAATGGCGGCTCAATCATTCCTCGTTCTATCTGGATTTTCTGGCCGGCAACCGTGCCTATGCCTGTACCCCGTGGGGCAATCCGACCCGCAACGTATTCGGTTGGCAGAAACCCTGCTATTTCCTGGCGGACGAAGGCTATGCCAAAACGTTCAAGGAGTTGATGGAAACCACGCCTTGGGACAAGTATGGCACCGCCAGAAACCCCAAGTGCGCCAACTGCATGGCCCATTGTGGTTATGAGCCGACGGCGGTCGCCGACACCATGGCCCATCCCCTCCAGGCCGCGCGGGTGTCCCTGTTCGGCCCCCGGACCGAGGGACCGATGGTGCCCGAACCCGAAATGGCTTATTCCGAGCCCAGGAAGCGGGATTTGGATATTCCGGTCGAAGTGGCCGAATAAACATCGGTTCGATTCGTGGAATGGCTGTCTGTCGTGGCGACTTCGGTTGCCGCGTTGTGGGCGATCGTGTTGCTGCTTCCCTGGCAGTATTGGCGGAACCGGGAAGTGTTGGAGCCTTGTCACGATGACGAGGCGTTGGCCTGCGCCGATCTGACCGTCCTGATCCCGGCCCGGGACGAAGCGGGGGTGATCGCCGCCACCCTCCAGTCCCTGGCGCGCCAGGCGCCGGGGTTGAAAGTCGTGCTGGTGGACGACCAGTCCAGTGACGGGACGGTGGAGGAGGCGATGCGGGTGACCGGGGTGGACCTGACGATCGTGACCGGCCGCCCCTTGCCTCCGCGTTGGAGCGGGAAGCTTTGGGCGCTGGAACAGGGGTTGGCCAGGGTCGAGACGGAAAAAGTCCTGCTTCTGGATGCCGATATCGAGTTGCTTCCCGGCATGCTGCGGGCCCTCCTGAACAAGATGACCGGGGAAGGCAAGGACATGGTTTCCGTGATGGCGTGGCTGCGTACCCGAAGCCTGTGGGAAAAGCTCCTGATGCCGGCTTTCGTCTATTTCTTCAAATTCCTCTATCCTTTCGCGCTCGCCAACTCCCGCCTTCGCTGGTTCGCGGCCGCCGCGGGTGGTTGCATCCTGGTCAAAACCGGGGTACTGAGAGAATGCGGTGCTTTCTCGAGCCTGAAAGAGGCGTTGATCGACGATTGCACTCTGGCCACCCGGGTCAAGAACCGGGGCTATCGAATATGGATCGGTCTTTCCCACGGGGTGATCAGCAACCGGGCCTATGATCGTCTGGAAACCATCTGGGACATGGTTGCAAGAACGGCGTTCACCCAATTGTGTTATTCGACCGTTTTGTTGTTTCTCAGTACGGTAACGATGGGGGGAATGTTCTGGGTGCCACTGGCCGCCCTGCTGACGCCGGGCGCTCGGTTGGCGGGTGTCGCCGCTCTGACGCTGATGACCGTGGCTTATCTGCCCACTTTGCGCTTTTACCGGCTGTCTCCGGCATGGGGGCTGTTGATGCCGATCATCGCCAGTCTGTACATGGCCATGACCCTTTCATCGGCGTGGCGCTATTGGCAGGGAAAACGCAGCCAGTGGAAAGGGAGGGTTTATTCAAGAAGGGGTGACGAGGAGGCGATCGAAAGATCCTCCCCATGAGGGGAACGGAAGCATCAGAGCTTGAGCAGGCTGTGAAGCGGGTAGTCCGCCAAGTGCCGGCGCGCCTCCAGCGCTTCCAGTTCGATCACGAAAGCGAGCGCCAGAACCTCCGCTCCCAGCGATTCCACCAGGTTACAACTGGCCCTGGCCGTTCCGCCGGTGGCCAGAAGGTCGTCCACCAGCAACACCTTGTCGCCGGGACCGAAGGCGTCCACATGCGCTTCCAGCGTGCTTTCCCCGTATTCCAGAGCGTAGGAGACGCTTTGCACGTCGTAGGGCAGTTTCCCCGGTTTGCGCAGCGGAACGAACCCCACCCCCAGCTCCCATGCCGCCAGGCTGCCGAAGATGAACCCCCTGGCCTCCATGCCGGCCACCACGGTGACGGGGGCGTCCACGAACGGATGAACCAGATGGTGGATGGCCAGGCGCAGGGCGGAGGGATCCTTGACCAGGGGAGTGATATCCTTGAACAGGATTCCGGGACGGGGAAAGTCGGGGATGTCGCGGATCTTGTCCTTCAGGGATCGTTGCCAGCGGTTCATGCGATCACCTTGAAACGCTGTTCCTGTTGCAGGAAGTGCTCGATGTTGCGGTGGATGCCGTCCGCGTCCAGTTCCGCCTCGGCCAGCAGCTCTTCGCGGCTGCCGTGTTCGATGTAACGGTCCGGCAGGCCCAGGTTGAGAATCGGGAGTAGTTTTCCACAGCCGGTGAGGTATTCGTTCACTGCGCTGCCGGCGCCGCCTTTCACCGTGTTTTCTTCCACCGTTACCAGGAATTGGTGCTGGCTGGCGATTTTCAGCAGCAATGCTTCGTCCAACGGCTTGATGAAGCGCATGTTGACGACGGTGGCATCGAGCAGTTCGCCGGCCTCCAGTGCCGGGGACACCATCGAGCCGAAAGCGAGGATCGCGATCTTTTTGCCTTCCCGGCGGATCTCGGCCTTGCCGATGGGCAGGGAGG
Organism: Methylothermaceae bacterium; assembly: GCA_026981855.1. Classification (GTDB taxonomy): domain Bacteria; phylum Pseudomonadota; class Gammaproteobacteria; order Methylococcales; family Methylothermaceae; genus Methylohalobius. The sequence goes on along the minus strand of JALSIB010000007.1, from coordinate 2,181 downwards.
TCAGTGCCCGTTCGACCCCGACGCCCGGACCGGTTCCCCGGGGGTAACGCACCGCGGCGGGGCCGTCATGCCTGTGACCTGTGGTGAGCATTTTCCGGCATTCGTTTTCATCCGCCGGCGCCATGATGACCATGTTGGGGATGCAGCGGAGAAAACTGAGATCAAAACTGCCGGCGTGGGTAGGGCCGTCCGGCCCCACCAGCCCGGCCCGGTCGATGGCGAACAGAACCGGCAGGTTCTGCAGATCCACGTCGTGGATCAATTGATCGTAGCCCCGTTGGAGGAAGGTCGAGTAGATGGCGACGACGGGTTTCAATCCCTCGCAGGCCATGCCGGCCGCCACCGTCACGGCGTGCTGTTCGGCGATGCCGACGTCGAAGTAACGCTCCGGGAATCTCGATGAGAATTCCACCAGTCCCGAGCCCTCGCGCATCGCCGGCGTGATGCCGACCAGTTTGGGATCCTGTTCGGCCATGTCGCAGAGCCATTGACCGAAGACTTCGGTGTAGGTGATTCCCTTGCTCGGGGCCTTGGTCATGGTGTCCTTGCTGGGATCGAAAGGCGAGACGCCGTGATAGGTGACCGGATCCCTTTCCGCCGGCAGGTAGCCTTTGCCCTTTCTGGTGATCACATGCAACAGTTGAGGCCCCTTGAGGCCACGGATGTTCTGCAGGGTGGTCAGCAGGGTTTCCATATCGTGTCCGTCGATGGGACCGATGTAGTTGAATCCCAGTTCCTCGAAAAGGGTGCCCGGGGCCACCATGCCCTTGACATGCTCTTCGGCGCGCCGGGCGATCTCCCACATCTCCGGCACCCGCTGGAGGATCTGTTTGCTCCCTTCGCGGACAGTGGTGTACAGCTTGCTCGAAAGGATTTTGGCCAGATAGTTGGTCATCGCGCCCACGTTGGGAGAGATGGACATTTCATTGTCGTTGAGGATGACCAGCAGGTTGGCGTCCAGGGAGCCGGCATGATTGAGGGCTTCGAAGGCTTGTCCGCCGGTCAGGCCGCCGTCTCCGATGATGGCGACCGCCCGTTGTTCACGGTTGCCGAGCGAGGCGGCGATCGCCATCCCCAGGGCGGCGGAGATCGAGGTGCTGGAGTGTCCCACCCCGAAGGCGTCATAGGGGCTTTCGCTGCGTTTCGGGAAGGGGGTCAAGCCGCCGCGTTTGCGGATCGTGGGCAGTTGCTCCCGGCGCCCGGTCAGGATCTTGTGGGGATAGGCTTGATGTCCCACGTCCCAGACCAGCCGGTCGTGGGGCGTGTTGTAAATGTAATGGAGGGCGATGGTGAGTTCCACCGTGCCCAGTCCCGCGGCCAGGTGCCCGCCGGATCGACTGACGCTTTCCAGCAGGTAGTGACGGACTTCCTCGGCGACTTTCGGCAGCTCTGCCTGATCCAGTTGGCGCAGGTCTTCCGGGGAATTGATTTGGTTGAGCAGGGGATAGCGTGTTTGATCGATCATAGGGCTTGTGCTGTTGGACGGTCGGGATTGGCGAGAATGACACTGACTGTCGTCATTATCCAACTCACCTGAGTAAGGCGCAAGGTTTTATGGCGCTTTGGCGTCCGAGCCTTGCGGGGGGCTACGGATGACCGCTTTTCCGCTCCAGCGTGATGCCGAGGATTTCCAGGGCGATGGCGATCAGGATCATGACGACTCCGGACCAGATCTCCGGCGCCAGCCACATCATCAGCGCGCCCAGGATGATGAGGGCGCTGCCAAGGATACGCCTGTGCAGGGTGCGCTTGAGCATTCAGAACCTTTCCCGTGAGGTGGATGTTTGAAAATCATTGTACCTGCTTTTGTTTCGGTTGCCACCATGATGGGGCAATCGCATGCGCGCTGTTTTCCCCGTTTGTGCTTGCTTGAATTCGCCCGGTTTTCAAGACACTCTCTCCCAAAGCCTGCCACTTGTCATATTCGTTGCGGGAGCGGGAGGGGTCTGCCGGCGGACCCTTCCCGGACCTCGAAAAAACAAACCGGCAGGTGCCTCGCTCCCAAAGAGAGGGGATCGGTTCATGTGATTGCCCTGGCCGGCATAATTGATCGCTTGCCTAGTGTCTCCCCAATTTTCCCAAGCGGTCAGCGCAAGGCATTGATATACGGATAAAAAGGGGTTCAAAACGAGAGGATCGGGGTTCCTGATCGGGTAAAATGTGTATAGCAATAACCCATTG
>JALSIB010000006.1 GCA_026981855.1 Methylothermaceae bacterium | reverse complement strand
TCAATGGGTTATTGCTATACACATTTTACCCGATCAGGAACCCCGATCCTCTCGTTTTGAACCCCTTTTTATCCGTATATCAATGCCTTGCGCTGACCGCTTGGGAAAATTGGGGAGACACTAGATCCATTATCATATAGGATTGCGCGGGAGATCCGCGGAAATCTCGAAAAATGTTTCAGGGAGATTGTGATGTCGTTGACGATTGACGAAGTGTTGAAAATCGCCACACTGGCCAGGATCAAGATAGACCAGACCGAGGCGGAACGTTACGCCCGGGATTTGTCCGGCATTCTGGATTTCGTCGCCCAGATGGATGCGGTGGATACCAGCGAAGTCGAGCCCATGGCCCATCCCTTGGATCTACCGCAGCGCCTGCGCCCGGACGAAGTGACCGAAGGGAACCAGCGGGAACGGTTCCAGGCCATCGCTCCGGCCGTGGAGGCGGGGCTGTATCTGGTGCCCCAGGTCATCGAATGAATCTTTTTCAACGAACATCAATTCCAAGGTGAGTCATGCATACCAAGACGCTTGCCGAGCTGGCTGCGGGGCTCAAAGCCCGGGATTTTTCCAGCCGTGAACTGGTCCAGCACTTTCTGGACCGTATCGACCGCCACAATGGCACCCTGAACGCTTTCGTGACCGTCTGCCGGGATCGCGCCCTGGCGGCCGCGGAGAAGGCGGACGCCCGGTTGGCCAAAGGGGAGGGCGGAGCGCTGACGGGTCTTCCCGTCGCTCAGAAAGACATCTTCTGTACCCGGGACATCAAGACGTCCTGTGGCTCCAGAATGCTCGACAATTTTCCCGCGCCCTACGATGCGACGGTGGTCGCCAAGCTCGATGCGGCCGGTACCGCCCTGCTCGGCAAGCTCAACATGGACGAGTTCGCCATGGGTTCCTCCAACGAAACCAGTTATTACGGGCCTGTCAAAAACCCCTGGAACACCGGCTGCGTGCCGGGCGGTTCTTCGGGTGGTTCGGCGGCGGCCGTGGCGGCCGGCCTGACACCCGCCGCCACCGGAACCGATACCGGCGGCTCCATTCGTCAGCCCGCCGCCTTCTGCGGCATCACGGGACTCAAGCCCACCTATGGCAGGGTTTCGCGCTGGGGCATGATCGCTTTCGCCTCCAGCCTCGACCAGGGCGGCCCCATGGCCCGCAGCGCCGAGGACTGCGCCTTGCTGTTGGGGGCGATGGCCGGTTTCGACCGGCGCGATTCCACCAGTGTGGACGAGCCCGTTCCCGATTATCGGGCCGCTTTGGAGAATTCCCTCGAGGGGGTCAAAATCGGTCTGCCGGTGGAGTTCTTTGCCGACCTCGACAGCCGGATGGCGGCGGTGCTCGATGCCGCGATGGCCGAATACCGCAGGCTGGGGGCGGTGTTCGAGGAGATCTCGCTGCCCAATATCGGACTGTCGGTGCCCGCTTATTACGTGATCGCGCCTTCGGAGTGCTCCTCCAACCTGGCGCGTTACGATGGCGTCCGTTACGGCTACCGCTGCGAGAACCCGAAGGATCTGGAAGACCTCTACATGCGGACCCGGGGAGAAGGGTTTGGCGCCGAGGTCAAGCGCCGGATTCTGATCGGCACCTATGCGTTGTCGGCCGGCTATTACGACGCCTATTATCTCAAGGCTCAGAAGATAAGGCGGTTGATCGCCGAAGATTTCAAGCGTGCCTTCCGGCAGGTGGACGTGATTCTGGGGCCGACCACGCCCACGCCGGCATTCGGCATCGGGGAAAAGACCGGCGATCCTCTCTCCATGTATCTGTCGGACATCTACACCATCGCCGTCAATCTGGCGGGACTCCCCGGCATCTCGATCCCCGCCGGTTTCATCGACGGCAAGCCGGTGGGGCTGCAGCTGATCGGCGGTTATTTCGCCGAGGCCAGGCTGCTCAATGTCGCCCATCGCTTCCAGCAGGTGACCGAGTGGCACCGGAAGATCCCCGAAGAATTTGCATAAAGAGGTACAGCCGATGGAATGGGAACCTGTGATCGGGCTGGAGATTCACGTTCAGCTCAAAACCAAATCCAAGATCTTTTCCGGGGCGTCGACCGCCTATGGCGCGCCGCCCAACACCCAGGCGTGCGCCATCGATCTGGGAATGCCGGGGGTGCTGCCGGTGCTCAACGAAGCCGCAGTGCGGATGGCGGTGAAATTCGGTCTGGCGGTGGAGGCCGAGATCACGCCACGATCGGTGTTCGCGCGCAAGAACTATTTTTATCCGGATCTTCCCAAGGGATATCAGATCAGCCAATACGAACTGCCGGTGGTGGGGAAGGGACATCTGATGATTCATCTGGACGGCCGGGAAAAGCGGATCGGCATCACCCGGGCCCATCTCGAGGAAGATGCCGGCAAGTCTCTGCACGAGGATTTCCAGGGCATGACCGGGATCGACCTCAACCGTGCCGGGACGCCGTTGCTCGAGATCGTCTCCGAGCCGGATCTGCGGTCGCCGCAAGAGGCGGTGGCCTACATGAAAAAGCTTCACCAGCTGGTGGTCTATCTGGGAATCTGCGACGGCAACATGCAGGAAGGCTCCTTCCGCTGTGACGCCAACGTGTCCGTGCGGCCGAAAGGGGAGGAAGCCTTCGGTACCCGGGCCGAGATCAAGAACGTCAACTCGTTCCGTTTCGTCGAGCGGGCCATCGGCTACGAGATCGAGCGCCAGATCGAACTGCTCGAATCCGGCGGCGCCGTGGTGCAGGAAACCCGGCTGTACGATGCCGACAAGGACGAAACCCGCCCCATGCGGACCAAGGAGGAGGCCAACGATTACCGCTATTTTCCCGATCCGGATCTGCTGCCTTTGGTGATCAGCGGCGAATTCATCGAGCAGGTGAGGCGGGAGCTTCCGGAACTGCCGGAGGCCAAGTATCACCGTTTCCTCGATCAATATGGCCTCAAACCCTACGATGCCGAGGTGTTGACCGCCAGCCAGGCGTTGGCGGACTATTTCGAGGAAGTGGTGAAGCGCTCGGGTTGCGATGCCAAGTTGTGCGCCAACTGGGTGATGGTGGAGCTGTCCGGGGCGCTCAACAAGGCTGGCCTCGACATTACCCAAAGCCCGGTGAGCGCCGCCAACCTCGCAGGACTCCTGAAGCGGATCGCCGACGACACCATCTCCGGCAAGATCGCCAAGCAGGTGTTCGAGTTGATATGGGAGAGCGGCAAGGACGCCGACACCTTAATTGAGGAGAAAGGGCTGAAACAGATCACCGACAGTGGTGAGATCGAAAAGATCATCGACCAGGTGATCGCCGACAACCCCAAACAGCTCGAGCAGTACCTCGGCGGCAAGGACAAGCTGTTCGGTTTCTTCGTCGGGCAGGTGATGAAAGCGACCGGCGGCAAGGCCAATCCGCAGCAGGTCAATCAGTTGCTCAAAGCGAAACTGGAAGCCAGGCGGTGACGACCGAGCAGCGTCGGCAGGTGCTGGAAGCCCTGGCGGGCGACGAGACGACGCTCAAATCCCTGCCCGCCGATTCTCCCCTGCGGGCGCATCTGGCGGCCGCCACCGAGGCCCTGAAAGCCTGGTGCCGGGGGGACGAGGCGGCGGTCCGGGCCGCCGTGGCCGGCATTCCTTATCGTTCTCCCCTGCGGGATCTGCGCTTCCTGCTGCGGGCCCTGTCGTGTTACCCCCACGACCCCGAAGGCGGCAAGTCCGCCCTGGCGAGGATCGCTCCCGACTCTCCCCTGGCTTGTCCCGCCCAAGTGGTGAGGGCCTTGTACAGCGGACAGCACAAGGCGCTGAAACCCCTGGCAAGGGAGTTCGTGCGCGCCATCACCGGCAAGGGTGGAGGGAAGGCCCAGCCGAAGCAGCTGTTCTCCACTTTGCTGGCCGAAGCCAAAAAGCACCCCGATACGCCGGGCCTGAAAGAGGCCTTGACCGCTTTGCTGGCCTATTACCCGGCGGGCAGGAACGCCTTCGCGAAGGTCTACGGGCCGGTGGACCCGGTCGAATGGGAGCGGATGAAAGCCCTGCTGGCCGAGCGGAAAAGGCATCTCGACGACGCTCTGGATGCCTGGGAGGCGGTTTTCCATCAATACCGCGAGCGCGGCAGGCCGCTCCACGCCGCCGTGGTCCGTTTCCACATGGTCGAACTGCTGGAAAAAGCCGATTATCCGCATTTGGAAACTGTGGCGGAACTGCTGGAAGAGACGGTTTCGTTGGATCCCGGCAATCGCGATGCCTGGCTCAAGCTGGCGCGGCTGTATCGGGTTCTGGAAGACGAGCGGGCCCGGGGGCGGGTGCTCGAGGAGGCGTTGCGGCACTTTCCCTCCGATCTCAAGATCTTGGAGGCGGCGGCCGAGGCAGCCGTCGATCGCGGTGCCTTCAAGAAGGCGGCCGGACTGACCAGGCGGTTGTTGAAGATCGATCCGATCAACCGCCGAGCCCGCAAGCGCCTGGTGAACGCCCATATGCGTCATGCGCGCAAGCAGGCCGGCCGCGGCAGGTTCGACCTGGCCGCCAGGGAGATCGAAGAGGCCCGGCGCTGGGCGAAGGATGCGGAGGACCAGGGCCGGGTGGCGGTGCTGGAAGCCTTGCTGGCCTTCCTTCGCGGGGAAGTCCCCGAGCCATCCTTCGAGACGGCCCGGCCGTTTTTGCCATCGCCGCTGCTGGAATGCGTGGTCGCCGCCGAGGTGTCGGGCCTCGGCTTCCCTCCCAAACAGGGCAAGCCCTATCTGCAAAGCCTGCGGCAGGTGCTCGATCACCGTGCCATGACCCTCGACAGCGACATCGTTTCCCGGTTGACGGACCTGCTGGTGGATCTCGATGCCGAGGGGCTTCCGATGGAGGATCTGTTGAAGGCGGTGCGTCCTTTCCTGAAAAAGGGGACGAAGCTGGTGTGGGACGAGGACCGGCGAATCGCCTTGCTGGAGAAGTTGCTGAAACTCCGCCAGTATCAGCTGATACGCGATTACGCCCGCGCCAGCCCCGGGTGGAAGCAGCCTGCGGGCAAACGCCGGGAGCGTCCGCCGGCGCTGGTCTATTTCGACGCCTTGGCCAAGGCCGGGGGCGAACCCGGCGCTTTGAGCTATTCCGACGTGGACGCCCTGGGTGCGGCCCACGAATACGCCTGCCGGCTCCAACAGCACCGGTGGGCGGCGCGGATCGACAAGCTGCTGGAGGACTACGAGGAAAGCCAGAGTGTTCCCCTGCCGCCGGGGGGAGGGGAATTGAACCCCTTCGCCATGCTGGAGCAGCTTTCCCGGGAAACCGGAATTCCGGTGGAAAAACTGATCAAGGAACTTTTTTCAGGTGGCAAGAAATGAATCCTTCTCCCTTCGAGATACTGGGGGTTTCCCCCGACGCCGACGACGAGACCATCCGCCGGGCCTATCTGGAGCGGGTGCGGAAATTTCCCCCCGACCGGGATCCCGGGCGCTTCCGCCGGATCCGGGAGGCCTACGATCAACTCCGGGACGCCCGCAGCCGGTTGCGTCATGCCCTGTTCCATCTGCCGGAACTGGAGGCATTGCAAGTGTTCGCCCACCGTCTTCATCCGCGTCGTCCAACCCTGCCCCAATTCAGGAAAATGCTTGCCGAGTGTTTGAAGGATGTCCGATAAAGAAGCCCTGATCGATACCTTTCAGCGCTATCTCGAGCAGGCGCCGGACGAGGAGGCGGCGCTTCCCGAGGTAGGCATGGTGCGTCTGTTCACCGAACTGGCGGCGCTCAGGACCGAAGTGAGGGGGGAATCCCGCCAGTTCAGCCGCACGCTGGAGGATTACCACCGGCTGCTGGAACTTTTGGAGCGGGAACAGAAGCGATACGAAGGGTGTCTCGAGGAGGTCGAGCGCCGCCGGCTCAGGCCCCTGTTGCTGGAACTGGTCGATCTTCGTGAACGTCTGGCGGTGGGGCTCGATGCGCTCGAGACCCTGCGGCCCGGCTGGTTGGTCAGGATTTTGTGCAAACGCCGCCGGCTCCGCTACGAGGCGGTCAGGGAGGGGCAACGCCTGACCCTGGCGCGTTTCGACCAGCTGCTGGCGTCATCGGGGCTGACGCCGCTGGAAGTGGTCGGGCGGCCGTTCGATCCGGGGGTGATGCGGGCGGCCGAGATCGTCCGGATGCCCGGGGTCGGCGAGGGTGAGGTCGTGGCCGAGATCCGCCGCGGCTGGCGTTGGGGGGATGAGGTGTTGCGGCTGGCGGAAGTGAAAGTGAACAAGCCGGGGAAAGAAAAATGAAGGAAATGATCATCGGTATCGATCTGGGAACCACCAATTCCGAGGTGGCCGCGCTCATCGACGGCCAGCCCCGCGTGATTCCCGACGAGCAGGGGCGCAAGATTCTGCCTTCGGTGGTGGGTATCGACGAGCAGGGGCAGATTCTGGTGGGTGAACCGGCCTTGAACCAGTGGCTGCTCTATCCTGAACGGACGGTGCGTTCGATCAAGCGCAAGATGGGAAGCGGCGAGAAAGTCCGCCTGGGGGATCGGGAGATGACGCCCCAGGAAATCTCGGCGGTCCTCCTCAAGACCTTGAAACAGCGGGCGGAGCGCCATCTGGATCAACCGGTCCACAAGGCGGTGATCACCGTACCGGCCTATTTCAACGACGCCCAGCGCCAGGCCACCCGGGAAGCGGGAGAGATCGCCGGCCTGGAAGTGGTGCGCATTCTCAACGAACCGACCGCCGCCGCCCTGGCTTACGAAACCGATCTCGAACACGCCCGCAAGATCCTGGTGTACGATCTGGGCGGGGGAACCTTCGACGTGTCGGTGGTGCAGATCCAGCATGGCGTGGTGGAGGTGATCGCCAGTCATGGCGACAACCATCTGGGAGGCGACGACTTCGATCGCGAGATCGTCGGGTTGCTGGTCGAGCGGCTCGAGGAAGCGCACGGCGTCGATGTGAGAGACGATCGCAAAGCCATGGCACGGCTGCTGCAGGCGGCGGTGCAGGCCAAGCTGACCCTGTCCGACCGGCCTTTCGCCGGGATTCACGAGGAGTTCATCGCCGACAAGGACGGTGTGCCGGTGCATCTGACTCTGGAATTGTCCCGGGACGAGTACGAGGCGTTGATCGCCCCCTATGTCGACCGCACCATCGACGCCTTGCATATCGCCTTGAACAGCGCCGATCTGACTGCGTCCGACATCGAGGAGGTGTTGCTGGTGGGCGGCGCCACCCGCACGCCGCTGGTGCAGGAGCGGCTGGAGGCCGAGCTCGGCCAGGCGCCCCGGGCGGCGATCGATCCCGATCTGTGTGTGGCCCTGGGGGCTGCGGTGCAGGCGGGGATGATCGCGGGGGAAACGGTCAAGTCGGTGTTGGTGGACATCACGCCCTATACCTTCGGCACCAGCTTTCTGGGAGAGCTGGAGGACGGTTCCCTCTATCCTTTCGTGTTCGCGCCCATCATCAAGAAGAACACCCCCCTGCCGGCTTCCAAGTCCCAGGTGTTCTACACCACGGCCGACGGCCAGGAGAAAGTGGAAGTGCGCGTCTATCAGGGCGAAGACAGGGACGCGGAGAAGAACACCTTGATCGGTCGGTTCATGGTCGAGGGGCTGCGGGGAGCGCCGGCGGGCGATCCCATCGTGTTGCGCTTCGATCTCGACCTGAATGGCATCCTGAAAGTGACCGCCACCGAGAAATCCACCGGGCTGGAAAAGAGCATTCGCATCGAGAACGCCGTAGGGCGCATGGCCGCGGACGAAATCGCCGCGGCCCGGGAGCGCCTGGGGGCGTTGCTGGGTGGGGAAGCGGGGGATTCGCACCGCGTCGCCGAGGCCCGGCGGCTGACGGCCAGAGCGCGGGAGATGCGGGAGCAGGTCGGGGACGAAGACCGGGAGGAAATCGATCAGCTGATCGGGCAACTGACCCAGGCGATCGACCGGGGAGACGAGGCCGCCATCGATGAGCTGACGGAAACCTTGCGCGACATTCTCTACTACCTGCAGCCGTGATGGCGCGTTGTCCCGTGTGCCGGGCCCGGATGGGGGAATCGCCCGTATGCCGGCGTTGCGGCTGTGATTTGACGCTCGCCTCCACCTGCCGCCGCAGGGCCGAACGGTTGCTTCAAAGCGGCTTGCGGCGGTTGTTGCAGGGAGATTCGCGGCAGGCGGTTTTGCTGGCGACCGAGGCGGCTTCGCTCGACTGCGATGAAACGGTGCGGAAAATCGCCGCCTTCATTCTTCGCTGTGGCAGGGAAGCCTCCGGTCATTCTGCACCCCAAGGCACCGCCCCGAAATCCGCTGAGGGTAATCCCAGCCACCCTCCTTCGGGGGAGGCGGCGGGGAATGTGACGGAAAAGCCCCGTCTGTGGGGATGACGAGACGCTGATACAGTTTCCCTTCAGCTTGACCCTGCTAAAAAGGCTCTGTCATTTCCTTGAAAGCGAGGTCGATGCCATGAAGACGAGAACACTGTTTGGAGTGGTGGTCACCGCGGTTGCATTGGGTGGCTGCGCCACCGTTTCCAGCCCTTACACCTACCAGGGGGCGGCTGTCGGCGGGGCGCTGGGGGCTGCGGCCGGCGCCCTGATCGACGGCAACAACCGCTGGCGCGGCGCTTTGATCGGCGGCGCGCTCGGCAGCGCCATGGGCGGCGCCACGGCTGAGGTGGCATCCCGCGCGGCGCGTCAGTCGGCCGCCGGCAATCGGCCGGTCTATTATCCCCCCCATGATCGGCGCGATTATCGCAACGATCCCTACGGTCACTGGTAAAATAGCCGCTGAATAGACGTCCGTCGGCAGGAGAGCCTGCTCTCCTGCGGCTGAAACCTGAACCTGGGGAAATTGAACGATGCGGGTATTGATTGTCGGTGGTGGTGGCCGCGAACATGCGTTGGCCTGGAAGATGGCGCGGTCTTCGGAGGTAGAGAAGGTTTACGTGGCGCCCGGCAATGCCGGAACCGCCCTGGAACCGAAGCTGGAGAACGTCGCCATCGGCGTTGGCGAAATCGACAAGCTGGCCGGTTTCGCCGCCTCCGAAGGGATCGGGCTGACCGTCGTCGGTCCCGAAGCCCCTCTGGTTGCCGGTATCGTCGATGTGTTCCGGCAGCGGGGGCTGCCTTGTTTCGGGCCGTGCAAGGCCGCCGCCCGGCTGGAAGGCTCCAAGGCTTTCTGCAAGGATTTCATGGCCCGCCACCGGATACCCACGGCGGCCTATGGCACTTTCACCGATCCCGAACGGGCGATCGCCCATATCCGTCGCCAGGGCGCTCCCATCGTGGTCAAGGCCGATGGGCTGGCTGCCGGGAAGGGGGTCATCATCGCCCATACCGAAGACGAGGCCATTGCGGCCGTCCGCGGCATGATGGCCGAAGGGGCCTTCGGTCAGGCCGGTCGAACCGTGGTGGTCGAGGAATATCTGACGGGCGAGGAGGCCAGTTTCATGGTCATGGCGGATGGCGAACACGTCCTGGCGCTGGCCACTTCCCAGGATCACAAGCCTTTGCTGGAGGGCGACAAAGGTCCCAATACCGGTGGCATGGGGGCCTATTCTCCCGCTCCGGTGGTGACGCCGGAGGTGCACCGGCGGGTGATGGAGCAGGTGATCCGTCCCGCCATCGAGGGCATGGCCGCCGAAGGCGTTCCCTATACTGGATTCCTGTATGCCGGCTTGATGATCACCCCCGACGGCCAGCCCAAGGTACTGGAATTCAACTGCCGCATGGGCGACCCGGAGACCCAGCCGATCATGATGCGGCTCGAGAGCGACCTGGCGCAGATGTGTCTGGCGGCGGTGGAAGGCCGTTTGCAACAGGCGCAGGCCCGTTGGACCGCCCGCATGGCCCTGGGCGTGGTCATGGCCGCTGAAGGCTACCCCGCAAGCTGTCGGACGGGTGATGTGATCGAGGGGCTGCCGGAAAGAGAATCGGAAGAGGTCAAAGTGTTCCATGCCGGAACCAAACAGGTACAAGGCCGGGTGGTGACGGCGGGCGGCCGGGTGCTGTGCGTCTGCGCCCTGGGTGACACCGTTGCCGACGCCCGCGCCAAGGCCTATGCCCAGGTGGAGAAGATCCATTGGCCGGGTGTCTATTACCGGCGGGACATCGGCTGGCGGGCCCTCGGCAGGTAACTGTCTGGATCCGGGCGGTCGGGAGGCAGGTTCCCGCCGGCCCGACCTGTTTGTGGCCGCCTCGGCGGCGGTGGCGCTGGCGAGCACGACCTGGTGCAGTTGCTGGATCTGGCCACCGTTCCCAGGGCGGAGCCGGGGGGCGGCGGAACGAAGCCGCCGCCGGAGGCGGCCGGCCAACAGGGGGCATGAGGGCGGATACGCTTCCCGGCTTTCTGGGGCTTGTGGCTTTTCTGGTGTTGAGCGCCTGCTCCACGCCGGCAAAACGTCTCGACCGGCAGGCGCGCGAACTGGGGCTGCAAGCCGGTATCCTGGATGGCCGGCGGTTCAGGCACAAACTCTATCGCAAAGGCGATGCCTGCCGCCAGGGCAGGCTCCACGTGTATCTGGAAGGTGACGGTCTGGCGTGGTTGCCGGGCAACCGGGTCGCTCTCGACCCGACGCCGCCAAAAAGCTGCCTGCTTCCCTTGATGGCCCGGGATTCTTCGCCCGCCGTCTATCTCGGGCGTCCTTGTTATCACGGATTCGCCGACGCCCCGAATTGCCGCCCGGCGCTTTGGACCCGGGCCCGCTATGGTCAGGTGGTGACCGGCAGTATGGTCGAGGCGCTGGGAAAATTGATGGCCGGCCGGCGGTGCCGGGCGGTTCTGATCGGCTTCAGCGGCGGGGGCGCCCTGGCCATGCTGATCGCATCCCGCATTCCCGAAAGAATCGCCGGTATCGTCACCCTCGCCGGGAACCTGAATGTCGATGACTGGACCCGCCGTCACGGTTACAGCGCCCTGGACGAATCGGAAGACCCGGCGCGGCGGCCGCCCCTGCCGCCCTCTTTGTTCCAGATTCATGTGGCCGGAGGGAAAGATGATAATATCTCCTACAGGGTCACAGCCAGGGAAGTGGCCCGCAATCCCGGTGCCCGTTTCCTTCTGGTGCCGCGGTTGGCCCACGAGTGCCCTGGTCCGCAGATTTGGCAGGGCATCCTGACAGGGATCGCCATACTGGAACAAAAATAAAGCAACCGGCAAAAAATGGATGCAAGGTACGTCTGGATAAGTAAAGATCAATCGATTCCAGGAGGCTCACCTTGTCCAACGTCAGCCTGTTCGTCCATGCATTGCCGGACCCCTACCCTTTCCGGTTCATGCAGGATGTGAAAACAATGAAAACCCCCTTCCCCGATCTCACCTTTCCCCTGACAGGGGCGGACGCCAAAAAGCTGGTCTTCGCCCATTGGGATTTCCTTCAGCATCTGGCCCGCAAGCGTTTCCCCACTGATGACAACACGGCGCATCTGGCTTTGGACCATGTGCTCGATCATCTGCAGGAAGAGGACTGGCGGCGGATCCGTTCCTGGCAGGGGCAGGGAAAATTCTCCACCTTCGTCGGTGTCCTGGCGGGTAGGGCGATGACCGATTACCTTCGCAAGGTCTATGGTCATCAGCGGGCGCCGAAATGGCTGGAGGAAAAAGGCGATCCCATCTGGATGGAAGCCTACCGGATTCTGATTGTGGAGCGGTTCGAACGCCAGGAAGCTTTCAGCCTGCTGCAAACGCGCCATCCTGAAAAGGAGGCCGGGCTGCTGCGGGAGATCGTTTCCGAAGTCATCGCCCGTTGCCCGGCGAAGATACGTTATCAGGACCACCACGGGGCTTCCCTGGATGATATCGGCGATACGCCGAGCCCGGATTTGCCGCCGGAGAGCCAACTGGAGATCCAGCCGCGGGAACTTCTGGAGGCTTTGGATGGCTATATCCGGGGGGACGGCGAGTTGCCAGGGCAGGTCCGGGTATTGGTGGAGAAGTTGCGGCAGAATCTGCATTTGAGCGATGAAGACCGCCTGTTGTTAAGGCTGCGCTACTGTGAGGGACTCAAGATGAGTCAGATCGCGCGGCTGTTGCATTTGCGGGGCGATCCCTACAAACGGCTCAACAAGATCCTAAAAACCGTCCGCGCCGCCTGTGAGAAGGCCGGCCTCGACTGAAACCGCAGAAACGGAGCATGAAATGATTGACAAGACCCATTGCACGGATGACGAACATTTGGGTACGTTGCTCGGCCTGGCCGCCACCAAGACGGAGCCCGTCGATGACTGTCCGCCTCCCGAAGTGCTGGAAGCTTTCATCAATGAAAATCTTCCGGAATCGCGGCGGCGTTTTCTCTCTCATTTGAATCAGTGTGAGCACTGTTATCGGGAATGGCTGACGCTGTCCCTGGCGATCGAGGAAGCCGAGCCGGAGGAGGCGAAGCGCCCGCAGCCGACGCCGTCGTGGTGGCGGCGGATTCGGGACTTCTGCAGATTCCGCCCCTGGTTGCCCCCTTTGACCACGGCGGTCGCCCTGTCCCTGGTCGTTATGGCGGTGGTGATTTACCGGCCTTCCGGGCCATCACTGCCCGCCGCCGAACTGGTGGCCCTCGTGAAAGGGCAGCCGGGCATCGAGCGGGCGTTGGATCGATTGCCCCAGCCATTGGCCGCGCCTTTCGCCTTCGGCGATACATCGCCCGATCCCGGCAGGCAGGCGTTCACCATGGGGTTCGAGGAAGTGCTGGCCCATTTCGATCGGTCATCTCTGACCCTAAATCAGAACCGGCTGGAGAAAGCCTCCGATTCCCTGCAAGGCGATCTGTTGCGGGATTATTACCACCTGGGGCAATGGATGTTGCTGACCCTGCTGTTGGCGCAAAGCGATGCGGTCGCCACGGATACCTGGCGGACATTCGACCGGTATTGCACGGCGTTCATCGAACGCTTCGGGAAATCATCCCATGATCCCGGTGCGGCCAGGGTGGTTTCCTCGCTTGAGGAAATACACGGCCTGTTACAGGATCTGGCCCGGCGTCCGGATCCTGCCCGGCAAGCCCGCCTGGCCCGCAAGCTCAAATTGACGATAGAGCAATGGCTGGTCTGAAAGCATGGCGCAACGGTTTTCGCCCGTTCGTTGGCATCCTGTTGGCGGCGGGTTTGGTCGCGGCGCCTTATGAACCGGCGATCGCCGCTTCCGGCAAGACCAGCGTCGATTACTACATCGAAACCTATGGAACGGTCGATCCCGAACTGAATCCCAAAGCCCTCGTCGCCCGGACCGTGTTCGACCGTCTGCGCGCCGCCGCCGACAAAACCGGTCGCCGGACGCCGCGGCTGGTCATCATCGACGGGGCAACCAACGCCTGGGCCATCGCGCTGCCCAGCGGCCATATCGTGCTGTCGCGCAAGGGTCTGGAGCTGTGTTTCAAAAATGCGGATCGCTCCCTGGCCGAGACCCGGCTGGCTTTCATCCTGGGGCACGAGCTGGCGCACCTGGCCCATGACGATTATTGGCACGATGAGGTCGAGCAGTTTCTGGCCCGTGCGCCCGACACCAGGCGGATCGCCCACTTTCTGGACCAGAGCTTCGAAGCCAGGGAAGCGGAACTGGCGGCCGACGACAAAGGATACCTGTATGCCGCCATGGCCGGCTATCCCGTCGCGCGTCTGCTGGCCACCGCCGGCAAGGACGATTTTTTTTCCTTCTGGATGAAACAAACCCAGAGCCGGGTGACTTCGTCCCATCCCTTCCCCGAGGACCGGGCCGCGTTGTTGCGCGAACGCTTGCGCATGTTGCAGGAGAAAGTGGCTTTTTTCGACATGGGGGTTCGTCTGGCCTTTTTCGGCCGCTGTGAAGACGGCATGTATTTCCTGAAGGCGTTTCAGCAGGTCTTTCCGGGGCCTTCGGTGCTCAACAATCTGGGGGTCTGCGCGCTGCAACTGGCCCGGCGGGCCATGCCCGCGGAACAGGCGGGATTCTACTGGCTGCCTTTTCTGCTCGATGTCGATACCCGGGCGCCCAGGGTCAGGGGGGCTGCCGGTGCCCTGCCAGGCCGCCGCTTCCTCAAGGAATTCGAAATTTCCTCTTCGAGGCTTGCCGGTTACCTCCGGGATGCGGAGGAGTATTTGAATCGCGCCGTGAACATGGCGCCCGATTATCTGCCGGCCCGCCTCAATCTGGCCACGGTGCAACTGTATCTGGGGCGTCCCCATCAGGCGCGGGCCACCCTGGCGGCAGCCCGGGCCGGCCACGGCGACGATTGGCAATTGCGGATGCTGGACGCCATCGCGCTTTATGAACAAAGCGATGTGGGTGTGGATCTGTGGCCGGCGGCCGTGGAACGGCTGGAATCTCACGGTGGCGACATGCCTCTGGCCTGGCGCTACAATCTGGCCCGCTTGCTGGAGTTGCGTCCCCGCCGGCAGGATGCCGGACTGCACTGGCGGCAACTGGCGGAGATGCGTGACCGCCTGCCGCCGCCTGTCCGCAAACAGGTGTGCGACCGCGTTCCCCGGAAGGCGGAAGGCGGGCAGTGTGGTAAGGAAACGGCATCCGCTTCCGATGAGGTTTTGCCCCCCTGGAAATGGCCGCTGACCAGTCCGGAGCCCGTGCCTTTGACGCCGGGTATGCGCGGGCGGCTGTTTGCGGGTTGGGAATCCATTCCCTTCGATTGGTACCGGGCCAAACTCTACGGGTTCATTCACCGCGCCCCCGATCATCAGGCCGAGGTGATGGAGATGGATCAGTTCATCCAGTTGCAGGTCACCCGCGGCGGCCTGCCCGGAGACACCGCTTCGCTGTCCCGCCTGTGTCCGCGCCCGCCCTTCCTTCAGCGGACCTTGCGGGGGGAAGTGTATGGATGTGGCCGGTGGGCGGTTCTGGTCCGGGACCGAAAGCCTGTCGAGGCGTGGCTGATCGCTCCCTGAGCGGGTGAAGGCATTTCCGGCGGAAGGAAAGCGCTTCGACGCCGCCGGTTGGGCGGTCTGCGGCTATCTGCTCGGCTTTACCCTGCCGTTGCCGCTGGATGCCGCGCTGCTTTTTCTGGCGGCTCTGGGAGGGTATGCGGTGCTGACCGTTCCCGCCCGGTATTCTCCTTCGTTGTTGCGTGTGCTGGCTGGGCTGGCGTTGGTGCTGGCGCTGGGAAACGCAGTATCGGCCGACCCCCGGCGAAGTCTGAATTTATCGCTGGCCCTGCTTCCCGCCGCCGCGGTCTGTTTGCTGGTCGCAGGCTATTTTCGTTTTCCCGACATGATTCGCCTGTGCTGGACGATGACGGGATTCACGATCGCGGTGGCGGGATGGTTGTTGCTCGTCGCCGCCACGCATCCGGGGTGTCCGCCTTCGGAGTGGATCGGGCTGAGCCGCCTGACCGCCTTCAAGGTGCCCAATGATGTGGTGATCTTGCAGGTTTTTCTCCCTTTTTCCCTGGCGTTGTGGCGGCTGGACAGGGTGAGAAGGGGGAGGTGGGCGGTGCCGGTGGCGGTGATGATGGCCCTGGCCGTTGCCGTGTTGTACCGCAGCCGCCTGTCCCTGCTCGTGGCCGCCACGGGGGTGACGGTCTTTTATTGGGGGCTGGGGGATAGACGCCGGCTGGGCAAAATGTTGTTGTGGGGTGTTCCCGCTTTGGTTCTGGTCGATGCCCTGACGGGATTCCAGCTGGCGGAGAAGTTTCGTTCCCTGACCACCGCCGGCACCCGTCTTCCTTTGTGGATCGCCGCCTGGCGGATGTTTCTGGAGGCTCCCTGGACGGGACACGGCGTTGGCAGCTTCCGCCTTTTGTACCGCTTCCATCTGCAACCGCTGCCGGAATGGATTGTGGTCGATCCGCGGATAACGCCCTGGGCGCACAATATATTTCTCGAATTGTTGGCGGAGCTGGGAGTGGGCGGGCTGCTGGCGTTCACGCTCTTTTTCGGTTTTCCCCTGGGGCTGTGGAGATCCATTCGGGGAGAAGAAAAAAGGAAGAAGCCGCTGGATATTGCGCTGATCGCCGCTTTCGCCGGTTTTTGTGTCGCCGGGATGGTGGAGCTGAGCCTGTGGCGTCAATGGGTAGGGTTGACATTCCTGTTGCTTGTTGGTTGTATTGCCAGGCAGAACAATCAAAATCGGGAGGAGAAATAATGAATCAGGAACCCCAGCGTTCCCAGTTTCTGGGAAAGGCGGTCACTTTGACCTGCGTCTCCCTGTGCGGTGTCGTCGCCCTGTTGACACCGGACTGGCGGCAGAAGCTTCTGGCGGCCTACAACCCCCTGCCCATCGGTCAATCCCTCAACCAGACCCAGAAAAGCATGTCCGATACGCTTTTCGACGCCTGTTTCAACCGCAATGAGCAGTTGGAGGAAAATTTCCGCGACCGGTGCAGCAAACTGGTGGGCACCGCGTTTGAAGGCGAAGGCAGTTCCGAGGTCGGCCAGGCGCTGTTCCAGGTGTCCCCCGAGCAATTGACCGCCTACGGCATCCAGGCCACCCGGACCATGTCCAGCAACATCAGCGTCGTCAACACCTCGATCCTGGGCCGGCTGGAGACGCTGCACGCCGGTCTCGACACCATCCGTTTCGCCGGCATCCAATTGTACCAGGATGGTCAGCCCTTGCGGGGCGGGAACGCCGGCAGCGACGCGTTCGGGAAACTGGGGGTCTGGCTCAATACCAGTTATCACGTGGGGGAGGTGGATTCCACCCGAGAGATCAAGGGTTTCGATTTCGACAACTGGAGTTTCACCGCCGGCGCGGATTATCAAGTGTTCGAATCCCTTGTCCTGGGGGCGGCCTTTACCTACATCAATTCCGACAACGACTTCAAGAACAACGCCGGCAAGGCCGAGAACGATTCCTACATCGGCACCCTGTACGGTTCGTTCTATCCTGTCGAGAATCTATACATCGACCTTCTGGCGACTTACGGGCACCTCAACTTCGATACTACCCGCAAGATCAGCTACGCCCTGACCACTTCCAGCAATCCGGACAACCTGGATTTCGTCAACGCCAAAGCCAGGGGCGATACCAATGGCCAGCAATGGGGCGTCACCCTGAGCAGCGGTTACGATCTTCACTGGCGTTCCGTGTCTTTCACCCCTTATGCCCGTTTCAGCTATCTGAAGCTCAACGTCGACGATTACAAGGAAAACGGTGGAGCCGGCTGGGCCCTGCGGTTCGACGATCAGGACATCGAATCGATGAAAAGCATCGTTGGCGGCCAGGCCTCCTACGCCTTCAGTTTTCCCTGGGGCGTTCTGGCACCGCAGTTGCGCGGCGAATGGCATCATGAATTCCGCGATCCCAGCCGTTCCATCAAGGCCAGTTTCGTCGGCGATCCGGCGGCGCAGCAATTTTCCATCTATGTGCCCAATCCCGACCGTGACTATGCTCTGGTGGGCGGCAATCTGACCGCCACCCTGGCCCATGGTATCTCGGCTTTCGTGGGCTACGAGGCGCTGGTCGGATACGACCGGGTGGCCAGTCACCGCGTCACTTTCGGCGGCCGCGTGCAGTTTTGAGCCCCATCTTCCACCCCGCCCCCGGCGGGGTGGAAGCTTCGTCAAAGCCCTGCCTGCATGTCGTTGGCCGCCGCTCTGGGGACGAAGAAGAACTCGCCGGCCTCATGGCCGCCGTGGCGGATGGGGGCGAATTCCGGCACCTGATGGAAGTCCTGCTCCCGGGCCGCATGGGCGACCAGGGCGGAAACCTCGGTATAGAGTCGGAAGGATTCCAGGATGCCGCCGTTTTTCTGCAACGCCTTGATCAAGGCGTTGGCGAAGACCGAGTGCCCTTCCCCGCCGCCGTCCAGAACCGGGTTGAGGCCGCCTGATGTCAAAGCCATGCGCGAGCGCGCCTTCAGCATCAATTTGATCCATTCGGCCTTCTTTTCGGGACTCATGCCGGTTTCCAGCCGCGCCACCGAGCTTCGGGTCAACGCCCCGGAGTAGCAGGAGTCGGCGATCACCATGACGTGCCCGGCGCTCATGATCCGCAGCAGATCGGTGATGTCCTGGTTCGAGATCCAGTTGGCGGTGTTTTCCAGCTCCGCATCCACCGGCAGCCAGAATCCCCTGCGGGTGACTTCTTCCATGGTGCCGTGGCCGGCGTAATAGATGAGGAAGTTGTCTTTCTCGGTCAGCTTCTTGCGGTATTCGTTGAGCGCCTTGAGGATGTCGTAGCGGGTCGCGTCGGTGAGCACTTTCGTCTCGAACCCGTATCGTTCCCGGAGAACCTTCGCCAGCCCCCGGGCGTCGTTGATGGGGGTGTCCAGGGTGGGCAGAAAGCGGTAGGCGTTGTTGCCGATGATCAAGGCGTAATAGCGGCCGAAGATTTTGCGGGGCAGAACCCGGCTCAAATCGGAGGTGCTCTGGGGCTCACCCGGACCCACCGTGATCGAACCGCCTGCCTCCTGTTTCCGCAGAATCATGAACTCCAGTTCGGTGCGATGGCTCTGTTTGTCGATCGCAGTGAGGCGAACGGGGGTTTTTTGTCCCTTGAGGGCCACCCTTACCTTGAAGTTGCCGTCGGCATCGGGAATGAAGTCCTGGTCGTTGACGATGAAGGCCAGCAAGGGGGCGGCGGCGTGGATTTTTCCGACGATGGTCCGGGCTTCCACCAGTCCGCGGGTCACCACCATCAATTCACCCCGCTGGGGCCGCAGGGGGGGGTCGATGATTTCGATCCACAGATCGCCTTCGCCAGGGGCCTGAGTCCTGGCCACCAGTCCCGGCCCCTGATCCTTCGCCGGCCGTTGTTGCCGCAGGCGGGCCAGATCGGTTTCCAGCTTGCGGATGGTTTCCAGTTGGCGCTGGATTTCGGCTTCCTTGGCATTCAAGCGGGTGGTGAGTTTTTCCACCTCCGCCTGACCAGCCGTGCCGGCGGCCTGTTTTCGGGCCAGTTCCTGCTCAAGCGTTTTCAATGCCTGTCGCTGGGACTGGAGTGTCCGGTTCGCCGCGGCCAGGCGTTCGTTCAGCTGTTTCAGTGCCTGATCGCGGCGCACGAGCTCGGACTCCAGGGACTTGAGCCGGCCTTCCTGGACCTGGATCCGCTCCTCGCTGCCGGCGAGATTGGTTCGCAGGGTTTCCACCTGTTTTTCCCGTTCCGCCAGGGTTTGCGCCAGGGTGCGGTTTTTTTCGACGAGTGCTTTCAGCACCGCCTCGTTTTGCGCCAGCCTGGCACGCTGGTTTTCGATGGCCGCCTGTTTTTGTTGTAACGCTTCCTTCAGTCTTGCCAGTTCTTCCCGGGTGGCAGTGCCGGCACGCTCCTTTTCCGCCAGAGTTTTTTCCAACGTGTGCAGGCGGTCCATCTGGCTCTGGAGCGCCTGATTGTCTCCGGCGACCTGGCGCCTGAGGGATTTCAACCTTTCCTGGCTGTCGGAGAGTTGTCGCCGCAGGGCCAGCAATGCCTGATCGCGCCGGGCCAGCTCGGTTTCCAGATCCTGGATTCTGCTTTCCTTTTCCTGGAGGGCCTGGGCGCTGCCCTGCTCGAGAGAGGCCAGTTTCCGGTTCTGGGCTTTCAATTCCTGCTCCAGCAGGGAAACCATCTGTTGTTTTTCCTGCAATTGGGCCAGTTGCCGCTGCAACTTTTTCCGCAGCGCCTCATCCTGGCCGGTATCGCCTCCGGAGGGGCGGCTGTCCAGCAGTTTCTTGAGCCGCCGGATCTCGCGCCGGCTCGCATCGACCTGTGCCCGGTATTTTTGGAGATAGGCCGAGGTCTTGCGCTGTTGCCGTTGCAACGCCGTCAGCCGCTCCCGCAGGCCGGCGGCTTCCTGGCGATAGCGGGAAGCCTCCTCACGCAGGGCCTCCATCTTGCGGTTGTAGACCGCCACCGAGGCGGCGAAGGCGATGTCGGTCTTGTCCAGCCCGGAAGCCTTGCGGTACCAGTTGAGCGCGGTCACCGGTTCCCGGGGGACGCCGAGTCCCTTTTCGTAGAGAAAGCCGAGGTTGATCATCGCCGGGGCGTAGCCCTGTTCGGCCGCCCGGCGATACCATTGGGCCGCTGCCTGGTAGTCCGGTGGGAGGCCATGGCCCTTCTCGAAGATTTCCCCCACATAGGTCTGCGCCTTCGGGTCGCCCTCCTTGGCCTTGGGCAGCCATACCTTGAGCGCGGTGGCGTAGTTGCTCCGGTCGTAGGCGACATACTCCCCGCCCCGGATCTCGCAGTCGATGGCCGTGGTGCGGACGGGCCTTCTCGCCGCCAGGTAGGTGAGGTGCTGGCCCAGCTTGCGCACCTGGGCGGGGAGCAGACAGTCCACCACGTAGAGTTTGTCCACCTGATCCGGCTGGACAGCGGCGATTTCATCGACGGGCGAGGAGGCGCAGCCGGCGATCAGCACCGGCAGGAAAAGACCAAGCAGGAAGGAATGCAGGTTGGGGCCAGACCGGTTCATAGCCATTCTCCGTTGCGATGTCTCATTTTATATCAGACGGACATTCTCTCGCTTTTTTCCCTCCCGTCATCGCCGATCCGTTGCTGAAACCGCAAGCGGGCGCCGTTCATCTCCCGCATGCGCCGTCTGCCATGCCAACGCCCGTTATAGCGCTTCTTGAAACCAGTGAGTGGATGGTCCGTGGGTGCCTTGAACAGTTGACCCCAGGTTGTCAAAACACCACCTGTCCCCGCATCTGAAAAATGTTCACATTTTCACGGACAGAATTTCTGTTGGGATGGGCCTTGGCGAAAATGTAATTCATCATGAAACGCACGTTATAGTTGACGTACCAATTCAATCCAAGCGTATAGTTGGTCTGCTCTCCTCCCTGGATATCCCGGTCGTTGAGATTGATCCAGCTGTAACGCAGGGCGACTTCCCACGCGCCATAGTCATGAAGGGGCTTGATCAGCCCGAAAACACCGCGTTTGGGCCGATAAGCACGGGACTCGCCGGTCAAGAACCAGCTTCCCTGCACGTATGCGGCATCGAAACCCAGGTTTGGGGCCCGGTCGCGCACCACGAAATCGTGGAAATATTCACCCTGCACTGACAACGGGCCATACAAAGCGGCGAACTCCGCACCCAGCAAAACCGTCTTCTTGACGCCGTTGATGGTGCGGGTGTCCACCAGCCGGCGGTTGGTGACATTGGACTCCGGACGCGCGCGCAGCCTGATTCGATCGTCGTCGTCGGTATGCCGATATTCGCTGGAAAAGCCCAGGTGCAAAAGCCTGCGGTCCGAAAGGATGGGCGCCAGGGTGGCCCGCGCGGCGATACCCCAGCCATCGTCGACGGTATCGTCCTTTCTGCCCACGGTTTCACCGAACAAGCCGCTGGAAAAACTCCAGAAATCCCCCTGGGTATCCAGCCCTATACCCAGATGGTAGCTGGGCGCAAAGCTGTTGCCCAGGGATCTTTCCATAAAGGTGATGGCGTTTGAACCTCCCATTTCCTCAAGGCTGAACGGTTCCTGGAAGTTTCCGATCCTCAAGGTGACAGGCTGCCAGCCTTTATATGCCAACCAAACGGCCCGGGGGCCAACGTTGCTGTCTTCCGCAAAGTCGATTTCAGCCTTGTAGCGCCAATCCCGGAGAAATTTACCCTTGAAGTGGATTCGGGCGCGGCGCAGGCTGGCGCCGTTGCCCATGGATGTCCTGTCGTCATCGTAATAGGCGTAATCGGCGTGAATCCGGCCGCCGGCCTGAAAAGTATAATCGCCGTCCCGTGATTCAATCCGCAATCCTTTCTTGCCGATTTTGACCTTATTGGAGGTAGCAGCCAGGGATTTGACTTTCTTTGCCGTCCGCCTCTGTTTGTTTTCCGTTTCCCGGCGCTGCTCCCGGACCAGTTTGTGTAAAGCCTCGATTTGCTCCTGTTGCGCCTTCAATTGTTTTCTCAGCGCCTGCATCTGGGTTTGTTGCCGCCGGAGCATTTCCTGTTGCTGGCGGATCAGGCGATAAATCTCCTTGCCTTCCAGAGCGGTGTTTTCACCGGCTGTCAGGGACAGTGAAAACGCGGTCCCCGACAGCAGAGCCAGATATTTCAAGCGAATAGTCATCAAGGCCGCCCGCTCAATCCGCAGATCCGGCTTGTGACTGTTGGGCCGTTTTGGGCAACAGGTCGAAGATCAGGTGAATCCGGTCCTGATCGGAGTCATTGTAAGACTCATGGGGGGCTTTGTTGTCGAACCACCATAATTCGCCGGTTTTCATCCGCACCGATTCATCGCCGGCTTTCAGGTAGCTCCCCTCCGGGCCCGTGCTCAAGACCAAATGGTAACGGTTGCGGATCTTGTAATATTCCCCCCGGTCAATATGCAGATAGACGCGGTTGCCGGGCGGCAGGTTCACCAGTTTCGCCCGGCTCAGTTCACCGCCGATTTCCTGTGCGAACTGCTTGATGAATTCGATGCATACCGGAAATTGTTTGGAGATCGTGGTAAACCGGCTTTCGTGAACGTCATAGCGCTTGCGCCCCATGATTTTCGACTTGACGATGCCTCGCAAGGGAATGGCGCGGGCTTCCCGCTGCACCTTGATCTTGTCCTGGCGCCCGGTGTGTAATTCCCAAGGATTGGGATGGCGGTTGATTTCATCCAGGAAAGGTTGCACATCGATACCCGACTTGATCAAGACAAAGTTTTTCATAAGCTTCTCCGTTGCGTGTTTTTCAAGCGATCCGGCGCGCAGGCCGGAAATTGACAGGGGGTTGAGACGGCGCCGTTCGTTGTTTTCCTGCGTGGGAAAACAGAAAATCGATGGCTTTTTCCGCCAGTTTCCCGTGGCTGACACAATCAGCGAAGGAATGGCCGCAGCCCGCCAGCAGGTGGCAGGGGTACGCCGTATCGAATCCGTGCAACCGAGCCGCGGTTCGCATTGCCTGCGCCCAGCGCCGGGCTCTTTCCACCCGGGTCGATCCTTGTTGCAGATCCAGGCGGGGAGAGCGCTTGAATGTAGCATCGCTTTCGACATCCCGTTCGCCCACGAACACCGCCATGGGTATTTTCAAAAAACGCGAAGGGTCGAGTTCGGGCAAGCGCGATCCGGGCCGCAGGCGCAGCCCCCGGGGAAACGGTGCTTGCGGGTCGGGGAAGGTGTACCAGCCCGCCGAACCCATCGCCACCGCACGGACTTTTTCCGGGTACGCCATCGCGTAACGGTGCACAAATTGTCCGCCGGCCGAATAGCCGAACAGATAGACCTTTCCGGTATCCGCGCCGGTGCGCCCCCCGAGCTCTTCCAGCAGCCGGTTGAGGGCAAGATCGGGATAACAGGGTACCGGCTTGTCGCTGACCCCCAGGCGTTGATAGGCGGGAAAGTGTTTTCGGCCGAATAACGGTGCCACCAGGACGAAGTTCTTCCGCCCGGCGAAATCCGCAAACGCGCGCAATTGTTCCTTGGCCCGGTGGGAAATGCCATGTACCGCGACAAGAACCGGCCGGCCGAAGGCCCCGCCCGGAGGCACCTGGAGGTGATAACTGAATCCAGGCGCAATGGTGTTGCCGCAATGCCGGTTGCAGCGCTTTGGCCGTTTTTTTGAAGTCTTCATGCAGAAAATTCCTTGTATGCCGTCCATCGAAGGTAAAGCGGGCGTCGCGGCCCTACCCCGCCATCCCGAACCGGTCGCGCCGGGCAGAGCGGAACAGGGATGCGGTCGGCCCACTGCCCTGCAATAACTTGTCGGGAGGGCCTGACTCTATGATCTGACCGTCATCCAGGTGCCAAACCAGGTCGGCCTTGATCACCCGTTCGAACTGGTGTGTCACCATGATCACGGTACCCTTGAAATCATCCAGGATGTCGTCCAGCAACGCCTTGGATTTCTGGTCGAGATTGGCGTCGGCTTCATCGAGCAGCAGAATTTTCGGTTTGCCGAGCAAGGCTCTGGCCAGGGCGATACGCTGACGCTGGCCCAAGGAAAGATTTGCCCCGCCATCCACGACGCGGGTGCCAAGGCCGTCGGGCAGTTCGAGAGCCACTTGATCGACGCCGCACAGGCGGCAAACCCTCGCCAACTCTTCTTCGGTGGCGCGGCGCTTGCGGTAACGCAGGTTCCGTTCGACAGTGCCCCTCAAAAGGGGTAAATCCGGGCTGACGATACCAATGGCGCGCCGGAGCGAGGCCAGCTTGCAGCGTTCGATATTCTGGCCATCGATATAGATGGTTCCAGAATCCGGTTCCACCATGCGCCCGATCATGTCGATCAGGGTGGATTTTCCGGCGCCGTTGGGGCCCACCAGTGCCAATTTCGTTCCGCCGGGCACGGTGCCATTGAGATTTTTGAATACATTGCCCAAGCGGACTTCTTTGAATCTGATTTCTCCCTTGGTGACTTTCAGTTTCCTGGTGCCCCGCTTGTCGATAATCAATTCGGGCGTCGCCATGAAGGACTCGATGCGGTTGAGGGAGACCCGGTACCCATGCCAGAGCTCGTAAATCCGTCCCAGGTTGCGGAACGAGGGCAGCAACATTCCCAGGACACTCATCGAGGCAACCACCATTCCCGGGGTCGTCCGCCCACTGGAAACTTCGTAGGCGCCCACCAGCAACACGCCCAGGGTGGCGATGCCGTTGGTCGCTTCCGTGATCCCCCTCAAGCGGCCGATGACCTTGGCGCGCTCGATCATCGCCCGCTTCAGGCGCAGACTTTGCCCGGCCAGGACATTGCGCTCGCGCTTGATTTGATTGAATACTTGCACGACCGGGAGAAAGGCGATTTTTTCATTGACGTTGGCGGCGATACGCGCCCGGCGGTTGCGCGATTCCTTGATGCGGTCGTGCAACTTCCGGCCCGAGGCGATGGCGGTACCGGCGCCGAGCAACAGGATCAGCCCAACGGTCGATGCCAGCACCGGATTGATCAGCGCCAACACCAGTATTGCCACGGTGCTGGTGATCAGCGCCACCGTCAACACCGCCAACCCCTGGCTCAGCCATTGCCTCAAGGCGGTCAGATCGCCGATGAAGCGCAATAAATGACCGCCCCGGCTGCGCTTCTGCAAAGTCCAGGGGGCGATGTCCACCAGTTGGTCGTACAGGGCCAGGCGGACCTCATAGGTATAGGCCTGCCCGAGCCGCTCGGCATTGACCTTTTCCGCATACCGCAGCAGCGCGCCGCCGCAGGTGGTCAGGAGTAATGCGCCAGCGATACCCCAGACGCTGGCGCCGAACCCGCCAGCGTCACCGGCGATCCATTGATCGAACAGGAAACTGATCAGCACGGCGGAGGTGACCGTCAGCAACGCTTGCATGAAGCCAATGGCAACGAGCTTGCGGAAAATCTGTTTCCGCCCGGAATCGAGCATTTTCGGGACAGGCATGTTTATCTTTGAGCGCAGGAAAGGGGTTGGACGCTTGCCTCCGCCTTGCCGGAAACCCGGGCCGCTTGAAATTGCCCGTAGAGCAGTTCGCCCGCCTCTTCCGGCGTCAACAATGGCAGATCGATCACCGTTTCCGCCTCGCGTCTGGCCAATGGGGAAGCGTTGATCGCACCGCTGACGGCGCTCAGGGGGAAGTCCTTGCGCCGCAGGAAATCCACGCCGGCCTTGGCGGCCAGGGATTCCCTCGCGGCAAAGATCAACGAATCAATGGATGCCTTGAAGATTCCCGAAGACAACAAAGTGGCGGTTTCCTTCTGGAACAAGCCATCGGCAACCTCCACGACAATGACATCGGGACGGGCGAGGGCCAAATTGTCGATCAAGCAACCGAAAATGGACTCCAGCACCTGTTTGTTGACACCAAACGTCGAAACCAGGCCGGCGTCGGTGAAATCGAGCACCTGATCCGCGCCGGCATCGATCATCTTCCACCGGTCCCCACCGGCGCCGGTTCCCGTGACTTTCGCGGCGCCGACCGACAAGCCCCGCCGCTTCAGGGCATGAATCACGCCCGCCGCTGTCGTGGTTTTGCCGGCATTCATGGAACTGCCGAGAACCGCCACGGTAAACGGCCTTTCCGGCTGGCATGCAACCGGCCCGACCGCCGGCCAGTCCCCGAGGTTGATGGGCTTGCCGTTTTCGTCGGCCAGCAAGCCGACAGGCAGAATGTCGGTGGCGGCCTTGATCCGGCGGTGACGGCTGGTGCTTTTGGCCGCGACGCCCCCCGCTGCAACCAAATGACACGCTTCCAGAGAATCAGGCACATACGCCTCGAACTGATCGGGCGCGTAGCGGGCGCCATAGCAAACAATCACTTCGTCTCCCACGTACAGGCCCGCCCGGCGGCCACAGGGCAGCTCCAGGCGCTGGTGCTGGCCGATCGACACGATTTTCGCCAACACCAGGTCGCCGGCCTTGGGTTGCACGTCGCCTTGCAGCAAAAAACGGGCGATATCGAGGGGGATATTACGGGTATTGTAGGAAATCTTCGCCTTGGTGATGCGCTCTCGATCTAGCGGATCGCCCCGCGAGTCCGGCATGGCTGGGGAGGGGGTTACTGAGAGTCCGGTTGGCTTATTCATATTGTTCTCCTATAAAAAAATCCAAATATTCAAGCAGTACGGCGATATTGACGGATCGCCGCCTCCAATAGCGCGGCCGCAAGCTGCCGGGGGGGCTGCGCCGGATTGCAATGACCAAGTCTCCGGGGGCTGGATTGGTCAAGCTGTTCACGGTGCATTGACAGCCCTTGGAGTCTAAGCACTTTTCATGCCATTTATTTGTACATGGATGCCGCGAATGTGATGAATGTATCCTGCATGTAATTCATTGAATTCGAGTGCCGGGCTGGCTTCAATCGTCAGCTGGTGTTGCGCATGACTAATCAAATAAATTCAATGTGTTACAGTCTGCTTTCTCTTGCGGGTCATTGATGATGGGTCGTGAGTATATCACGCCGGTCACTCTTGTAAATTATGTCTCAGGCTTCCTGACACACCGCGAAAGTGTGCGCTTTGAAGCTGGACCAGGGAAGCGGGCGCGTCATGTCGTTTTTTGGAGACATGGCTTGACCCTTGAGCCGACGCATTTTTCGTTGAAGAGGGTAATCAAGTGTCGTCCTGAAGTGACAAAAATGTAGGTGTTAAGTGTAAGAGTGTAAGGAAGATTAACGCGGAGCTGAGCGACTTCCGTTCTGGCGGCCCCGGACGGGCCGGCAGGACGGACGTTCGACTCTAGCGTCTTGATAGGCGGCGCCTTGGCTTATTCCGTACACTCTCGTTGCTATCCCGTTTTTCCTCGACCCGTCCTTTGCGGTTATCCTAAGCGCCGCCGGGATTGATCCATCTTTCACCGGACGGTCTCGTGTCGTTTCTTTCCTACCCCGTCGCTCAGCTCCGCGATAAGCGGCGCCAGGATGGCGCCGCTTATCAGCCAAGTCGATGAAAATTTGTCGGTGTGTAAATTATTTTTACACATTGATTTTATGGGTTTTAAGCTTAAGCTTATGAACCGATGGTTCCGTTTGATATCCCAGGGTGGTGGAAATTAATTAAATAATTATATTTTTTATCAGTATTTATTGGAATCTTATAATCGGTATTTAGGGGGGGGGTCTGATTGCGCTGGAAAATATCGTTCCAAAATTCCAGAATAATTTAAAACTCGATCTGTGAGTACGCCGACAATAATTTTATGAGATTCTGGTATTTATAAAATCAACAGGTTACCTTCAACATGGCTTTGGAAAGTTTGTGTCTTGGTGCTGAGGGGGATATCTAAGTGTAAGGCTTCCGACTACTCATAGGTTCTCCGGTTGAGCGTCTGGATGGGTGATTGTGTAGGCTCTATATGAAGTGATCTATAAGTATCTAATGAATTTCGGGAGGGTGCCGGGGTTCTATGCTATAAATTTTTTTGCGGTGCGCGGCAAATTTTTTCTCCCGTGTCCGTGTATAGGGGGTGAGTGTTGATGATGACATTGACACCAACACATGACTTAACATCAATGATCTATTCAGAGGTACTGACAAATGAAAAAATCCATCAAAATTCTGGCTTTGGCATTGGGCATGAGCGCTGTTTACACCGGTTCCGTTTTGGCTGAAGGCTCTACCATCACCGGCGGTTCTGTCACCAATAATGCGACTATCTCGAATTCACGCAACACGGCATCCGGTTCTGGCGGTGGTGTTTTTGGATTCGGATCAAAACAGTCCGAAGCCAACCAGGGCACGGTCAAGATCAAAAACTCCACTTTGCGCAATACCCGTATCAGCAACCGCGCCACTATCCGTAACAGCCAAAACACCGCCCGGAATGGCGGACGGGCAGACCAAGGATCAGTCGTAATCGAATAACCCGCCGACAAGTCAACATGAGCACAAGGATGTGCCGTTGGCTTTTTTGGATTCAAAAAACCCAGTGTTTACAGGATAACCATGATGTCCAACCTTTTTCCCCACAAAATATCGATGATCGGGCTGTTTGTATGCTTGTTCCATCCAGGACCGGGCATGGCGACGGATCTGAACGACGGCATCCCTTTGGATACCCCCGTGGATGATTCGTTACAAACCGGCATCAACGAATCCTTCATCAACAGTAAAGCCAAGGGCCTGCTGATGATGGGCAGCGACAAGGTGATCTCCGAGGAAGACGGCGTGGTGGGCCAGGGCAATATTGTCATCAAGCCGGGCGTCGATCTGCCCCCGGGAGTGATCATTATCAACAATTCCGATGTCAACGGCGCCACGGCGGTATCAAAATAAAGACTCCATTAGCATTGCAGGCCGATCATGAAAGTTTCAACCAATTTACGCCTAACCTCCCTTATCCTTGGCGCTTTCATTGCCGCCTTAATCAGCGGATGTGGCCTCAGCCCGCAAGATGTCGATCTGGACTTAAACCAAACCTTGCCGGAAGTAAATTCTACGGTCTTCAGCCAGGCAATCGCAGACTTGGGGAAAGCCAATGTGATATATGGGCGCGGCCCCCTCAGGGTGATGTCAAAACCCGTACGCGACAATACCGGCACCTCCCTGCCCACTCAGGGGGAAATTCCCCAGGACATTTCAGAAATGGTGAAAAGCGCCCTCAACGCCATCGGCGGCGAGATTTTGTATGTTCCCTTCGACCCGGAGTTCATGATCAGCACGGCCCAGACCGGTTATACCCAATGGGGCGACAAATATCTGCCCAATGTGGTGCTGGTGGGTGGACTCACCGAATTTGACCGCGGCCTGGTCACCAAGGAAGAAGGCGCCGATGTCAGCGGCAGCGCCGAGGATTTGGGCGTGCCCATGGGCCTGGATTTCAGTGATATCCGCAAAAGTTCGCTGGCGCGCATCACCCTGGATTTCAATCTGGTGGATTTCAAAACCTTTACCGGCATCCCTTTTATGCAAGCAGTCAATAGCATCCGGGTTCATAAAGGCGTCGGTAAAGATGAACTGGGCTTTACTGTCTACGGCCAAACCCTGGGACTGCGGGGCAACATCAAGAAAATCCAGGGCCGTCACGCCGCCATCCGCCTGTTGGTCCAGCTCAGTATCATCCAGATTGTCGGCAAATATCAAAAGCTCCCCTACTGGCGGTTGATTCCCAACTCCCAGCCGGACCGGGTAGTGCTGGATCAAATTCGCGAAGACTATTACCGCATGGGACCCACCGAGCGTATCGTCAAAATCCAGGAATATCTTTATCTATACGGCAAGCCCGTCAAAATCACCGGACGTTTGGACGCAGCCACCATGCAAGCCATTGAAGCCTTCAAAACGGAATATGGCGTGACTCAAACCGAACCGGTCAGCGAAGCACTGTACCTGGCCTTGTTTGAAAACGTGCCGCTGGACGTCATCGCCAAGGTACGCAGGCAACAGGTGAACACCATGCTCGCCCAATACCGGCAGCAAGCCAATAGCACTGTGGCCCAAACGCCCGTGGTCCAACAAACCCCAAAACCAGCGGCGCCGAAGAAAGACGCCGGGCAACAACCAACCTTGGGTGAACTAAAGGTCTGGACCGATAAGGAACAAGTAGTGATTGGTGACGAAGTTGCCGTATTCTTCAAGGTCAGCAAACCCATGTTTGTCCGCATCGTCACCGTCAACGCGGCGGGACAAGTGGCCACGCTGTTTCCCAATCCCCACCAGAACGATAATTATGTGTTGCCCGGGAAAACCTACCGCATCCCGCCCAGCAATGCACCGTTCAAATTGACGGCAGGCGCGCCGGCCGGGGTGGATAAAATCCGCGCGGTGGCTTCCCCCAAACCCGTCACTGCCGAAGACCTGCCTTTGACCAGCGACGGTGAATTCAAACCAGGCAACCCCAAAGATGCACAACGCGTCTATGCCGGAGATGAATTTCAAGTGCTTCCCCAAAACCAGCAAAATGCCGCGGCGCAATAGGAGACAAGCACCATGAAACGGCTCACTATTTTAGCTGTCTTGATTTTGATCACCGCCTGCGAAACCGCACCCGTGCGGCGCGAAGACTACATCGCCCGGCATCCCGAGTGGAACCCCCAACTCGTCAAAATCATTCGCGCGGGCATGATCGCCAAGGGCATGACCAAAGAACAAGTGCGCGCCGCCTGGGGCCGGCGCTGCTACACCTGCCAGGGCACCAAGAAGGGGCCCTGGGGCGAATCCTGGGAATACCGGACCCAAGTGGTGTTTTTTGATACCGAGGGCCGGGTGACCCGTTGGGAAGCCAAATAATGTCCCTCAAGTCACAGATAGAGGTGGAAGAGATGAAACAGCGCAAACGTTTTCCGGATGTCCGGGCCATGGTGGCCACGCTCGCCGTGCTGGGGGCCGCGACGCCATCGATGGCCGAAGAGGTCAGGGTGTTCAACGCCCCGCCCAGCGCCGATGAAATGGCCAAACTGTTGTTTCCCGACAAGGCGGCCGATGAGCGGCCCAAGGTCAAGACCCGCTCGCTGATGTTTACCCCCAGGGCGCATGAGAAACAGTCCCAGGCGCGGCCGGCCGCCCAGGAGACGGTGGGGATCGCTCTGCCGATCCAGTTCGCCTTCGGCTCGGCCGAATTGTTGGACGAGGCCCGGGGCTATCTCGACGAAATCGGCAGGATGTTGACCATGGACCGGTTCAAGGACGAGCGGATCGTGCTGGAAGGCCATACCGACGCGATCGGTTCGGAACAGTACAACAAACGGTTGTCCCTGGCCCGGGCCCGCGCGGTCAAATCCTATCTGGTCGAGCATTTCGGGGTGAGTCCCCAACGCTTGCTGGTCGTTGGGCGGGGCGAGGAAGCGCCGTTGCCGGGCCATCATCCCAACGACGGGCAAAACCGCCGGGTCGAGTTGCATCGGGCGACCCAGCAGGCCTCCAATTGAAAGGGGCCGTCATGTTGCGATGGGAAATCCTGGTGGTCTTGATTTCCTTGTTCCCGGGTCTGCTCATGGCCGAAGCTTATACCGGCAAGATCGTCATCGACGGCGTCGTGGTGGGGGAGGGCGGTTCCGGGGTGGTGACCGGTAACGGCCAGCGTTCCCGGCAACGGCGCCCGTTGCCCTGTTTCAGTGAAATCACCGTCCGGGCGGGTGTCGATCTGGTGGTGCGGCGGGGGACGCAGTGTGAAGTGATCGTCGAGGCCGACGACAACCTGATTCCACTGATCGACACCGAAGTGAGCGGGGGCCGCTTGATCCTCTCCACTGCCCGTTCCTTCCAGAGCCAGGGCAGGGTCCGGGTCGAGGCGACCACGAACCGGCTGGAACGGTTGGAGGTGGAGGGGGCATCGGATGTCAGGTTGACCGGCATCGACTCGCCTTCCCTGGCGATCCTGCTTTCGGGCAGTGGCGATGTGACGGGCGAAGGCAGGGTCGGGCGGCTGGCGGTGGATGTTTCCGGCAGTGGCGATATCCGGCTTGGAAGGCTGCGTGCCGAAGACGTGAAAATCCGTATCACTGGTGCGGCGGACGCCGAAGTCCATGCGGCCCGGTCGCTCAAGGTGGATTTGGAAGGTTCGGGGGATGTGCTGTATTTCGGCAATCCGGCCCATGTGGAGAAAAACATCCGTGGGGCCGGTGATGTCGAGGCCGCTGAATAGGGGCTGCCTGAATATGGGGTCTTTGTTTTTACCCGTGTTCACTGCCATGACGCTGGCCTTTCCCGCCCTGGCCGGGGATTTTGTCCCGCTGCGGGGAGGTGCTCCGGCCTTGATGGAGGCGACCCTCACTTTCAGCGGGCGGCCGGAAGAAACGCTGGAAAAAGAGAGGTCGCACAGCGCGCCTTCGAAGAAGGTTGTGCCGGATGAATGCGAAAACAAGGTCTGCCGCATCCGGGTCAACGGATTTTCCGACTCGGGCTATGTGTACGGGCAGGTGGAGCTCAACCGGGCCAACAAGCAGGTCAAGGGTTTCGTCTACAAGCCCGGAAAACAAGTCTATGTCTATGGGCAGGAAGTGAAGGGCCAGGCTTTTCTGTTTCTCCTCAAGGATGCCAGGGGAGGGTTGTACCGGCTTTCTCCGGTGGAAAACGGGCGGGTTTCAAGCAAGAAATGAGCCTGCGGTATGATAGGATTTGCCGGATCTTGAACTGCCGGTGTTTGCCGATGAAGCCCATCCGCCTGTTGATCGTTCTGTCTCTGGCGCCTGTCTCCCAAGCCTTCGCCCACGGCGGGCATTTCCATCTCGATGAGGAAACCCTGGAAAAGATTTTCCAGTTCATGGATGACGTGTATCGCTGGTTCGTCGGCCATCTGCCGCTGATGTTCGGCGCGCTGGTGGCGATGCTGGTCCTTTTGGCCATAGGCAAGGCCGTACGAAGCCGCAGTAATGGTTGAATGGACTGGCTCCTTCCGGACTGGCCCGCGCCTCCCCATATTCACGCCGCCACCACTTTGCGAACCGGCGGGGTCAGCCGGGGGCCTTACCGGAGCTGGAACCTGGCCACCCATGTGGGCGACGATCCCGAGGCGGTCGCCGCCAATCGGACATTGCTCAAACAACGCCTCGAGTTGCCGGGCGAACCCCACTGGCTGAACCAGACTCACGGCTCCAGGACTATCGAGATCCGCCCCAGGAAAGAAGCGGGCGGGTGTGACGCTGACCTGCCTCCCGTTGCCGATGCCAGCTTCACCTGTTTCCCCGAGGCAGTGTGTGTGGTCCTGACTGCCGATTGTCTCCCCATCCTGCTCACCGATGGCCATACCGTCGCCGCCGTTCACGGGGGCTGGCGCGGTCTTTTGAGCGGCATTCTCGACAATGCCTTGATCTCTCCCCCGTGGCGGAAACCGCCGCTCGCCTGGCTGGGCCCCGCCATCGGGCCCCGGGCGTTCGAGGTGGGCGCCGAAGTGAAGGAGGCTTTCACCGCCCGGAATCCAGTTTTTGCCAAAGCCTTTCATCCCTCGGGCGATCGCTTTCTGGCCGATCTTTACCACCTTGCCGGAATCATCCTCCGAAGACATGGCGTCACCGCCATCCATGGGGGCGGCTTCTGCACCCACAACGATGCCGGGCGCTTTTTCTCCTACCGCCGCGATGGCGTCTGTGGCCGGATGGCCACTCTGATATGGCGTCGCGGTTGAAAAAAACCCGCCTCATCCCCACATACTGAGCAGCGAAAAATTTCACGCCCCCCTCAGTAACGGACAAAAGGGTTTTATTCATTATGAGAATGGACAAACTGACCACGAAATTCCAGGAAGCACTGTCCGACGCCCAAAGCCTGGCGCTGGGCAAGGACCACCAGTTCATCGAGCCGGTGCATGTGTTGATCGCCCTGCTGGATCAGGAGGGCGGCACGGTGCGCCCCCTGCTGACCAAGGCCGGCGTCAACGTCAACCAGCTGCGCAGCGAACTGGGCAAGGCGCTGGACCGTCTGCCCACGGTCGAGGGTGCAGGTGGCGAGGTGCACATTTCCAACGACCTGGGCCGGATTCTCAATCTGATGGACAAGCTGGCCCAGAAGCGAGGTGACGCCTACATCGCCAGCGAATTGTTCGTCCTCGCCGCCCTGGAGGCCAAGGGCCCCTTGGCCGAGATCCTCACCAAGGCCGGCGCCACCCGAAGCGTCATCGAAAAAGCCATCGACGAGATCCGTGGCGGCGAGCAGGTGACCGATCAGGCGGCCGAAGATCAGCGCCAGGCGCTGGAGAAATACTGTGTCGATCTGACCGAACGGGCCGAGCAGGGCAAGCTGGACCCCGTGATCGGCCGCGACGAGGAGATCCGCCGCACCGTGCAGATCCTGCAACGGCGCACCAAGAACAACCCCTGCCTGGTGGGCGAACCCGGTGTGGGCAAGACCGCCATCGTGGAAGGGCTGGCCCAGCGGATCGTCAATGGCGAGGTGCCAGAGGGGCTGCGGGAGAAACGCATCCTGTCCCTGGACATGGCGGCGCTGATCGCCGGGGCCAAGTTCCGCGGCGAATTCGAAGAGCGCCTCAAGGCCGTCTTGAACGACATCGCCAAGGCGGAGGGCAAGATCATCCTGTTCATCGACGAGATCCACACCATCGTCGGCGCCGGCAAAGCGGAAGGGGCGGTGGATGCCGGCAACATGCTCAAACCGGCCCTGGCCCGCGGTGAACTGCACTGCATCGGCGCCACCACCCTGGACGAATACCGCAAATACATCGAGAAGGACGCGGCGCTGGAGCGGCGCTTCCAGATGGTGCTGGTGGACGAACCTTCGGTGGAGGACACCATCGCCATCCTGCGCGGCCTTAAGGAACGGTACGAGCTGCACCACGGCGTGGAGATCACCGATCCGGCCATCATCGCCGCCGCCACCTTGTCGCACCGCTACATCACCGACCGCAAGCTGCCGGACAAGGCCATCGACCTCATCGACGAGGCCGGGGCCAAGATCCGCATGGAGATCGACTCCAAGCCCGAGGCCATGGACCGCCTGGAACGGCGTTTGATCCAGCTCAAGATCGAGCGCGAGGCATTGAAGAAGGAGACCGACCCCGCCTCCCGGAAACGCCTGGAGGCGCTGGAAGAGGAGATTGCCAGTCTGGAGAAGGAATACTCCGAGCTGGAGGAGATCTGGAAGGCGGAAAAAGCCGCCGTCCAGGGCGATCAGGCGATCAAGGAAAAACTGGAACAGGCGCGTCTGGAGCTGGAGAACGCCAAGCGGGCCGGCGACCTGCAACGCATGGCCGAGATCCAGTACGGCGTCATCCCCCAGCTGGAAGAGCAATTGAAAGCCGCCCAGGAAGCCGAGCAGCGTGAATTCAAGCTGCTGCGCAACAAGGTTACCGAGGAGGAAATCGCCGAAATCGTCTCCAAGTGGACCGGCATCCCGGTCTCCAAGATGCTGGAGGGTGAGAAGCAGAAACTGCTGCGGCTGGAGACCGAACTCCACAAGCGGGTGGTGGGCCAGGACGAGGCGGTCACCGCGGTGTCCAACGCCATCCGCCGCTCACGGGCGGGGCTGTCCGATCCCAACCGGCCGGTGGGTTCGTTCCTGTTCCTGGGGCCCACCGGCGTGGGCAAGACCGAGCTGTGCAAATCCCTGGCCGACTTCCTGTTCGACACCGAGCGGGCGATGATCCGCATCGACATGTCGGAGTTCATGGAAAAACACGCCGTCGCCCGCCTGATCGGCGCGCCGCCGGGATACGTGGGCTACGAGGAGGGGGGATACCTGACCGAAGCGGTACGGCGCAAGCCCTACTCGGTGATCCTGTTTGACGAGGTGGAGAAGGCGCACCCGGATGTGTTCAACATCCTCCTGCAGATCCTCGACGACGGCCGCCTTACCGACAGCCACGGACGCACGGTGGATTTCCGCAACACGGTGGTGATCATGACCTCCAATCTGGGTTCGGACCGGATTCAGGAACTGGCCCAGGAAGGCGCCGACTACAAGGTGATGAAGAACGAGGTCATGACCTACGTCAATCGCCACTTCCGGCCGGAATTCATCAACCGTATCGACGAGATCGTGGTGTTCCATCCGCTCGGACGCGAACACATCCACGACATCGCCCGGTTGCAGATCCAAAGGCTGCAAAAGCGGCTGGAAGCGCGCGAAATGCGGTTGGAAGTCACGGAGGGCGCGCTGGACATCATCGCCGAAGTGGGTTACGACCCGGTATTTGGCGCCCGGCCCCTGCGCCGCGCGATCCAGCATCTGATCGAGGAGCCTTTGGCGATGGAGATCCTGGAAGGCAAATTCGGCCCCGAGGACACCATCGTCGCCGACGCCGGGGACGGCAGGATCGTCTTCAGAAAGGGCTGATTCTTGCGATTAATGGGGATGAGCGAGGCGGCTCCAAAGCGGGTCGGCTTCGTTGTCCCCCAGATCGGCGAAATCCATGTGCTCGAAGTCATCAAGCTTGATGGGTTGAATCGGGGATTGAGCTTCAGGGTATAACGCGGTCAGGCGAATACGGCTCGTCTGGCCGCGATGAGATCTTGTGATTTCAGCGGGTAATCGGAGATCCTCCAGCCAGAGGATTTTCAGCTTGGTGGATTCGATCACGCCTTCGTAGCGTACAGCCGGATGCCCCATGACTTGTGTTTTGGTGCCTCGTTTCAAGCGGGACAGCAGATGGGGGTCGAGCATGTGCCTCAAAGTTTTCCATTCCGGATGGTTACGGATGCTTTTGAGGTCGGCGGTGGTGTAATCGATCACCCTCTTTTCCCGCAGCAGCACTTGCTGCATTGTCAAGTGGTCGTGATGATGGGTCCAGATCCAGGCCCGCCCCAGTTGCGGTATGCGTTTTTCGATTCGGTGCGCGCGGCGCAAATACCACCAAGTTTGGGGTTTGCCATGGGTGTCGTGAAAGGTTTCATAGCGGGCCACCAAGGGCGTGTCCACGGCGACTTGCGTCGCCGTGGCAATCATCTTCCCGCGCGGTTCCACAGGGCCGGCGCATCCTGTCAGAAGAACCGCCAGACATAGGGCAGCGCCCATACCTTTCCAGTCCTTGAGGGCCATTTTGGTGTCCCTGGTCATTTGGAGGGGGGAGCGTGACCGACGGCCGCCGCCCACATGGCGTGGAAGATCGCGTTCTGTTCCAGTACCCCATGCAGCAAATAGGCGCCGGGGCCTTCGGCATAGATGGCCACATCTTCGGCGGCATGCGTTTCCGATGACAGGGGTACGAGCGCTTCTTGATGGAAACCTTCATCCGTGGTGTCGATGGTGCTCAGGTCGTGCCCTTCACGCCCGGCCGCAGGATCTTCGTCGTAATGTGTGTCGCCGCCGGTCTCGAGGAAGGCGAAGCCCCGACCGTTGGCATAGGAAACCGTTGTATAGGGTTTGCCGTCTTCCGCCAGAGCCGGTTCGGTTTTGGGATTGCCTGAGGCATCGTTACCGATTACCTTTCCAAGTATGGGGTTGCCGCGTGTGGGGTAGCCGGCAATGGTGAATACATGGCTGTGATCGGCGGTCACGATGATCAGGGTATCGCCGGGGTCGGTCAGCGCCCGGGCTTTTTTGACCGCTTTCGCCAGTTCGATGGTATCGGTCAGCGCCCGGAAAGCATTACCGGCATGATGGGCGTGGTCGATGCGGCCCGATTCCACCATGAGAAAGAAACCTTTGGGGTTTTTGTCAAGTATTTGAATCGCCTTTTCAGTCATCTCACTCAAGGATGGTTCGCCTCCGATGTCTTCGGGCCGGTCGTATTCGTATTCCATATGGGAGCGATTGAACAGACCCAGCAAATGATCCACTTGATTGGGATCGATCGCTTCGAACTGCGCTTTGTTCCATACATAAGCAGCATTGGGGTACTGATTGACCCATTCGGCCGTCAAGTTCCGGCCGTCATCCCGTTCACCGGTTTTTTCGGTATTTTCCGGATCATTCTGTGTGCGAGGCAGGAAGCTGCGGCGGCCGCCGCCCAGCACCACTTCAATGCCGTTTCCATAGGGAAACTCAATCAATTGCCGGGCGATATCCTTGCAACCGTTTTGTTTGGCTTCATCCGGCAGGTCGTGGTCGTCTTCCCAGTTGCGTTCGGGAACGTGGGCATAGGTGGCTGCCGGTGTGGCGTGGGTGATACGCGCGGTGGTCACCACGCCGGTTGCGTAACCTGCCATCTCCGCGTATTCGAGCAGCGTGGCCACTTCTTTGCCTTTGGCACTGGCGCAATCGGCCCGGGTGACGGTTTCGTCCACCGATATGACCCCGGCCTTGGTTTTGATGCCGGTCATCATCGCGGTCATGGTGCCTGCTGAGTCCGGAGTTTGCTGATTGGTGTTGTAGGTTTTGGCCAGAGCGGTATAGGGAAGCGTTTCAAATGTCAGGAAGTTTTCTTCCCCCTTTTTCCCACGCAGCTGTCCTTCCAGAATACGGGCAGCGGTAACAGTGGAAATTCCCATTCCATCGCCGATGAACAAAATCACCCGTTTTGCCTTGCCTGCAGGAATCGGTTGTAGCGTCTGGAATTCCGCGATGATTTCCCGTCCCGCGTTGAACCATGATTTCGGATCCTCGGCCATGGCCGCCGGGGCAAGGGCGAACCCCACCGCCATGGCAAGAAAATGTGCTTTCATCGTTATTCTCCCGGTTTGAAACATTTGAGCCCGAATCGGACGGAGAAACTCTATAGCCCCCTCGTTTACGGAAAATGACAATGTGATTACACATATATGACATGATTTCCGCTGTAGAGCTGAATTTCCTGGTGCCGAACTTGAACCGGGCTCCGAATTCTGCTGTGATGAGCGGGCGGCTTCATTCTCCTCATTGATTTCCAGGGGGAAGAGGTCGCGGTTGTCTGGGGCGGGAGGTTGCTTGGGCAAGGTGTTTCCGTTTGCTATTGGGCGGTCTCTCGATCCGGGCGGACCGGACAAGGGGCCGCAGAATTCGTGTGTAAGGAAAAATCGGGAGGAGATAAGGTTATGCGTTTCATGTTGTACATCGCTTTGAGTGGATTCATGGTGTTGTCTGCTTGCGGCAAGCAGGAAGGCCAGGAGCGGGCCGGCAAGGTGGAGGAAGGGGCTGCGACCAGTCAGGCGGCTGGTGAAAACCCTTTTGAAGTCAAGTCCCAGTCGGTACAGGCGGTTGGGGAGGGCGCCCGGAAAGAGGCTGCCACGGTGGAGCAGAAGCTCGGTGAAGCCGTTTCCAAGACGGAAGAGGCGGCCACGGCGACGGAGAAAGGTCTGTCCGAATTGGGGCAGAGCCTGAAGCAGAAGGCCGAACAGGCGGCGGACGCGGTGGCCGAGACGGCGGACCAGGCCAAGGAAACGGCCGAGGCTATTGGGGATCAGGCCGCAGCAAAAGCCGAAAAGGCCAAGGAGGCTGCCGCCTCTGCCGTGGATCAGGCCGCCATGGAAGCTGAAAAGGGAACGAAGGCGATCGGTCAGGCGGTCGGGGAGGTTACCCGCTAATCGTTATCAGTCCCGGCCTTTCTCCCGTCAGGAGAGGGCGGGCCGGGGCGTTTTGCCCGAAATGGCGCGGGTCAGCCGTTGACGGGGATCCGGGGGCTGGCGAAAAACCGTTCCAGTACCCGAATCATGTGGGAATGGTCGATGACGCCGGCGCTTTCCCGGATGCTGTGCATGGCCCACAGGGGATTGCCGACGTCGATACTGCGGATTCCCAGTCTGGCCGAGGTCATGGGGCCGATGGTGCTGCCGCAGGGAAGGTCGCTGCGGTGGACGTAGTGCTGCCACGGGACGTCGGCTTGTTCGCACCAGTCGCAAAACAGGGCCTGGGAGAAAGATTCGGTGGTGTAGCGGAGATTGGCGTTGGTCTTGATGACAGGGCCCCGGTTGACGACCGCTTTGTGGCCGGGGTCGTATCCCTTGGGGAAATTGGGCTGATAGGCGTGGGCCATGTCGGCGCTGATGAGGAAGCTGGCCGCCAGGGCCTGGTGTCTGGCGACTTCATCGATGCCGAGGGTGGCGAACAGGCGGTTGAGCGTGTCTTCCAGGAAGGCTCCCCCAGCGCCCTTGAAGCTTTCCGAGCCCACCTCCTCGTGGTCGAACAGGGCGCAGACCCGGGTCGCGGCGGTTTCGTCCTCGAGCAGCATGGCCGCCAGGGCTGCGTGGCAGGAGGCGAGGTTGTCGAGACGGGCGCTGGCGATGAATTCCTGATCGGGGCCCCAGAAGGCGCCTCGCTGGGTGTCATAGACATTCAGCTCCCAGCCGCCGATGGTTTCCGGATCGCAGTCGAGCCTTTCCGCCAGCAGCTCGATGAATCGCGTCTCCGGTGGAATTTCCCGCTCCAGAACGGCCAGCAGCAGGGGCAGCTCGCTTTGCCTGTCGAACTTCAATCCTTCCTCGTTGACCTTGCGGTTCATGTGGATGGCGAGGTTGGGCAGCCGCAGCAGCGGCGTTTCGAAATCGATCAGGCAAACCGTGGGCGGTTGGTGGCGCAGGGCCACGCGGCCGGCCAGGCTCAGATCCCGGTCGCTCCAGGTGGCGAGGATCGGGCTGCCGTAGATTTCCACCCCGAGCCTCAGCATCGGATCGGCGGCTTCCGCCGGCCGGGGTTTGAGGCGCAGGCCGGGAGAGTCGGTATGGGCGCCGACGATGCGCAGTCCCGCCCGGTCCACGGAGTCGGTGCCGAGGATGAAGGCGATGATCGACGAGTCGTCACGCAATACGTAATAGCGGCCGCGGGGGGCGAGGTTCCAGTGGCCGCGTTCGTCCAGGTTGTGGAAGCCTTCCTCTTCCAGCCATTCCGCCATGGTGGTCGCCGCATGCCAGGGGCTGGGGGAGGAATCGATGAAGCGCAGCAAGGATTCGGCCTGCCGGCGCTGGGCGGGATCAATCGTTGGCATGGTGGGTCAACTCCCGGAGAACTTTCCGATAGGTTTGATA
Organism: Methylothermaceae bacterium; assembly: GCA_026981855.1. Taxonomy (GTDB): domain Bacteria; phylum Pseudomonadota; class Gammaproteobacteria; order Methylococcales; family Methylothermaceae; genus Methylohalobius. Next base: position 61,514 of record JALSIB010000006.1, on the reverse strand, counting down.
GGTTTGTGGATCGAAGCACACCAGGTAGATCTTTTCCATTTCCGGCTTGTCCTTCAGGCAGTCCAGCAAGGTCGAAATGGCAATGCGGGCGGCGCGTTCCACCGGGAAATGATACACCCCGCAGGAGATCGCGGGGAAGGCGATGGTTCTGACTCGATACTCTTGGGCCAGCTTCATGCACTCGCGGTAACAAGAGGCCAGCAGGTCGTCTTCGTGATGTGCGCCTCCCTGCCATACCGGGCCAACCGTGTGGAACACGTACCTGGCCGGCAGCCGATAGCCGTCGGTGGCCTTGGCTTTGCCTGTGGGACAGCCGCCGAGGCGGCGGCATTCCTCCAGCAGCCGGGGGCCCGCCGCCCGGTGGATGGCGCCATCCACCCCGCCGCCGCCGAGCAGCGTGGTGTTGGCGGCGTTGACGATGGCATCGACCTCGAGGCGGGTGATGTCTCCCTGGATGATTTCGATTTTTTCGCTCACTTCGGCCATGGCTTCTCTCGTTTGTCGTGGGCAGGCGGACTTCGGGTTCGAAAAATGGCGCGCGTTCCCTTCGCCGGTGAAGTTTCCGGTGCAAAAATCGAAAACTGTCTCTTGACAGTCAACGTCAAGCGATTAAAATACCAGATCGTTCAGCGCGGGAATAGCTCAGTTGGTAGAGCACAACCTTGCCAAGGTTGGGGTCGCGGGTTCGAATCCCGTTTCCCGCTCCAATCTCCAGGGCCGCACAGGATGCGGCTTTTTTAGTCTCCTGTTCCAGGCGGCGTGGCAGAGTGGTTATGCAGCGGCCTGCAAAGCCGTGTACGCCGGTTCGATTCCGACCGCCGCCTCCATTCATATCCCTTTTGCTTGATCGGAAAATCCGCGCCTTATCCCCTCCATGAATGGAGGGGATAAGGCGCGGGCTGCGCGGCACCTCCCCCTGAGTGAGGTGTTTAGCGCGGCCGGGGACGCTGTTGGGCTTCGATGTACTGCTTGAGGATCGAGATGGGCGCACCGCCACAACTCCCGGCGAAATAACTGGGCGACCAGAGCTTGCCCTTCCACAGTTTACCCCCCAACTCACGGGCATACTTTTTCCGCAACAAACGGCTGGATACACCCTTCAAACTGTTGACCAGGCGGGACACCGCCACTTTGGGCGGGTAATGCACCAAAAGGTGCACATGGTCGGCCTCGCCATTGAATTCCACCAATTCCGCCTCGAAATCTCGGCAGACGCCTTCGAAGATGGTTCTCAGTTCATCGAGCATTTCGGAAGTCAGCACGTCGCGGCGGTATCTGGTGACGAAGACCAAATGGACATGTATGTTAAAAACGCAGTGTCTTCCTGTCCTTATTTCACTTGAGTTATCCATAGACCAAGTTTATCATTAGGGTATGGTCATTCGCAAAGCCTACCGTTTCAGATTAGAGCCGGACGAGGCGCAACAGGCGTTACTGCACCAGTTCTGCGGCCAGGCCCGGTTCGTCTGGAACAAGGCCCTGGAGCTGCAAAAGCGCCGGTTGGATGGGGGTGTTCCGCTGCTTCGTTATGGCGATCTGGCCAAATACCTGACTCTGTGGCGGTCCAGTGAAGAATACGGGTTTCTGCGCCAGGGGCCGGTCCATACCCAGCAGCAGGCGTTGAAGCGGCTGGATCAGGCTATTTGGGAAGGGCTGGATCGGAACAATCCCAAGGGTTTTCCCGCTTTCAGGAAACGGGGCGTTCACGACTCCTTGCGCTATCCCGATCCAAACCAGATCAAGCTGGACCTTCGAGTTTGGGACGAGGCGGGCAGAAGGCGGCTTCCGAAAATTTTTCTGCCCAAGGTGGGCCGGGTGAAATTCCGAAAGACGCGAGAGATTGAAGGGATGGTCAAGAACGCCACCGTCACTCGAAGGGCCGGGCATTGGTACGTGTCCATCCAGGTGGAGGTGGAACAGGAGCTGCCCTTGTCCAAGCTTTCGATCACCGCCCTGGACCTTGGGGTGAAGCACCTCGCCACCCTGGTGGACGGAACGCGGATCGATCCACTTTTCCCCCTGCGCCGTTTCGAAGAGAAACTGGTCTGGGAACAACGCAAGCTTTCCCGGAAGAAACGGTTTTCCAGGAACTGGTACCAGCAGAAGCGCCGTATCACCCGGCTGCACGAACACATTGCCAACGTGCGCTACGACCTGCTTCAGAAACTGACCACGAGGCTTTGCAAGAACCACGCAGTCATCGTGGTGGAGGATCTGAAGGTCCGGTCCATGACCCGAAGCGCCCGGGGGACGGTGGACGAACCAGGGCGGAACGTTCGCGCCAAATCGGGTCTCAACAAGTCCATCCTGGACCAGGGCTGGGGGATGCTGGTGGAGATGCTTCGGTACAAGCTGTCCTGGCGGGGTGGGATGCTGGTGAAGGTGGCGCCGCACCACACCTCCCAGCGTTGCCCCCGGTGCGGACACACCGATCCGGACAACCGGCCCGACCAACCGACGTTCCGGTGTGTGGAATGCGGCTTTAGCGCCCATGCCGATCAGGTGGGAGCGTACAACATCCTCTCGCGCGGGATGGAAAAGTTGCGCGACGAAGGGTGGGACACGGCGGATGCTTCCGCCGGGTGGCTGGAGGGATGGCTTTCCAGCCACAGCCCGGATCGCCTGTTCGCCGAAATTTTCGGCGAGTCCTGCTTTGGCAGGATCTAACGCCCGCCCAGGCGTGGTGGCAGGAAGGAATCCCCTCCCTAAAGGGAGGGGAGGATGTCAATTCAACCGGAGTGGGTGGTTCTGTGCCCATGGTTTTCATGGGGAGCGCGGCCATTGTCTGAATCCTCGGTGATCGTCTACCGGGGCGGGGGGTTCCGCCGGTGTATGGTCGTCGTCGTGATCGGCCTCTTGTGGTGGCTTTTCCGCCCGTTTCCGGCCTTTGCCGCAACCATCACCGCCGCGGCGGCATCCAGCCTGCGGCCGGTACTGGAAAGAGTACGCCAGGATTACCGGCAGCACGTCCGCGATGCCGAGGTGCGTCTGGTCTATGCCGCTTCGGGAACGCTGGTGCAGCAGATTCGCCATGGCGCGCCCTACGCGCTTTTCTTCAGCGCGGCGCCGGAATTTCTGCGGCCTCTGGAGCGGGATGGGCGTATTTGCGAAGGACCCGTGGTCATCGGCGAGGGATATCTGGTGCTGTATGTGCCGAAGGGCGCCAAGGTTCCACTCGATGCTTCCCTCATGGGGCTGAAACGATCGCCCCCGCGCCATCTGGCGATTGCCGATCCGGCGGTGGCCCCTTTTGGCAGAGTGGCCCGTCATGCCTTGGAGAAGGCCAGTGTATGGCAGCCACTGCAAGGACGGGTGGTGTATGGCGAGAGCGCGGCCCAGGCGGCGCAGATGGCGCTTTCAGGGGCGGTGGATGCGGCCCTGTTGCCACGCCATCTCGTCCAATCCGCTCCCTTCGGGCAACGGGGGCGGTGGGTGGCGGTGGAACGAAGCCTGTACCGGCCGACGCCCTTGACGATGGTTCTTCTGTGCGGCGCCACCGCCGCCGAGCATGCTTTCTACACCTTCGTTCGTGACCGTCTTGGGAGCTGTGCCACGGAAATGAAGGCGGAAAGCGTGGGCGCGTGTCCATCTTCCGGGGACGGTGCGGGCCGGCGCTGATGGACTGGCAGGCGCTCTGGGTTTCGATCAGGCTGGCCGGGTGGACCGTGGTCTTGCTGCTTCCTCTGGCGCTGCTGCTGGCGCGTCTTCTGGCCTGGCGGCGGTTTCCCGGCCGTCTGGTACTCGAATCGGTGATCGCCCTGCCGCTGGTGCTCCCGCCCAGTGTGCTGGGATTTTATTTTCTGTCGTTCTTCAATCCCGGTGCCCCCTTGGGACGCTGGCTCATGGAGACGACCGGCGCCACCCTGGTCTTTTCCTTTCCCGGCCTGGTGCTGGCTTCCCTCGTCTACAGCCTTCCTTTCGCCGTCCAGCCCTTGCTGCGGGCCTTCCAGGCGATTCCCCCGCAGCTGCGCGAGGCTGCCTGGTGCAGCGGGCTGGGGCCGTGGCGCACCTTCTGGAAGATCGAGCTTCCCCTGGCGCGGGGGGGGCTGTTGTCCGCCCTGGTCCTGAGTTTCGCCCACACCCTGGGGGAATTCGGGGTGGTGTTGATGGTGGGGGGGAACATGCCGGGGCGGACGCGGACGCTGGCGGTGGCCATCTACGACCGGGTGCAGGCTTTCGACGAGGCAGCCGCAGCGAGGATGTCGCTGTTTCTTCTGGGATTCTCCCTGATCGCGGTGATGGCGGTGTTCGCCGTCGAACGGCGGCGATGAAGCGGTTGCAGGTCGACATCCGCCAGCTCCGCCCGATTCCCCTGGAAGTCGGGCTCCATTGCGGCCAAGGTGAGCTGTTGGCGTTGGTGGGGCCTTCGGGTAGTGGCAAGACCTCGGTGCTGCGCTGCATCGCCGGCCTGCACCATCCCGCCGGCAGGATCGTGTGCGGCGGTGAGGTGTGGCTGGACGACGCCCTCGGAATCGCCCTGTCGCCGCAGCGCCGGCGGGTGGGGTTCGTCTTCCAGGATTACGCCCTGTTTCCCCATCTGACGGTGTTGCAGAACCTGACGCTGGCCTGCCGCCTGCCCGGTGATCGCGCCAGGGAAAAGGCGCGCCGGTGGTTGCGGCGGGTTCATCTGGCGGGACTGGAGGATCGTCGCCCCGATGCGTTGTCCGGCGGCCAGCGGCAACGGGTGGCGCTGGCCAGGGCGATGATGCGCGACCCTGCCGTGATTCTGCTCGACGAGCCCTTCTCGGCGGTGGACCAGGTCACCCGCCGGCGTTTGCGGCTGGAGATGGCCGAGCTCAAGCGCACGTTGCAGATTCCCATGATTCTGGTCACCCACGACCTGGAGGAGGCCGAGATGCTGGCCGACCGGATGGCGCTGATCCACCGGGGCCGGATTTTGCAGCAGGGATCGCCGTCCGAGGTCATGCTGCGTCCCGTCGATGCGGAGGCGGCGCGGCTGGTGGACATACGCAATCTTTTCCGGGGGCGGGTGATCGCCGTGGACAGGGTACGGGGCCGCTGCCGTCTGAGGTGGGAAGGGGGAGAACTGGAAGCCCCGTGGCGCGAATCCATCCAGGTCGACGCCACGGTCGACTGGTGCATTCCCCCAGCCGGGCTGCTGCTGCATTCACGCCGGCGGCCTTCGCGCGGCGTGCGCGAGAACCCCGTGCGGGGGCATATCGTCGAGATCGTCCGTTTCGGCGGCCGCGCCCAGGTCGTGCTGGCGCCCGTCGCCGCCCCCGAAAAACGTCTTCATCTGGACCTGCCCTTGCATGTGGCGGAGCGGAACCGCCTGGCGGTGGGTGATCCGGTGGGGGTTTCCCTGCTTTGCCGGTTCATCCATTTGATGGCGCCCCTGAACCGCCGGAGCCGATAGCCGGGGCGAATTCAAAGTAGCAGCAGCACCGCCAGGATGAGGTTGACCCCCAGCGAGATCGTCGCCAGGACGCGCCAGAACGCCACCGGATTGCGTTCGATCAGGGGTTGGCGGTCCTGTTGCAGGAAGCGGGGGTTGGGTTTCTCCAGATCGTGGAGGAATTCGGTGAGCGTCTCGTAGCGTTTGTCCGGATCGACGCTCAGCGCTTTCTCCAGCGCCCGGTCCATCCAGACCGGAATCTCCGGGTTCCAGGAGCGGGCCGAGGTGTAGCGGATGCGGGTGATGTTGCCTTCTCCGTATTTCTCCCCGTAGGGCAGGTGGCCGGTGAGCAGTTCGTAGGCGATGACCGCGAGGGAAAACTGGTCCGAGCGCTGGCTGCCGGCATAACCGAGAAAATATTCCGGCGCGGCGTAATGTTTGGTGCCCAGCAGGTGAATGCGCTCCAGGGGGCTGCTGATCTCTTCCAGGCCGGCGATCTTGACCGAACCGAAATCGATCAGCTTCAGAATGCCGCTCTGGTCGATCATGATGTTGTCCGGTTTCAGATCCTGATGCAGCATCTCCAGACGGTGGAAAGCCATCAATCCCCTGGCGATCTGGTTGACGAGGTCGCGCACCTGCTGGAAAGCGCGTTCCGGATGTTCATCCATCCATTGGCGCAGGGTTTCCCCTTCGATGTATTCGCTCACCAGATAGAGGTAGGAGCGCCGCCGGCGGGGTTTGAAGACCTTCATCACCTGGGGACTGTCGATGCGGCTGCCGACCCATTCTTCATGGGAGAACAGGTCGATGTAGATCGGATCGTCCTCGAAGTTGGGCGAGGGGGTCTTGAGCACCACCGGGTCTCCGGTTTCTTCGTCGATGGCCTGGTAGATCTGGACCCGTTTGCTGGCGCTGATTTCCCGCACGATCCGGTAACCGTCCAGTTTCATCCCTGCTTCCAGCAGCGGCGGGAAGGGCAGCTCGGAGAGTTTGAGCAGCACCTCCTGCTCCGTGGGAACGGGCAGACGGTTGAAGCGGACGATCTGGCAGGTGAGGTTGTCCGGGCTGTCCGCCTCGAATGCCTGCCGTACCAGGGTTTCGGCGGCCGCGGCCAGGTCGTCGTGACTGTGGATGGCGTCGACGATCGCTTCGGCGGGGACGAATTCGTGGACGCCGTCGGTGGTGAAGACGAAGACGTCGCCGGGCTCTATCGGCAGGGTGCGGTGATCGATGTCCAGCCGCAGGTCGATGCCCATGGCCCGCGACAGATATTGGTTTTCCCCGCTGCCCCAGCTGTGATCCTGGGTCAGCTGCTCGAGCCGGTTTTTTCTCAACCGGTAGATGCGGCTGTCGCCGATATGAAAAAGGTGCCCCGTATTGGATTTGACGACCAGGGCGCTGAGGGTGCTCGCCAACGTGCCGGGCTGGCTCCCCTGGCCGTGGAGCCAGCGGTTGGTGGCCAGCAGCACCTTTTCCACGGAGCGTTTGACGCTCCAGGAGTCCGGCGTGGCGTAATAATCGTGAAGCAGGCTTTTGACGCAGCTCTCGCTGGCCATCTTGCCGTCTTCGCAGCCGCTCACGCCATCGGCGATGACGGCGGCGATCCCTTTGTAGGTGATCTCCGGTTCGTCGGGAATCAGGATTCCGAACGAGTCCTGGTTTTCCCGCTTGCGCCCGGTTTCCGAATATTGTCCGATTTCCAGTTCAAATTCAGCCATGGGGGATTCCGTAAAAAAACGGCGCAGGCAGCATGCCTGCCTGCGCTCAACAGGGGAGGGTATGGAGCAAGCCAGCGAATCTGTCCTATTCGACCTCAATCATCTGGACGGTTCCGTCAGGCAGGGTTTCGGCCATGTGTCCCTTGGGCTCGTCCAGGAACAGGGCGGCCAGCATGCCCGCCAGCGAGGCGCCGGCGATCACCAGGAAGAAAGTGTGGGCGTCCACGAAAGAGTAGATGGTCAAAAACACCACTGCCCCCACATTGCCATAGGCCCCCGTCATTCCGGCGATCTGGCCGGTAAGGCGGCGTTTGATCAGCGGCACCATGGCGAATACCGCGCCTTCGGCCGCCTGGACGAAGAAGGAGCACATCATGGTGGCGGCGACGGCCAGCACCAATGGCCAGCTGCTGTCGATGCGGCTGAGGGTCAGATAACCGATGCCGAGCCCCGTCAGCAGGATCAGCAGGGTCACCTTGCGGCTGAACTTGTCGCTGAACAGCCCACCGCTGGGCCGGGCCACCAGGTTCATGAAGGCGAATCCCGAAGCCAGCATCCCCGCCATCACCTGGCTGAGGCCGAAGGTGTCCTTGAAGAACAGGGGCAACATGGAAACCACCGCAAGTTCCGAGCCGAAGGAGATGAAATAGGCCAGATTGAGAATCGCCACCTGCTTGAATTTGTAGCGGTCGAATTCCGCGACCGGCTCCTTGAACACCCGGTGGTTGACCTTGATGGCGTGGTAGATCTGATAGGCGTAGAGCAGACTCAGGCCGATATAGAGCACATTTGCCAGGGCGGCGGTGAACAGCCCCAGATTGGTGAGCTTCCAGGTCAGCAGCGCCAGGGCCAGGTACAGCGGCAGGTTCATGAACAAGTAGAAGAAAAAGTCGCCCACCGAGCTGACTTCCATCGCCCCCGTCTTCTTGGGCTTGAAGTAGGTCGAACCCTTGGGTGTGTCGGAAACCGAGAAGAAATAGACGATGGAATAGATCAGTGCGACGCCGCCGGTGGTGGCGATGGCGTAGCGCCAACCATCCTCGCCACCATAGAGTAACGCCAGTGAAGGCAGGGTCATGGCGGCGGCGGCGGAGCCGAAGTTGCCCCAGCCCCCGTAGATGCCCTCGGCCAACCCCACCTCGCGGGCCGGGAACCACTCACTGATCATGCGGATGCCGATGACGAAACCGGCGCCGACGAAGCCCAGCAGAAAGCGGGTCAGTGCCAGCTGTTCGTAGCTTTGGGCGAAGGCGAAGGCGAAGCAGAAGAAGCTGGAAAGGAACAGCAGACCGGAGTAGACCCGCTTGGGGCCGAAATGGTCCACCAACATGCCGATGACGATCCGCGCCGGGATGGTCATGGCGACGTTGAGGATCAGCAGGGACTTGACCTGCTGCGGTGTCAGGCCGAAGACCTCGCGGATGGAAGAGAGCAACGGCGCATGGTTGAACCAGACGAAAAAGCTGATGAAAAAAGCCAGCCAGGTCAGGTGCAGGATACGAATCCTGCCGCTGAATGAGAGAAACTTGAAACGATCGCTCATGGGTGGAATGTCTCTTGCTGAAGTTGATGTCAAATATTTCCAAGCAAGTATGATGCCATTTTTATCGATGGCTGGAGGCAGGGCAATCGCATGCATGCCGTTTTTCTCGTTCAGGCTTACCTGTCCCAAAGGGGGAGGGGGCGGATAAGCGATTTCCCTGCGAAGGGAGCGTCATGCCTATGGAGAGGTTCAACCGCACATGCACTATTATGGTGCATTTGGGGCGGGTATCCAGGTGTCCTGGCTCTTGCCACCTATCACTTTTGTCGGAGGGGGCGGGGAAGGGTCCGTCAGCGGCCAGGGAGGGCCACGCCGGGCCTAAATTTACGGACGAATTTCGGGCCGGCAGACCCTTCCCGGACCTCGAAAAGGCAAACCGATAGGTGTTGAGGTTCTGCCCGGATCGTTTCGCTTGTCGCCAACCTTGATGGTAAATTAGAGCCTTTTGCGGGTGACAGCTCATGACTTCAACGCTTCTTCCATGTCTCACCACTTGCCCCTATTGCGGTGTCGGTTGCGGGGTGCGGGTTTCCAGCGACGGGGGGCTGCCGTTGCAGGTCGAGGGGGATGTTTCCCATCCCTCCAATCTGGGGCGGTTGTGTTCCAAGGGCAGTGCGCTGGCAGAAACCGTCGAGTTGCCGGAAAGGGTGCTCCATCCCCGGGTCGGCGGCCGGCGGGTGGGTTGGGACGAGGCGTTGTCGACCATCGCCCGGAGATTCCGTCAAATCATCGCCGACCAGGGTCCAGAAGCCGTGGCTTTCTACGTTTCGGGGCAATTGCTGACGGAAGACTACTACGTCGCCAACAAGTTGATGAAGGGGTTTCTGGGCGCCGCCAACATCGATACCAATTCGAGGTTGTGCATGTCCTCGCCGGTGGTGGCCCATCAGCGGGCATTCGGTGAGGATTGCGTACCCGTCAGTTACGAAGATCTGGAGCAGGCGGAAATGGTGGTGCTGACCGGCAGCAATCTTGCCTGGTGTCATCCGGTGCTGTTCAGGCGTCTGGTTCAGGCGCCTGGCGAGCGGTTCGTGGTGACCATCGATCCGCGCCGGACCTATACCACCTCCCTGGGCGGATTACATCTGGCCATCAAACCCGGAACCGACGCGGTCCTGTTCAATGGTCTCCTGATCTATCTGTACGATCACGGTCATATGGATGAGCGGTTCGTCGCCGGGCACACCGAAGGGCTGAAGGCGGCCGTGCTCGCGGCGCGCGACAGTTCTCCCGACATCGCCACCGTGGCGCGGATCTGCGAGCTGGATCCCGGGGATGTGGCCTTGTTCTATCGCCGCTTCGCCGCGAGCGGGCGGGTGGTGAGCGCCTATTCCCAGGGATTGAATCAATCCACCAGCGGGGTGGACAAGATCAATGCGCTGATCAATTGTCATCTGCTCACCGGTCGCATCGGCAAGCCCGGCGCCGGCCCTTTTTCCCTCACCGGTCAGCCCAATGCCATGGGCGGGCGCGAGGTGGGGGGGCTGGCCAGCCAATTGGCGGCCCACATGGCGCTGGAAAACGAGGAGGACCGCGACCGGGTGAAACGCTTCTGGCAGGCGCCTGTCATGGCGGAAAGCCCGGGGTTGAAGGCCACGGAGCTGTTCGATGCGATCCGGGACGGCAGGGTCAAGGCGGTCTGGATCATGGCGACTAATCCGGTTGTCAGCATGCCCGACGCGGATTCTGTGCGGCGGGCGCTGGAATGTTGCCCCTTCGTGGTGGTTTCCGAATGTGTGCGGAGCACCGATACGGCGGTGTTGGCGGATGTCCTGCTGCCGGCGGCTACCTGGGGGGAAAAAGATGGTACCGTGACCAATTCCGCCCGGGTGATCTCATGCCAGCGCGCCTTCCGTGATCCGCCGGGCGAGGCCCGCCCGGACTGGTGGATCGTCAGCGGGGTTGCCCGCGCCATGGGGTATGGGCGGGCTTTCGCCTACGATTCGCCGGCCCCGATCTTTCGTGAGCACGCGGCTTTGTCCGGTTTCGAAAACGATGGCAGGCGTTTGTTCGACATCAGTGGCCTGGCGGAACTCAGCGATGCCCAATACGATCGCTTGAGCCCTGTTCCCTGGCCGGTCACGGCCGCCTTTCCCGATGGCACGCCGCGGCTGTTTACCGATGGACGCTTTCCCACCGACGATGGCAGGGCCCGCTTCATTGCCATCGATCCGCGTCGGCCGGCAAGGCTGCCGGAATCCAGCCGTCCCCTGGTACTCAATACCGGCCGCGTTCGCGACCAGTGGCATACCATGACCCGGACCGGGGCCTCCCCGCGGCTTGCGGGCCACACGCCGGAACCGTTCGTGGCGGTCCATCCCGAAGACGCTGAAAGCGTGGGTTTGCGTCATAAGGAATTGGCGTGGGTGCGCGGTCACAATGGTCGGGAGATATTGCTGCGGGTTCATGTGACCCGGCGTCAACGCCCCGGCAGCCTGTTCGTTCCCATGCACTGGAACGATTTCCATACCAACCAGGGCCGGGTCAATACCCTGCTGGAAAACCTCGTCGATCCCCTTTCCGGTCAGCCTGAATTCAAACATCAGCCGGTGTCGATACGTCCTTGCCGCTGTGAATGGTTCGGTTTCTACATCACCCGGGTGGCGTTGCACCCTCAGTTGAAATACGCTCTCTACTGGGCCAGGGTACGGTTGGGGCGGTCCCTGTGGCGATATGAGGTGGCGGGCAATGACGAACCCCGGGCGTGGCCGGTACGGGCGCGGGAATTGTTGGAGGATGAGCGGGGCGTGTGGATCGAGTATCACGACAGCGTGCGCAATCAGTATCGTGCCGCCGTACTCGACGAAGAGAAGCTGGTAGCGTGTGTCTATATCAGCCGTGATCCCCAGGTGCCCCCCCGGGACTGGTTGATCGAGTTGTTCGAGCGCGAAGGTTTGAGCAAGGACGAGCGAATGAGTCTTTTGTTTGGCCGCAGCGGCGGGGAGATCTGCGACGATCACACCGTCTGTGCTTGTTTCAAGGTCTCGGAGCCCAAGATACGCCAAGCCATCGAACAAGGTCATGCTTCGGTGGAAGAGATCGGCCGGTTATTGGGGGCCGGCCGGAAATGCGGCGGTTGCCTTCCGGAACTGCAGGCGCTGGTGTCCGGCGATTGACGGCTCCCGCTTGCGGAAGCCGGGTTTCCCTTTATCAATAATCGGAGCGGGCCACGAGCTTGGCCAGCTTCTGACGGGCCTTCTTTTTCAGATGAAGCGAGAGATAAGGCTGAGTAGGGTCTGAAGGCAACATGGCGGTCTTTTGAAAGTGGGCCATGGCTTCGTGTGTCCGGCCGGTCTTGCTCAGAAAATGGCCGTAATAGTAATTGCTTTCTATTCCGTCGGGATTCAGGGCCAGCGCCTTTTTGAAATACGCGTCCGCCTTTTCGTCATCGCCGAATGACAACGGCCAGCCGGGGGCCTTGTAATAGAGGCAGGCCAGGGTCAGATAGGCGGCGCCGTCCAGCGCGGTGGGATCGATTTCAATGGATTGCAGCAGCAGGTTTCGGGCCTTGTCCAGATCGCCGAGCGTGCCAAGGCTGGGGGATATGCCCGCCCGGGTGACCAGCGCGATGGCCTCCCAGATGAGTAGCTCCGGTTGCCGGGGATAACGCCGCTCGAGACGGTGGATGTCGGAGAGCAGTTGCGTCAACCCCTGTTCGCGTCGGCTTTTGGGCCAGTGATAGGTGATGGTGTCCCAGCGCTGTCCTATCTGCCTGACGGCTTCGGGGGGCGAATCGGCCAGGGCCGCGGGGGTGGCCAAAAGGATGATCCAAAGCAAAAGACCACGACAGAGCGGCTTGGTTTTCGAAAGATATGTTGCCATATTGCTTATAAACTTTGCTGTCCCGCAACAATTATAGATTCGTTGTGGATGTTTTTCATCTTCATATCCGTGTTTGCCGAACGGGACGATCTGGCCTTCGTCGCTGTGACGCCGAACGCAGTTGCGATAGTGTTCCGCTATGAGTTGGTTTCGGTGTGAGGGGAGGGGGCGGTCAGCGGGCTTTCCTGCGCATGGCGGCCATGGAATGGCCCATTTTTCCGCGCTGCTCCGCGGTCAGCACTCGTTCCAGCCGGGGCAGGAAGTCTTCGTTTTCCCGCAACAGATGTTCGCGCTGGAGTTTCTCGAAACGGGCGGTCTTTTCTCCCAGTTGGGGCGGCGCGGGATGGCCGGCCAGCATCGCTTTGAGGTCGATTTCCAGCACCCGCCAAGCTTCCTCGATTTCCTCATGGTCGAGGCCGAGGCGTTCGATCATGCCGTCGATGAGCAGATCCTGCCCCACCACGGCGGGGAACAGCGCCCGTTCCTCGTCCTGGTGGTGGAGGGCGTTGGCGCGCTGGTAGTAGGCGTAGAGTTCCGCCAAGCGATTGGCCCGCTCGGGGTCGAGACCGTGGGCTTCGATCTCCGAGACCAGTTCGAGCAGGCGGCGGCCCTGTGCCAGCAGACTGTCGTGGTAGGCGCGAATGACCGCGAGGCCGTCGGAAAAATCGCTGGCCGGATCGTGAAAACGGATCTGCATCAAAGGTCGGTCTGGAAAATGTCGGCAAGCGCAACGCTCAGGCCGGCCAGGACGTTCGAGGTCACCCGCCCGTCTTCGCAGGCGAAACTGACGGAGGCGTAACCGTCTTCGCTCAGGCCCAGCACGTCCACGGCCCGGTTGCCCGGATCCACCAGCCAGTACTCCCGCACCCCGAACCGTTCGTAGAGGCGCTGCTTGGTGTGGTAATCGCGATCCACCGAGGAGGGGGAGACGATCTCCACCACCAGATCGGGCGCCCCGAAGATACCCCGCTCCCGGATGATTTCCCGCCGGCTTTTGGCGATGAAGAGAAGATCCGGCTGGACCACGTTGTTCTCGTCGAGAATCACGTCGATGGGGGCATCGAAGACGTAACCCAGTTTGTGTTCGCGGACAAATTCAGTCAGCAGTATTTCCAAGTTATGGCTAAACCATTGATGAAAAGATGAAGGAGCGGGAACCATGATCAATTGTCCTTCGATGACTTCATAGCGTTGATCGTCCTCCAGCCGGAGGTAATCCCGATAGGTCCAGTGTCTGGCGATTTGGGAAACGGCGGTGCTCATGGCGTCGGCTGCGGTCGCTGGTGTCTGGTTTATGGATGTGTCTGGGGGTCGGTTCACAAATTGCCACTTGGTACGAGGTTATTAACTATGATACAAGAAATCGAGTAATGGTATCTGGAGTTTCATCGATGACGGGCATTCAGTTGAGCCAGCAGCAAATCGACGCGTTGTTTACCTCTCTGACCGAATTTCAGCGTGAATACGGTGAAGTCGAGAAACGGCTGAATTCGGAGGAGGTGGCGATGTTGCATCGTTCCCACGAGACCCTCATTCGTTCCGCCCTTGAAGGAAACGTCGATGGCACCAGGATCGGTCGTTGTTATCTGGCGCTGAATTTGCCGTTCGATCTACTGCTGGGAACGTTCAACCACTTGAAAAACGAGATCGTCCGACTCGAAGCCCAGGTTCGTGCGGAATCCACCGCCGAGGCGTTGGCGTTGTTCGCCTCGCTCAATCGGCGGTGTTCCGCGGCCAAACAGGCCGCCGCCCGCGTGTATCTCGAAGAAGCCGCCCGCCAGGAAGTGTTCTTGAGGAATGCTCAGATTCGAAACAAGATTTTGATCCGTCTCTGTCTTGAATGGTTGAGTGGGATCAATCGAGGCATCTTGTCCGATCTAGGGGATTTTCCGTTGGAAACGGCCAAGGACAGCGAGTTCACCAAAGCATTGCGTTATCCGGAGAGCCTGATGATTTGTCTCGACATGAAGGTGTGTGAGCAGTTGCAAGATACCCACCGCCTCTTATACCAGAAGGCGGGTATCCTGTACGCGATGTTGGTGGACGGTCGTTACGAAAGCGCTTACCTGCTTTATCGGGAATTGCGCCAGTCGCTTCAAGAGTTGCTGAATCTATTGAGCGCGCTCTATTTCGAGAGCCAGACCAATCGGGTGCATACGTTTTTCAATTTCATCCAGGCTTTGCTTTACCTTCCCAACGCCAAATACGTGTGCGTGCTCAATTTACAGGGACTGGGCAAGATCAATCGTTTGTACGGGGTGGAGGCGGGAGATCGGCGCATTGCCCTGTTGGAACGGTGCCTGGAAGAGGTATTCGAGTGTTGCCAGGAGTGGATGGTGTTCAGCCGCGGTATTGCCGGTGACTTCTATTTGGTGTGTTATGGTGTCGAAACGGAGCGGGTGGAGCGGTTGCTCGAAGAGGTCGACGCCTGTCTGAAAGAACGGGTCGAGGCGGAGGAACTGCCGTATCCGCTGACAGTGCGTGCCGTGGGTACGCTGCTCGACGAGGCCAAGGTGCTGACGACGGAGAACATGCACTATGTGATCACTTATCTTACTCGGTTGTCGCATCAGCATCATGGACGCATCCTCGATACGCCGGAAGATTCCCGGGCCATGATGACCTGGATCGGGAACCAGTATCAGCAGAGTATCAATATTCGTGGCAAGTTGCGCTCCGATCAACTGGAAATTTTCGTCCAGCCATTGATTCGGCTGGACGAGGGGGGAGCCCTCCATGCTTTCGAAATTCTGGGCCGTTTTCGGGACGGGGAAGATTATTTGAGCGCAGGCCTCTTCATCGAGCAAATCATCGAATTGGGATTGGTGGAAACCTTCGATCGTCTGGTGTTGGAGAAGCTGATCGCCAACCAGGCGTTGATGTCGCGATTGACGACGTGTGTCTTCTTGAACGTTTCCTCCGCAAGCTTGGAGGATGACGACTATGTCCGGTTTCTGACCGATGCCATTCAAAAGACGCTGCCGCCTCTGCATGTCGTCGTCGAGTTGACCGAGCAGGTCTTGTTCGATAACAGTGCCTTGCTGCATCGCTTGCATCGGGAGCAGGGTTTGACTTTCGCCATCGATGATTTCGGCATCGGTTATTCGTCGTTACAATCGGTGATCGACCTGGCCCTGGAGGGGGGAGTGCGCTATCTGAAGCTCGATGGTTCGCTGGTGCGGCATTTGGGAGAGCGGGAAAGCGACGAACGGATCATCCGCATCATTCAACAAATGGCGGGGGAGCTGGGTTTGGCCACCGTCGCCGAGTTCATCGAGAACAGCGGCCAATTGAAGATATTGCGGCGGATGGATATCGATTACGGTCAGGGATATCTGCTGGGAGTGCCCGACCGTATCGAAACCTGGCTGGGCAAGGTGGCCTTCTTGCGCAATCGCCAGGTTTCGGACGATCCGCCGCTGTTTCGCTGATCAGCGCAGATAGTGCACGAACTTGGTCCGCACCACCTGATACGGCCGCCACAGGTAGTTGATCGGGATGGTGAGGATGTGGACCAGTCGGGTGAAGGGGAACAGCAGGAACACCGTCAAGCCGAAGAACAGGTGCAGCTTGTAGATGAAGGGCACTGCGTCCAGCAGTTCCGGCCGCGGCGACCAGGTGACGATGCCCTGGGCCCATTCGGCCAGGTTGACCATGATGTCCGCGTCCCCCTGGAAGGCGTGGTAGACCGACACTGGGATGGTCAACAGGCCCAGACTCAGGGTGATCAGCAGCCAGTCGAGGATGAAGATGTCCATGAAGCGTGAGGTGGCGCGCACCCGAGGGTGGTACATGCGCCGCCGCCACAGAATCACCCCGCCGATTATGCACAGGGTGCCGAACAGAGTGCCGGCGGCGATGGCGATGATCTGGTGGGCCATGTCGGAGATACCGAGGCCGAGGAACACCTGGTGCGGGGTCAGGAGCCCGATGAAATGGCCGAAGAACAGCATGATGATGCCGGCGTGGAACAGACGGCTGCCCTTCTGCAGTTGTTCCTTTTCCAGCAACTGGCTGGAGTCGGCCTTCCAGGTGTACTGCTCGCGGTCGTAGCGCAACACGTTGCCCACCAGGAACACGGTCCCGGCGATGAAGGGATAGATGCCGAACAGAAAGTGCGAAAACGTCATGGGTTTCTCCTGATTTTCCGTGTTTTTACCGCAGAGACGCAGAGGGCGCAGAGAAAATTTTTTCTGTTCATGTTCCTTGGGATAAGGTCAGGAATCTCTTTTCAGGAGTATTCCTTACTCAATGGCTTTCCCAAAAAAAACTCTGTGTACTCTGCGTCTCTGCGGTGAGTTCATTCAATCAACAAACCGACCAAAGGCGCATAAGGGCTTTCGGCCCTGGCCAGGTTTTCCGCCAGCACTTCCAGCGCCTGGCGGCACTGCTGCAAGAACATGGCCCCCTGGCCCTGGGGCAGGCTGGAGGCGTATTCCAGGATCAGCGGCAGGTAGTCGGGCAATTCGCCGCGGTCGATCTCCAGCCCCTGCTTCTTGTAGAACTCGGCCAGATTGGCCAGGGTCATGCCGCGCTGGCGGTCCTGCTCCTCGAACAGGTGCCAGGTCAGGTGCAGGCTGGTGTCCGGGGTCAGATCGAAGGTGCGCACGTACTGCGCCTGCCAGTCGGTGAGGTGCTGCCCCTTCGCCCAAGCGATGAAATCCCCGATGACTTGGCGGGCATCATCCGGCAGCTCGGCCAGCAGGGCCTCGGCCTCGTCCAGATGGGCCGCCAGCTCCTGATCCGGGTAGTCCAGCAACCGCGCCAGCAGGCGGTACTGCAGCGGCGGGGCGGCGAGCGTTTCGGCGGTCATCCTTCCACCTTGGTGGCCTTGGCCTTGATCTGACTTTTGGGCGTGAAGGTGATCGGCTGGGCCACGCCCTTGCGTTTTTCCGGAAACAGCGAGCAACCGCTTTCGTAGGCGCTGACGCTGCAGCCTTCGTTGCCGAAGGAGAAGCCCATCTGCCCCTGGAAGGCGTAGATGTCCTCGTGGGCCTGGTATTCCGGGGCGGTGGGGATGACGAAGCGGTCCTCGTAATTGGCGATGGCCATCAGGTGGTACATCTGCTTCACCTGGGACTCGCTCAGCTCCACTTCTTCCAGCACCTTGGGGTTGGGGGCGTTTTCCACCGTCACCGAGCGCATGTAGCTGCGCATCGCCAGCATCCGCTTGAGGGCCCGGACGATGGGCTCCTCGTTGCCGGCGGTGAGAAAGTTGGCGAGGAAGCGGACCGGCAGCTTGAGCGCCTCCACCTTGGGGATCACGCCGTCCTCGTGCACCGGCAGATTCCCCTGGTCGATCTGGGCCTGCACCGGGGAGAGCGGCGGAACGTACCACACCATCGGCAGGGTACGGAACTCCGGGTGCAGGGGGAAGGCGACCTCGTATTCCATCACCAGCTTCCAGATCGGCGACTTCTGGGCCGCCTCGATCCAGGACTGGGGGATGCCGTCCTTCAGGGCCTGTTCGATCACCGCCGGATCGTTGGGGTCGAGGAAGATTTGCCGCTGGGCCTCGTACAAGTCCTTCGGATCCTCGACCGAAGCCAGCTCGGCGATGCGGTCGGCGTCATACAGCATGATGCCGTTGTAGCGGATGCGGCCGACGCAGGTTTCCGAGCACACCGTCGGCAGTCCCGCCTCCACCCGGGGATAGCAGGCGGTGCATTTCTCCGCCTTGCCCGACTCCCAGTTGTAATAGACCTTCTTGTAGGGACAGTTGGAGACGCACATGCGCCAGCTGCGGCAGCGGTTCTGGTCCACCAGGACGATGCCGTCCTCCTCGCGCTTGTACATCGCCCCCGACGGGCACGAGGCCACGCACGAGGGATTGATGCAGTGGTTGCAGATCCGGGGAAGATAGAGGTTGAAGGAGTTTTCGAACTCGGCATAGACTTGCTTTTCCACCGCGTCGAAGTTGACGTCGCGGCTGCGCTTTTCGAACTCGCCGGCCATGTCGTCCTCCCAGTTGGGGCCCCACTCGATCTTGTCGAGGACGTGGCCGTCCACCAGGGAATAGGGACGGGCCACCGGCGCGGCTTCGCGCAGCGGGCTGTTCTGGAGGTTGGCGTAGTCGTAATCGAAGGGTTCGTAGTAGTCGTCCAGTGTGGGCAGGTCCGGGTTGGCGAACAGGTTGGCCAGGCGCTTGAGGCGCGAGCCGGACTTGAGCTGAAGCTTGCCATCCTTGACCTCCCAGCCCCCGTGCCACTTCTCCTGATCCTCCCAGTGCTTGGGATAGCCGATGCCGGGCTTGGACTCGACGTTGTTGAACCAGACGTACTCGACCCCCTTGCGGTTGGTCCAGACGTTCTTGCAGGTCACCGAACAGGTGTGGCAACCGATGCACTTGTCCAGGTTGAAGACGAGGGCGAAATTGGCGCGTACTTTCATGATTGACCTCTTGAATTCACCGCAGAGACGCAGAGGACGCAGAGATGTTTCACTTTCATTCCTCCAGATTCAGCACGATCCGGCGGATACCTTGCTTGAGGGCCGGAACGTTGAAATTGATGAGAAGGCCCAGCGGCCATTCCCCCAGACGCAGATAGGTCAGCACCTGGGCTTCGTGTATCGGTTGAAGCCGATCCACCGCTTTCAGCTCGACCACCACCTTGTCGTTCACGAGAAAGTCGAGCCGGTAACCGCAATCCAGGCGTTTGCCCTTGTAACCGACCGGCAGCGGATGCTGGCGCCGGTAGGGGATGCCGTGCAAATTCATCTCGTGGGCCAGACAGGTTTCATAGGCCGATTCCAGCAGTCCCGGTCCCAGCGCCTTGTGAACCTCCATCGCGGTGCCGATGACAGCGTGAGTGATCTGGTTGATTTCCATTTGCCTGGATTCACCGCAGAGGCGCAGAGAAAAAATTTATTTTTAAAAAAACTCTGCGCCCTCTGCGCCTCTGCGGTGAGCTTACTTTCCGTGGAATTCCACCTCAGGCTCCCGTTCCGGCGCTTCCTCGAAGCCGGGCTCGATGGCGGGATAGGCCCCGGCGGGCACGCCTTCGGGGTTGAGCTGGGCTTCCCGTTCGGGGGTCAGCTCCCGTTCCAGCCAGTCCACCTCCTCGTCGGCGATCTTGTGCAGCACCACGAACTCGTCGCGCTGGGAGCCGACGGTGCCGTAGTAGTTGAAGCCGTAGCTGAACTGGGCGTAGCCGCCGATCATGTGGGTCGGCTTGACCGTCACCCGCGTCACGCTGTTGAGGATGCCGCCGCGCTTGCCGGTGGTCACCGAGCCCGGGACGTTGACGATCTTCTCCTGGGCGTGGTACATCATCGCCATCCCCTCAGGAATGCGCTGGCTCACCACCACCCGGGCCACCGTGGCGCCGTTGGCGTTGACCGCCTCGACCCAGTCGTTGTCCTCGAGGCCGATCTTGCGGGCGTCGGCCTCCGACACCCAAACCACCGGCCCGCCGCGGAACAGATGCAGCATCCTGAGGTTGTCGTTGTAGGTGCTGTGGATGCCCCACTTGGAGTGGGGGGTGATCCAGTTGAGCACCAGGTGCGGCTTGTCCCGGAGCCGTTCCTTGAGGGGGCCGGTGGCCTTGAGGTCCACCGCCGGGCGGTAGGTGCAGAACCCCTCGCCGAATTCCCGCATCCACTCGTGATCCAGGTAGAACTGGGTCCGCCCCGTGAGGGTGCGGAACGGGATGTACTCGTGGATGTTGGTGTAGCCGGCGGTGTAGCTCACCTCCTCGGACTCGATGCCGCTCCAGGTAGGGGCGGTGATGATCTTCCTGGGCTGGACCACGATGTCGCGGAAGGTGATGTGGTCCTCGGCGCGGGCTTCGGCCAGGTGGGTGTGCTTACGGCCGGTCTTCTTCTCCAGCGCCCGCCACGATTTCATCGCCACGTGGCCGTTGGTCTCCGGCGCCAGGGTCATGACCGACTCGCACACGGCGATGTCCTCGGCCAGCGACGGCCGCCCTTGGCTGACGCCTTCCTCTTCGACGGTGCCGCAGATCACCTTGAGTTTTTCGATTTCGTCGCCGGTGTCCCAGTCGATGCCCTTGACGTTGTTGCCCAGCTTGTCCAGCAGGGGACCGAGGGCGGTGTATTTCCGGTAGGTGTCGGCGTAGTTGCGTTCCACCACCTTGAGGATCGGCATCGTCTTGCCCGGCACCGGCTCGCACTCGCCCTTCTTCCAGTCCTTGACTTCGAAAGGCTGGGCGATTTCGGCGGGGGTGTCGTGCATCATCGGCACCGCCACCAGATCCTTCTGCGTGCCCAGGTGTTTTTCCGCCAGTTCCGAGAACTTCCTGGCGATGGTTTTGAATATCTGCCAGTCGCTCCTGGACTCCCAGGCCGGATTGACCGCCGCCGTCAGCGGATGGATGAAGGGATGCATGTCGGTGGTGTTGAGGTCGTTCTTCTCGTACCAGGTCGCCGTCGGCAGGATGATGTCCGAATAGGCGCCGGTGGAGTTGAGGCGGAAGTTGATGTCCACCAAAAGATCCAGCTTGGCGATCGGCGCCGGGGTGCGCCATTCGATTTCCTTGCCCCGGGCTTCTTCCCGGACGTCCTGCAGCACTCCGTTCTGGGCCCCGAGCAGGTGCTTGAGGAAATATTCGTGCCCCTTGGCGCTGGTGCCGAGCAGGTTGGCGCGCCAGACGAACAGATTCCGGGGGAAGTTTTCCGGGGCGTCGATGTCTTCGCAGGCGAACTTGAGCTTGCCGGACTTGAGCTGCCCGGCGACGTACTGGGCTACTTCCTCCTCGGTCGTGGCCCCGGCCTTCTCCGCCTCGCGGACGATCGCCAGCGGGTTCTTGTCGAAGTGGGGCGCCGACGGCAGCCAGCCGAGGCGCTGGGCGACGACGTTGTAGTCGGCCAGGGTGTAGCCACGCCACCGGCCGCTGGCGGTGGAAGCCATGATCTCGTCGGCGGCCAGGGTTTCGTAGCGCCACTGGTCGGTGTGGAAGTAGAAGAAGCTGGTGCCGTTCATCTGCCGCGGCGGCCGGTACCAGTCGAGGGCGAAGGCGATGGGGGCCCAGCCGGCCTGGGGACGCAGCTTCTCCTGACCCACGTAGTGGGCCCAGCCGCCGCCCGACTGACCCACGCAGCCGCACAGGTGCAGCAGGTTCATGATCGAGCGGTAGGTCATATCGTTGTGGTACCAGTGGTTGACCCCGGCGCCCAGGATGACCATGGACTTGCCGCGGGTCTTGGCGGCGTTGTCGGCGAATTCCCGGGCGGTGCGGATGATGTCGGCGCGCTTGACGCCGGAGATCTTCTCCGCCCAGGCGGGGGTGTGGGGCAGGTCGTCGTCGTAGCTTTTCGCCGCCTCGCCCCCCAGACCGCGGTCGACGCCGTATTGGGCCAGTTGCAGGTCGAACACCGTAGCCACCAGTACCTCCTCGCCGTTCAGGGTGAGCCGGCGCGCCGGCACGTTGCGGGCGATGGTCTTATCCCCGTTGTCGAACCGGGGAAAGTGCACCTCGACCACCTCGTCGGGGTTGCCCACCAGGCTCAGTTGCGGGGTGATGTCCTCCCCGGTGGCGCCGTCCTTGGGTTCCAGGTGCCACTTGCCTTCCTCGCCCCAGCGGAAGCCGATGGAGCCGGTGGGGGCGACCAGGTTGCCGGTGTTCTCGTCGAACACCACGGTCTTCCACTCCGGATTGTTGTCCTGCCCCAGGGAATCGTCGAAATCGGCGGCGCGCAGGAAACGGCCGGGGACGTAGCCGTCGCCGCGGTCGTCCAGGCGTACCAGCATGGGCATGTCGGTGTAGGTGCGGACGTACTCCAGGAAATAAGGCGTCGGTCTGTCGACGAAGAATTCCTTGAGCACCACGTGGGCCATCCCTAAGAACACCGCCGAGTCGGTGCCCTGTCTGGCCGGCATCCACAGGTCGGCGAACTTGACGTATTCGGCGTAGTCGGGGGCGATGGCGACCACCTTGGTGCCCTTGTATCGCACTTCGGAATAGAAGTGGGCGTCGGGGGTGCGGGTCATGGGCAGGTTGGCGCCGCAGACGATGATGTAGCCCGAGTTGTACCAGTCGGCCGCCTCCGGCACGTCGGTCTGTTCCCCCCAGACCTGGGGCGAGGAAGGGGGCAGGTCGCAGTACCAGTCGTAGAACGACAGGCAAGCGCCGCCGATGAGCGAAAGATAGCGGGTGCCGGCGGCGTAGGAGATCATCGACATGGCCGGGATCGGGGAGAAGCCGGCGATCCGGTCCGGGCCCCATTTCTGGATGGTGTAGACGTTGGCGGCGGCGATGATCTCCACCACCTCGTCCCACGAAGCGCGCACGAAGCCGCCCAGCCCCCGCACGGCGGTGTAAAGCTGGCGCTTTTCCGGATCGGCCTGAATCGCCGCCCAGGCTGCCACCGGATCCTTGCCGGCCTGGCGCTCGGCCCGATACAGATCCAGCAGCCGGCCGCGGATCAGGGGGTACTTGACCCGGTGGGGGCTGTAGAGATACCAGGAATAGCTGGCCCCACGCTGACAACCGCGCGGCTCGTGATTGGGCAGGTCCGGCCGAGTGCGGGGATAGTCGGTGGCCTGGATCTCGAAGGCCACCAGGCCGTTCTTGACGTGGATGTTCCAGGAGCAACCACCCGTGCAATTGACCCCGTGAGTGGAGCGAACCACCTTGTCGAAGCGCCAGCGGTTGCGGTAGGCGTCTTCCCACTGGCGGTCCTCGCCGGTGACGACGCCATGATCATCGGAGAAGGTTTGTTTTTTTGTCTTGAAGAACTTGAGGCGATCGAACAAGTGGCTCATGGAGTGCACCTAGGAATAACAAACATTATTGACTCTGTATATGCAATTAGAATGCCAGCCGATGAATCCGAAGCTGCCGTGCCGAATGAAACCATTTTGCACCTTTTTGGTGCGAAATGGGCGCGCCGGGGTACAAACGTATAGGACTATACCAGCCTGGCGCGGGCGGGGAAAAGTACCTTCTGTATTGCTGTCCTTGCTCAAGGAAGGTGAATCCTGCCTTCGGCGACCACCACCGCTTCCCCGCCGATGCGCAGATTGAGCCGGTCGCTGCCCTTGTGGTCCATTTCCAGATTGAGCAGGCTGCGGCGGGCGCCCTCGGCGCCGCGCTGAACGGTGAAGACATATGTTCCCTTGCGGATGTGCGGGTGTGAGCACAGATAGCCGCAGAAAGCCGGCATGGCCGCGCCCACCGGCGGATCTTCCCGCGGGCCGATCTCGGGTCCGACCAGGCGGCAGTGGAAGTCGACCTCCGGCCGGTGCGTGCGGGGGCTGAACAGAAGGATTTCCTGCGCGGCGGTCGCTGGTGCGGTGGATTCGGCCCAGGTCTTGAAATCGAAACGGGCCCGGTGTACCGCTTCGCTGTCTTTCAGCGGCACGATGAGGAATGGCCGGCCGCAGGAGGCGATGCGGGGCGTGAAGCGTTTGGTTTCGATTTCCGCCGTTTTCAGATTCAGGAATCTGGCCAGTTCCTCGGCCGGAGGGGCGAACAGGTCGACCACAGGTTCGGTGGTCATGGAGAAGGTGACCAGGCGAAGTTGACCGTTTTCGCGGATGAAATGGATCGGCAGTACCCCGCGGCGGGTGGCCATGGTCAGGGTGGTGTTGGGGGAATCGGCGGCGACCCCCGCGGTTTTTTCCAGGACGTAACCGGCGGCGACGATGGCCTGGGCGGCGAAGTTCATTTCCCGGCGGGGGTTGAAAATACGCGCCCGGTAATCGGCTTCTTTTCCTGCCTGCTGCAAAAAGATGGTCTGGGGCAGGTTCAGTTCTCCGGCCAGTTTCAGCATCTGGAGGTCGTCCAGTCCCCGGGTTTCGGGGAACACCCCGATCTGGGCACCGCTGAAAGGCTGACGGGTGAAAGCGTCGGCGATGTAATACGAATGGGCGCTCATGCGTCTTCTCCCTGCTCGGGTATCTGGATCAGGACTCTGCCATCGTGAATCCGGACGGGGTAGGTGGGGACGGAGAGATGCTCGTCCTCCATGCAGCGGCCGGTTCTGAGGCTGAAGTGTTGTTTGTAGACGGGCGAGGCGACCACCGGCTCTCCGCCGATGTCTCCGGTCAGCCCGCGCGAAAGCACGTTGGCATGGCTGAATGGGTCGTAATTGCCGAGGGCGAAGACGGCCTTCAGTCCGGGAATGTGGAAGATGGCGATCTGGCGCCCAGCCACCAGGGCGCAAACGCCGGCGTCCGGCTCCAGGTCGTCGACGCCGCAGACGTCGACCCAGGTTTCGGTTCGTGATGCAGTGGTTTCGGTCATGTCGGTCCTTTGATCGGGTTTTTCACCGCAAAGGCGCGGAGGAAAATTCAATTTCAAAGCCGCGCCTCTCCGGTAAGTCAAACTCAGGAAGCCTCTTCCAGGTCGATGGGAATCCCCTTGAATTGTTTTTTCTCTTCTTCGGTGGCCGGGCGAATCTGTCCCCTTTCCTCGATGAAGATGACGTTGTCGTCGCTCTTGTCGGAGTTGACGAAGAAGCGGAAGCGCTTTTTCAAGATCTCCTCGTTCTCGAGGGTCTTTTTCCATTCGCACTCGTAGGTCTCGACCAGATGCCGGATCTGCTGCTCCAGTTCATCGCAGATCCCCAGCTTGTCGTCGATGATGACTTCCCTCAGGTAGTCCAGGCCTCCTTCCAGGTTTTCCAGCCAGGTGGCGGTGCGTTGCAGCCGGTCGGCGGTTCGGATGTAGAAGGCCATGAAGCGGTCGATGTATTTTATCAGGGTTTCGTCGTCCAGGTCGGTGGCGAACAGGTCGGCGTGACGGGGCTTCATGCCGCCGTTGCCGCACAGGTAAAGATTCCAGCCCTTTTCCGTGGCGATGACGCCGATGTCCTTGCACTGGGCCTCGGCGCACTCGCGGGTGCAGCCGGAGACCGCCAGCTTGATTTTGTGGGGGGCGCGGATGCCCTTGTAGCGGTGCTCGAGATGGATCGCCATGCCGACACTGTCCTGGACGCCGTAGCGGCACCAGGTGGAGCCGACACAGGACTTGACCGTGCGCACCGCCTTGGCGTAGGCGTGGCCGCTTTCGAAGCCGGCGTCGATCAGATCCTTCCAGATGTGGGGCAACTGCTCCAGCCGGGCGCCGAACAGGTCGATGCGCTGGCCGCCGGTGATCTTGGTGTAGAGATGGTACTTTTTCGCCACCTCGCCGATGGCGATGAGCTGCCCGGGTGTGATCTCGCCGCCCGGCACCCTGGGCACCACCGAGTAGGTGCCGTCCTTTTGCAGGTTGGCCAGGCGGAAGTCGTTGGTGTCCTGAAGCTTGAAGTACTTGTCCGACAGGACGTAGTCGTTCCAGTAGGAAGCCAGGATCGAGCCCACCGCCGGCTTGCAGATGTCGCACCCCAGGCCGCGGCCGTGTTTCTCCAGCAGCTCGTCGAAGGTGCGGATCTGCTCCACCCGGATCAGGTGATACAGTTCCTGACGGCTGTAGGGGAAGTGTTCGCAGATATCCTTCTTGACTTCCAGTCCGCGCTTTTCCAGTTCGTTGTCCACCACCGACTTCAGGAGCGCGGCGCAGCCGCCGCAGCCCGTCGATGCCTTGGTTTCCGCCTTGATGTCGCTCAGGGCGACGACGCCGTTGTCGATCAGCTGGACGATTTGCCCCTTGGTGACGTTGTGGCAGGAGCAAATGGTGGCCGTATCCGGCAGCGCGTCGGGTCCCAGGCCGGCGCCGGCGCCTTCCACGCTGGGAAGGATGAGGGAATCCGGTGGTTGGGGGAGCTCGATGCCGTTGAGATAGTATTGCAGCAAAGTGTCGTAGGCGCCGCTGTCGCCCACCAGCACCGCGCCATGGAGATGCTTGCCGTCCTCGCTGACGATCAGGCGCTTGTAGATCTCGTCGTGTTCGTTCTTGTAGACGTAGCTTTGAGCGCCCTGGGTGCGGCCGTGGGAATCGCCGATGGTGCCCACTTCCACCCCCATCAGTTTGAGCTTGGTGCTCATGTCGGCGCCGGTGAAGCGGGCATCTTGGCCGTTCAGCACTTCGACCGCCACCCGCGCCATCTGGTATCCGGGGGCGACCAGGCCGAAGATCTGGCCGTTCCACAACGCGCATTCGCCGATGGCAAAGATGTCCGGATCCGAGGTGCGGCAGTGATCATCGATGACGATTCCGCCCCGGGGGCCGATTTCCAGCCCCGCCTGGCGGGCCAGTTCGTCGCGCGGGCGGATGCCGGCCGAGAACACGATCATGTCGGTTTCGAGGGTTTCGCCATCGGCGAATTCCATTTTCAGGCGCTGGAATTTGCCGTCGGCGATATTCTGGGTGTTTTTGTTCGTGTGGACGCCCACGCCCAGGTCTTCTATCTTGCGCTGCAGCATGGCGCCGCCGTCCTCGTCCAGCTGAACGGCCATCAGGCGCGGGGCGAATTCCACCACATGGGTTTCCAGTCCCAGATCCTTGAGGGCCTTGGCGGCTTCCAGGCCGAGCAGGCCACCGCCGACCACGGCGCCGATCCGGCTTTCCGCGGCCGCCCGGGTGATGGCTTCCAGGTCTTCGATGGTGCGGTAGACGAAGCAATTTTCCTTGTCGTGACCGGGAATGGGGGGTACGAAAGGAAAGGAGCCGGTGGCCAGCACCAGGATGTCGTAAGGCACCTCGATGCCCTTTTGCGAACGCACCACCTTGCGGCCACGGTCGATTTCGACCGCCTTGTCGCCCACATGCACCGTTACGCCGTGTTGACGGTAGAATTCCCCGGTGGTCAGCGCCAGGTCGTCCGGGTTGCGGGTCTCGAAATAGGCGGTCAGGTGAACCCTGTCGTAAGCCAGCCGGGGTTCCTCGCAGAAAGTGATGATTTCGAACTTTCCGGCCGCCTCGGTCTGCACCAGGGTTTCGATGAAATTGTGACCCACCATCCCATTGCCGATGATGACGAGTTTTTTGCGTTGCATGGGTTTGCCTTCTGTTCTCAAAATAATCTTAAAAAAGTTGAAGTAAATTAAGCACTAATCATGCCATTCAATTTCGGGTATGAAGGATGATCGCTGTCGCTGTGGTTCATGATCACTCCGTGCGGGGTGTGGCCGGACGGGATTTTTTGTTGCCCTGTATTGGTGCGTAAAAAAATGACCGTGCCTCAATGTTGAGCGGCTGTTACGTCAGGGCCGGTTCGTCTTCTTCCAGATCCAGCTCGTTGATCTTCCGGGTCAGGGTATTGCGTCCGTAGCCGAGCAGGCGGGCGGCGTCCTGGCGGCGCCCCCGGGTGTGCCGCAAGGCGGTGGAGATCAGGATGCGTTCGGCCTCTACGATGGCGCGTTTGGCCACGTCCCGTCTTCCCTCGCTCAGCTCCCGGGCCGCCCATTGGGCGAGCCGTTGACGCCAGTCTTGATCCTCCTGGGCGGTTTCCTGTTGTGGATAGGCCAGAGGGGAATGCAAAAGTTCCGGCGGCAGGTCCTCCTTGTGGACCCTGCTGCCGGGGGCCATCACCGTCAGCCAGCGGCAGACGTTCTCCAGCTGGCGGACGTTGCCGGGCCAGTCCAGGTGGCTGAGAAAGTCTTCGACTTCCGGAAGCAGCGTCTTGGGCTCGACGCTCAACTCTTCCGCCGCCCGTTTGAGGAAGTGGCGCAACAGCAACGGAATGTCTTCCCGGCGGTCGCGCAGGGCGGGGGTGTGAATACG
Organism: Methylothermaceae bacterium; assembly: GCA_026981855.1. Taxonomy (GTDB): domain Bacteria; phylum Pseudomonadota; class Gammaproteobacteria; order Methylococcales; family Methylothermaceae; genus Methylohalobius. The sequence goes on along the minus strand of JALSIB010000006.1, from coordinate 33,503 downwards.
GATGACGTTGAGGCGGTGGTACAGATCCTCGCGGAACCGCCCCTCGGCCACCAGGGTTTCCAGATTCTGGTGGGTGGCGGCGATGATGCGCACATCCACCCGGCGGGGGGTGTGGGAACCCAGCGGGTAGAATTCGCCGTCGGCCAGCACCCGCAGCAGGCGGGTCTGGAGTTCCGCCGGCATGTCGCCGATTTCGTCCAGGAACAGGGTGCCGCCGTCGGCCTGTTCGAAGTGGCCGATGCGGCGTTGCTGGGCGCCGGTGAAGGCCCCTTTTTCATGACCGAACAGTTCCGATTCGAGAAGATCCTTCGGAATGGCGGCCATGTTGAGGGCGATGAACGCCGCCTGGGATCTGGGGCTGTGCCGGTGCAGGGCGCGGGCGACCAGCTCCTTGCCGGTGCCCGACTCGCCGGTGATCAGTACCGTGATGTGCGACCGGGCAAGGCGGCCGATGGCGCGGAAGACTTCCTGCATCGCCGGGGCGGCGCCGATGATTTCCGCCGTGGGGCCGCCGTGCTCGGATTCGGTTTCCGCCGTGCCCCGGTTCTGGCAGGCGCGTTGCACTACCTGAACCACCTCGTCGAGGTCGAAAGGCTTGGGCAGGTATTCGAAGGCGCCGCCATGAAGGGAGGCCACCGCGCTGTCGAGATCGGAATGCGCCGTCATGACGATCACCGGCAGGTCGGGGCAGCGCTGCTGGATCCGCCGCAACAGTTCCAGTCCGTCGATGCCGGGCATCCGGATGTCGGTCAGCAAGGCGTCGGGGCGGGTCTGGCGGAGTAGCAGTTCGGGTTCCGAGGCGTCGCTGAAGGTGCAGACCTTGAAGCCCGCCTTGCTCAGGGCCTTGTCCAGAACCCAACGGATCGATTGGTCGTCGTCGATTACCCAGATTTCACGGGGCATCATTCTTCTCCAGTGGCAGATAGATGGAAAAACAGGTCTGGCCGGGTTCGGACTGGTGCTCGATCATGCCTCCGTGGCGCGAAACCAGGGTCTGGGCGATGGTCAGCCCGAGTCCGGTGCCTTCGGCGCGGCCGGTGATCATGGGGTAGAAAATCTGGTCCAGCAGCTTTTCCGGTATCCCGGGGCCCTGGTCGATGATGTCGATACGCAGGACCAGCCTGTGCAGGCGTTGGTGAATGGTGACCCGGCGCTGGATCCGGGTGCGCAGGGTGATCTCTCCCTCTCCCTCCATCGCCTGGGCGGCATTCCTCGCCACGTTGAGGAACGCCTGGATGAGCTGGTCGGGATCGCCGTGGAGCGGGGGAAGGCTGGGGTCGTAGTCGCATTGGAAGACCAGGCCGGGGTATTCGGCTTCCAGCACCTGGCGCACCCGTTCGAGCACTTCGTGAATGTTGAGTTCGCTTTTTCGCGGGGGTTGATCCGGCGCCAGCAGACGGTCGATCAGGGCGCGCAGGCGGTCGGCCTCGGCGATGATCACCGAGGTGTATTCCAGCAGCTCCGGGTCGTGCAGTTCGCTGCTCAAAAGTTGCGCCGCGCCTCTCAATCCCCCCAGCGGATTCTTGATCTCGTGGGCCAGTCCCCGCAGCAATTGGTGGACGGCGTTCTGCTGGGCCAGCCACTGTTCGTCCCGGGACAGGTGCTGGTAGTGCTCCACTTCCTCGATCTGCACTATGACGGCGCAAACATCCTCCCCCTCCAGCATCGGGGTCAGACTGCAATGCACACTGACGGTGCGCCCGCCGGCCGGGAGCGCCAGGTTGCGTTCCACCCTTGGGGCGCCGGTGGCGAAGGTGGTCTCCAGGTCGGCGACGAATTTCCCGTTGCCGTGCATCAGGGCGGCCGCCTCCATTCCCAGGGCCTTGGGGGCGCTGATGGCCAGCATCATCTCGCCGGCGGGGTTGAGGTAGCGCAGCCGCTTGTCGCGGCCGAACACCAGCACCGCGTGGCTCAAGTGCTCGAGAATCTGCTGATGAAACTGTTCGGAATTCATATGTACCTGAATCAAGCAAGGATCGCGCCACATTATGAAGATGGGTCGGATTTGGGGGTGAATCGCATTGTCTGCACCATATTAGTGCATATTACACCTGAAAAGTGCATTGCTTGCCCCAGGGCGTTCGGCGGAGGGTGCTGGGGTGGGGTGGTGACGGATGCGTTCGGGGCAATGAAGGTTGTCGTTTCCGGCTTGGCGTGTTTTGGTTGGGAGCATTTTTGGCACAGGAAATGCCTGAGTGTAGGTTGCAACCAACATTTAGTGGGGGATAAGCATAATGAAACTAGTCTCAGCAGTGATCAAACCTTTCAAGCTCGATGACGTTCGGGAATCTTTGTCCGACGTGGGGGTGGCCGGCATCACGGTGACGGAGGTCAAGGGGTTCGGCAGGCAGAAAGGTCATACCGAACTGTACCGTGGGGCCGAGTACGTGGTGGATTTTCTGCCCAAGGTCAAGATCGAGGTGGCGGTGACCGACGAGTTGGTCGATCAGGTTCTGGAGGCGATCCAGAATTCCGCCCGCACCGGCAAGATCGGCGATGGCAAAATATTCGTCACGCCCCTGGAGGAGGTGATCCGGATCCGGACCGGGGAGACGGGCGCGGAGGCCATCTGATTCCCGGGGTGACGGCAAATAACAAGAGGAAGACAAAATGGAAAAGCTGATAGAAGTAAGTTACGCACTGGATACTTTTTATTTTCTCATGACCGGGGCGCTGGTCATGTGGATGGCGGCGGGTTTCGCCATGCTGGAGGCCGGCCTGGTCCGCTCCAAGAACACGGTCGAGATCCTGACCAAGAATGTGGCGCTGTATGCCATCGCCTGCATCATGTACATGCTGGTGGGATATCAGATCATGTATCCGGGCGAGGCGGTGAATTCCGTCTGGCCGGGAATCGGCTTCCTGATCGGCGAGGATCACACCCTGGAGGAAGTGCTCAAGAGCGAGGGGGAAGTGTATTACTCGGTGATGGCCGATTTCTTCTTCCAGGTGGTGTTCGTGGCCACCGCCATGTCCATCGTGTCCGGCGCGGTGGCGGAAAGGATGAAGCTGTTTTCGTTCCTGTTGTTCGCGGTGGTGATGACCGGTTTCATCTATCCCATGCAAGGTTACTGGAAGTGGGGCGGGGGATTCCTCGATGGCCTGGGTTTTCTTGATTTCGCCGGTTCCGGGGTGGTGCATCTGTGTGGCGCCACGGCTGCTCTGGCGGGGGTGCTGCTGCTGGGGCCGAGGAAGGGCAAATACGGCCCCGATGGCGAGATTCACCCCATTCCCGGTTGCAATCTTCCGCTGGCGACCCTGGGAACCTTCATTCTGTGGCTGGGCTGGTTCGGCTTCAATGGTGGTTCCGAGCTGAAGGTGTCGGATGTGGCTGAGGCCAACGCCGTCGCCAAGGTGTTCGTCAACACCAACATGGCGGCCGCCGGTGGCGCCGTGGCGGCTCTGCTGACCGCCAGGGCCCTGTTCGGCAAGGCCGACCTGTCGATGATGCTCAACGGCGCCCTGGCGGGGCTGGTCGCGATCACCGCCGAGCCGCTGACGCCCGCGCCTCTTGCGGCGACGCTGATCGGCGCCGTGGGCGGGGTGCTGGTGGTGTTCTCCATCGTCGGTTTCGACAAGCTGAAGATCGACGATCCCGTAGGCGCCTTGTCGGTGCATGGGGTCGTGGGGATCTGGGGGTTGCTGGCGGTCTGCCTGACCAACCCGGACGCCAAGCTGAGCGCCCAGTTGATCGGGATCGTCACTATTTTGGCCTGGGTGTTCGTCGCCAGCTTCATCGTCTGGTTCGTCATCAAGGCGCTGCTCGGTATCCGGTTGAGCGAAGAGGACGAATACAACGGGGCCGACTTCTCCGAATGCGGGATGGAAGCCTATCCGGAGTTCACCGGAAGTGGGCGCTGACGAAATAAAACAACAATTCGTTATATTTTGTTTACATGCAACATAATGTTGTCTATATTTTACAGTGTTGCAAATTCCAAGAAGAGGGATAAATCATGCACATCAAGCATTTCCGGATGACCCTGGTGGCGGCGGCCGTGGCGGCGGCCACCACCGGGGCGAACGCCGAGGGATTCCTTCCCGGGAGGATCGGTTCCGCCGATGGCGTGGTCGAGGCGGTGACCGGGGTCGACATCAACGAAACCCAGTTCATGAAGAGCCTGGGATTGACCGCCGGTGGATGGGTCGATTTCGGCTACACCCACAACTTCAACAACCCCAGGAACAACCTCAATACGCCGCTCACTTTCAACTGGCGCGACGACCGGGTTCTGCTGAATCAGATCAACGTGTTCGTGGAGCGGGCGGTCGATGCCGGCGGGGATTCCTGGGACATCGGCGGCCGTGTCGACTTCATGTACGGCAGCGACAGTCCCTTCACTCAGGCGGTAGGCCTTGAAATCAGCGATGGCGGGAAACAGAAGTGGGTCGGGAATACCAGTGACCCGATGAACAACATCAACAAAATGGCGCTGCCGCAGGCCTATCTCGAAGTCTACGCGCCGATTTTCAACGGGATCACCGCCAAGCTGGGGCACTTCTACACCATCATCGGCAACGAAGTGGTCACCGCGCCGGACAACTTCTTCTATTCCCATGCCTACACCATGCAGTACGGGGAGCCGTTCACCCATACCGGCGCGCTCTTCACCACCCCCATCATGGACAATCTGAGCATCACCGTGGGGGCGGTCAACGGTTGGGATAGCCTGACCTGGGATATCGACGATGCCTGGAGCTTCATCGGTGGCCTCAACTGGGAAAACGGCGTGGAGGGCGCGGGCGCCCTGTCTTTGGCATTGACCGCCATCACCGGCGCCGCCAATGGCACCAACGGCGACGACGACCGCTCCCTCTACAGCATTGTGCTCGGTTACGACATCACCGACAACTTCCACTTCACCCTGCAGCACGACCATGGATGGCAGGAAATGCCGGGTACCGACAACGTGGCCCATTGGTATGGCATCAATGGTTATCTGACCTACGACATCAACGACATGTTCGCGGTCGGTACCCGGATGGAATGGTTCCGGGACGAGGACGGCGTGCGGGTTCCCACCAGCGTCGCCGGCAAGAGCACCAATTTCTATGAAATGACCGCGGGGATCAACATCACTCCCGTCAAGTGGTTCAAGGTGCGGCCGGAATTCCGTTACGACTGGGCGGAGAACACCAGGCCTTACGATGACAATAATTCCAGGAATCAGTTCGTGTTCGCCGTCGATGCCATCGTGATGTTCTAAGCCACTTTGGCCTCTCGCTTCGAAAAGCGCGGGATCGTGGTGGTTCCGCGCTTTTTTTTGCAGGGTAATCGCACGAACCGGTTTTTCCCTTCTCCCTCCGGGAAAGGGGCTTCAAGGCCGTGCAAAATCGAGTGTGAGCGGGGAAGCTGCGGTCATGCGATTGCCTTGTTTTTTTGCAAACCGAGATTTCGGTCTTGTTTTCGTGTTAAAGTGGATAAGTTTCGGTCCAAGGCCGAATTTCCATTTTCTTACCCCGCAGGTTTTTTCATGTCCGCTACTTCCCCTGTTTCCTTCGCCGATCTGGCGCTTTCTGCTTCCGTCCTGAAATCTCTCGAAAAGGTGGGTTACGAAACCCCCTCGCCGATTCAGTCGCGAATCATCCCTTACATGCTCGAAGGCCGTGATGTGATCGGTCAGGCCCAGACCGGCACCGGCAAGACCGCCGCCTTCGCCCTGCCACTGCTCAGCCGTCTCGACCCGGCGCGCAAGCTGCCCCAAGTACTGGTTCTGACGCCCACCCGGGAATTGGCGATTCAGGTGGCGGAGGCCTTTCAACGCTATGGCTCCGGTCTCGAGGGCTTTCATGTTATGCCCATCTACGGGGGGCAGGATTACAAGACCCAGCTCAGGCAGCTGAAGCGCGGCCCTCAGGTGATCATCGGCACCCCGGGAAGGGTGATGGACCACATGCGCCGGGGCACCCTGAAGCTGGAAGCGCTTTCCTGCCTGGTGCTCGACGAGGCCGATGAAATGCTGCGTATGGGTTTCATCGACGATGTCGAATGGATTCTGGAGCAGACCCCCGAGCAGAGACAGATCGCCCTGTTCTCCGCCACCATGCCGGCGGCGATTCGCAAGATCGCCCAGAAGCACCTGGACGATCCGGAGCAGGTGACCATCCAGGTCAAGACCTCGACAGCGGAGAACATCCGCCAACGCTACTGGTTCGTCAACGGCACCCACAAGCTGGATGCCCTGACCCGGATTCTCGAAGCCGAGGAATTCGACGGGATGATCGTCTTCGTCAGAACCAAGTCCGCCACCGTCGAACTGGCGGAGAAGCTGGAGGCGCGCGGCTTCTCCGCCGCCGCCATCAATGGCGACCTGTCCCAGGCCCTGCGGGAGCGGACCATCGAGCATTTCAAAAAGGGCAAGATCGACATTCTCATCGCCACCGACGTGGCCGCCCGCGGGCTCGATGTGGACCGGGTCACTCATGTGGTGAATTACGACATTCCCTACGACACCGAATCCTATGTGCATCGGATCGGCAGGACGGGCAGGGCCGGACGCACTGGCGACGCCATCCTGTTCGTCTCGCCCAGGGAGAAGCGTTTGCTGGGCAACATAGAGCGGGCCACCCGGCAGAAAGTCGAAGAGATGCAGTTGCCCTCCACCGAGCTGATCAACAATACCCGGATTCAAAAGTTCAAGCAACGGATCACCGACACCCTGGCGGCGGGCGATCTGGACTTCTTCATGGGGATGGTCGAGCAGTACCAGCAGGAACACGACGTCCCCGCCCTGGAGATCGCGGCGGCGCTGGCGAAAATGGCACAGGGGGATACGCCCTTGCTGCTCAAGGAAGTGCCGAAATATTCCCGCGCCCAACACAAATTGTCGAGAGAACGGGAAAGACCGGGGCGCGGTGCCGCCAGGGCCGATGTCCGGCGCGGACGCCGCCGGGAAATCGCCATGGAAAGGTTCCGTCTCGAAGTGGGGCGGCGCCATGGCGTCAAGCCCGGAAACATCGTCGGCGCCATTGCCAACGAAGTGGGGATCAACGGAGAATATATCAACCATATCGACATCCGCGAGGATCACACCACTGTGGAGCTGCCGGCGGGGATGCCGAAGGCGTTGATCAACGCCCTCAAGCGGGTGCGCGTGGCGGGGCACAGGTTGAATATTTCCAGGGATTGAGGTCGGGAATCGTGGGGCGTCGATCACTGGAATTGAAACAGAAAAGCCCGGGAAGGTGTCGACACCTTCCCGGGCTTTTTTACCCGTGATGGGGGAGCGGTATCAGGCTTTGAATTTGCGGATACCGAACATGCCCAGCAGCGCGCCGCTCATCAGGAAAAGAATGCCCGGTTCGGGGACGGAAGGCGGGGGGGTGCAGGTTCCCGCTGTGCCGTTGACACCGGAACCGCCGCTTGCGGACAGCCCGGAGCAGGTGGTGCTGAACAGGTCGATGGAAGCGTCCAGGGCCTCTTGGCCGGTTCCGTCAATAAACAGCGACACGGTGGAGACGTTGGTCAGGTCGGCGCCTGCGAAATCGCTGAACAGGAAGTCGGCGAAAGAAGGCACAACGCCACCATTGTCTACAATAATGCTCGTGGTGCTCAGCGAAGCGGAAACGCCGTCGACGATAACGCCGATAAAGCCGTTGAGATCGACGCTGTCAAGCAGCACCGTGAAAGCGTTCTGCGTGCCGCCTTCGGTGAGGTCGATTCCACCCAGGTTGAAATTGACCTGAGAGTAACCCGTCACCCCAGCGCCTTGGCTGTGGGCGTACACTCCCGGGGTGGTGGCGGTGTTGATTGCAGCGTCGGTGAAGTTGCCACTTGAGGTGATGTCCACCGTCCGGGTATAGCCGCTGCTTGAATTGCCTGCCGGGGCCGCGACTACCGACGTGATTGCGGTAGCGGTTCCGGTATAGGTGTCTCCATTGAAATCGTCGATGACGAGCGCCTGGGTGCTTCCGGCGGCGCCCAATCCCAAGGTGAGAGTCAGTGCCAAAAGGCTGTTTTTCTTCATTTGTTTTCCTCTTTTGTGTTGATAATGAAAAAAGTTGGAGATGATGAATCTCTCGCGATTTTTTATAGCAAACGGCGTGCCATTTTTGAAAATATTTTGTTTATCAAGTAATTGCGTAATCATGTTGTTGGGTTGAATTGTGTTTCCACCAGGAGTGTAAAATATTTTGACAAAATATTGGAAGGGGGCCGAGAGAGCAGGTTTCGCGGCCACGCATCCGTTTCCGGAGCGGGGCCGGATTTTCAGCCCCCCGTTCGCAGTGGCTTGCCGTTGACCGAGGTGCGTCGCCAAAGGGCACGGATCCACGCCCGGTCGATACGATCCTGGCCGTTTTTCAGCCAGGTGGCGATCTCTTCGGCGACGTTGGGGTAGTCGATTTTGACCCGGCTTTCCGAGCCCAGCCATTCGTCTACTTGGCGCGCGTTCAGATCCCGCATGACCGATCCCCAGCCCAGTTGTTGCAGCGCCTTGGCGTTGCAGCACTGTTCCCATTGACCGGCCAGCGGCTTGGTGAGGATCTTTTTTCCCGCCGCCAGGGCTTCCGAGATCAGCTCGAACCCACTGTTGCAGATGACGCCGCAGGCGGCCGCCAGGTCGTGTTGAAAGCTGGCGCGGGAGAACGGGTGAAAGCTCAGGTGGCGGTCCTGTCCTGCCTCCCGGACATCGCCGTGATAGATTTTGAAGCGCCAGCGTGGAAAGGGCGTCAGGAGGTCCCGGATAGCGCTCAGGGATTCGAAGGGCAGATAGACCAGGATATGGTCGCCCTGGATCTTTGAGCTGGTCGGCGGTTCCACCAGGGGCGGGAGAACCGGTTGCCCGAAGGGGTGCCAGTGGAGCCCCAGCCGTGTCCGGGCGGGCGCGTACCCGCGCAGCAGCAGGCGCGCCAGCCAGCCTCCCCGGCATTTCGGGATGTCGTGACAGAAAGCCTGTTGATGCCCCATTCCGATGACGGGGATTCCCCGCGCCCGGCCGGCCCAGGCGCTGACCGGTTCGAAGTCGTTGAGCACCAGGTCGAAACCGCTCAGATCGAGCGCCGCCACATCCCTGAGAAACGGCGCCATGTCCGGCGCCTTGAGCAGCGTCCGCAGATGGCTGACCCGCCCGTTGCCGCTGGCGAAGGTCAGGCCCCGCCGCCACCACCAGTCACCGAAACCCTCCATGTCGAAAAAATCCTGGCGCCGTCGGCCGCTGAAAAGATACTGGACCTCGATTCCGGCTGCCTTCAGCGCCGGCGCCATGATCCGGGCCCGGGTCAGGTGGCCGTTCCCTGTCCCCTGGATGCCGTACAGAATCTTCAAAGCATCACCCACCACAGTCCCGACAGGGCGCAAATACTGCCCATGAGGGCGCCCGCGGCCACGTCGGCGGGGTAATGGACACCCAGAAAAATTCTGGAGATCCCGACACTGCAGGCCCACGGAAAGACGGCGAAGGCGGTGGCGGGATAGAACCAGGCCAGCAGGACGGCGGTGGTGAAGGCGGCCGACGTGTGGCCGGAAGGGAAGCTGAATTCGTCCGAGGGGATGATGTGACTTCGGAAACCTGTGAACCGGCTTTGGGGGCGGCCGCGCTTGAGGGTGTTCTTGAGAAGGAAATAGAGCGGCCGTTCGAGGGCGAACGCCGCGACGGCGGTGGTCAGGAAGGCCTCGCCCTGTTCCGCGTCCCACCAGTAGATGCCGAAACCCAGCAGGACGTACCAGTAGCCGTCGCCGCTGCGGGAGACCCAGCGGCTGGCGGCGACCAGGGCGGCGTAACTGCGGCGCTGCAGAAACCAGAAGAAGAGCATTTCGTCATAGGACAGGATCGATTGAATCAGTCGCATCGTGTTCACCCCGGTGAATGAAATACCCGCTCAAAATAGCCTCCCCACATGACGGCCGCGTGACCGGCCGGTTACGATCCCTTGACAAGGGGGCTGTCATCGAACGGTCAAGCTTCTGTCGTTTCCCTGTCACAAGCGCCTTCTATGATCGGCCGTATGTTCAATCTACCGGAGCCGATCATGCAAGGGGATCTGCCTGCTTCCCGATCATCCATAGGGCTGCCCGCCTCCAGGCGGCGGTTTCAGGCCTTCGTCGCCATGCAATCGAAAACCGTGGAGGAAGCGTGCGCGCTTCGTTACCGGGTGTTCGCCGGGGAAATGGGGGCGCGCCTGAAGGGGGAGGGCATCGACCGGGACGGTTTCGACGCCTACTGTGACCATCTGGTGGTGCGGGACCGGAAACACGGCCGCGTGGTCGGCACCACGCGCCTGCTCAGCGATGCGGCGGCAAGGCGGGCCGGGGGCTTTTATTCGGAAACCGAGTTCGATCTGGGCGCGGTGCCCACCTTGCCCGGACGTCTGCTCGAGGTGGGGCGCACTTGTATCGATCCCGGCTGCCGGGGCGGGGCGGTGCTCTCGGTGCTTTGGGGCGGGCTGGCCAGATACGCTGTCGAGCGCGGCTTTTCCTATCTGATGGGATGCGCCAGCATTCCCCCCAATCCCGATGGCTTCGCGGTGGAGGCGTTTTACCGTCATTTGACCGATAGCCAGCGCGGACCGCAGTGGCTGGCCGTCTCCTCCCGCCGCCCGGTTCCGGAGGAAATGCGCGCCCCGACGGGGGATTGCGGTATTCCGCCCCTGTTGCAGACCTATCTGCGGCTGGGCGCCTGGGTATTGGGCGATCCTTACTGGGATGAGGATTTCAATTGCATGGATGTGTTCATCCTGCTGCCGTTGGACAATATGAAGGAGCGGTATGCCAGACGTTTCATCTCCAGCGGGGTCCGGCCGGGCGAGCTGCTTTGAGGTTGGCGGGAAATCCGCCGCCCTGCTGTTCTGGATTGTGGGGGGAATCGTATTCGCCTTCACCGTGATGCCGCTTGCCGCCCTTTTCGATCCGCGATTTGCCGCCGCGATCCGCCTCGGCTGGCTGCGGGGGGCGGCCAGGATTCTGAACCTCCGTCTTCAGGTGGCGGGCGCGCCTTCGGATGCGCCGGCGCTGATCGTGGGGAACCACGTGTCCTGGCTGGATGTGATCGCTTTGGGCGCGCAATCGCCCCTCACCTTCGTGGCCAAGCGGGAAGTGGCCGCCTGGCCGCTGCTGGGAGTGCTGGCCCGCCGCGGCGGGACGGTGTTCGTCGATCGGGCGCGGGCGCGGGGGATGACGGCGACGATCGAACAGATTGCCCGCTGCCTCTCAGCCGGTGAGCGGGTGGTGATCTTTCCCGAAGGCACCACGACGAGAGGGGATTCGGTCCTGCCTTTCAAGGCGGGGCTGTTCGAGGCCGCGGTCCGGGCGGGAAGCCCGGTCCAGCCCGTGGAGATCGGCTATCTGGGGAAGGCGGCCGTTGCCGCGCCGTTCGTGGGCGACGATCATTTCCTCGCTTCCCTGTGGCGTTTGCTGCGCCTGTCCGAGGTGCCGGTGCGCGTGGTGTGGCACCGGCCTCTGGAGAAAGGCAGCCGTGGCCGGTTGGCGGCGCTTGCCCGTCGAACCATTCTGGCCGGACGCGCCGCGTGAGTCCCCGGGCTATGGATCGGGGTCTTCATGCCTGCTCGGGCAGTTCGCCGCGGGAATTTTCCCGCAGCAGATGGGCGCTTTCCTCGACCCAATGGATCAGCGACCAGGCGCCTTCGTCGTCTTCCGCCAGGGCGGTGCAGTTTTCCACCCAGTCGCCGCAGTTGGCATAGAGGTAGCTTGCTTCGTGGTGAAGCCGGGGATGATGGATGTGACCGCAGATCACGCCGTCGAGCTGCTGCCGCCGGGCATTGTGGATCAAGGCGTTTTCGAACTCCGTAATGTAGCGGACAGCATTCTTGACTCTGGATTTGAGGAAGCCGGCGAAAGACCAGTATGGATAGCCCAGTGATTCCCGTGCCAGATTGAGCCAGCGGTTGATTTCCAGCAGGGTGTCGTAGGTCAGGCTGCCAAGATGGTGCAGCCAGCGGTTGGAGACGATCAAGGTGTCGAATTCGTCCCCGTGGAGGACCAGATAGCGGCGGCCGTCGGCGGCTGTGTGGATGTCATGCTTCGCCAGCCGGATGCCGTTGAATTCCGTTCCCAGGTGCCCGCGCAGCCAGTCGTCGTGGTTTCCGGGGATGTATATGACTTCGGTGCCTTCCCTGGCCATCGCCAGAATCCGGCGGACGACTTCGTTGTGCGTGTCGCTCCAGTACCAGCCGCCCTTGCGCAGACTCCACATGTCGATGATGTCGCCGACCAGGTATAGTTTCCGGCACTGGACGTGACGCAGAAAGTCGGTCAGATATTCGGCCTTGCAACCCCTCGTTCCCAGATGAATGTCGGACAGGCACAAAGTACGGTAGCGCAGTTTCATGGACGGGCCCTCATCGATGGATGACAGGGTTCAGTATGTCGGGGGGGTGTGACAGGGAGAAGGCGGAATGATGAAGATTCGGTGAAGATCGTTTCCGGCCGGCTTGCAAGACTCCACTATTCCTATGGTCTCCGAAACGCAACTACGCTATCTTTGCTCATGATGGTGTATTTCCTCTGTTGTTTTCCGGGTTTGTGGAAAAAACGAATTTCAACAGGGTGCGCCGTTTCTATCAACGCATACCCATTCAGCGTTATCAAGCCGGGTGCAAAAAGCTTATCGAACGATTGCCCGGTTTCTGCCGTTTGGGGCGGGTTGAGGTGCATAGGCGATATATACTTAACGGGTACATGTATTGTGGGGGTTCCGGTTCGGAACCATTGCCTTTCCTCGAACAGATAGCCGGGCTGGTGTTCGTTAATCCTTTGAATAAGGTATGTCCATGAATGATGCCGGCCGGGTCTGTATTCAAGCTTTGGCGTTGTGTCAGGCGACACCGGGTGCGGCGCCGGTCACAGGCCGTTACGGACCGGAACCCTTGCCGCTGTTTCTGGTCGGCGATGCGGACTTGACGCCCTTGCCTGGCCACCTGAAGCGGTACGATTGCCGCAGCAACCGTCTGTTGCTGACGTTGCTGAAGCGGTTGGAAGCCTGGCGCCGGGGTGTGGATCCGGCCCGTATCGGTGTGGTGATGGGAACTTCTTCTTCGGGGATCGCGGCTGGCGAGGAAGCCTTGAGCCATTATCACCGCCTTGGGCGCATGCCGGAGCGCTATCACCACAAGCAGCAGGAATTGGGCGGAATGGCGGAATTCGCCGCCCGCTGGCTGGGGGCCGAAGGGCCCGCCTATGTCATTTCCTCCAGTTGCGCCTCCAGCGCCCAGGCCCTGGCCTCGGCGCGCCGTCTCCTGCGCATGGATCTGTGCGACCGGGTCTTCGTGGGCGGGGTGGAGGTGTTGTCCGCCACCACCGTACAGGGCTTCGATTCGCTGGGCGCCTTGAGCAGAACCTGCTGCAACCCCTTCAGCCGCAACCGGGACGGCACCGTGCTCGGTGAAGGCGGGGCGCTGCTGGTGCTGTCGCGGGAACCGGGAACGGTGGCGCTGCTGGGGGTGGGGATGAGTTCGGACGCCTACCATCTGTCCGCCCCCGACCCGTCGGGAGAGGGCGCCGCCCTGGCGATGACCGGAGCCCTGGACGACGCCGGACTGGCCCCGGACCAAATCGGCTATCTCAATCTTCACGGTACCGGAACGCTTCAGAACGATGCGATGGAAGCTCTGGCGGTGGTGGCGGTTTTCGGCGATCGCGGTCCGCCATGCAGCAGCACCAAACCTTTGACCGGGCATTGCCTGGGGGCGGGCGGCGCCCTGGAGGCTGCGTTGTGCGTCCAGGCGTTGCTGGAGCCGGAAAAGCCGCTGCCGCCGCATCGCTGGGACGGCTGCCGGGATCGGGATCTGCCCCGATTGCAATTCACCGGGGGCCGTGAAAGAATTGACCCGGCCAGACCTTTCTGCATGAGTAACACCTACGCTTTTGGCGGCGCCAACGTCTCGGTGATCTTGGGCCGCATCGAATCATGACCTACGACCCCGCCCGCTATCCGATGACGTCCCTGCTGCCCCAGAGCGGGCCGATGTGTTTGCTCGACCGGTTGCTGGAGATCGGCGAGGACTCGGCCGTCACCGGGGTGCGGATCGGGCGTGGCGGTTTGTTTTGCCGGGCCGATGGCCGTGTACCGGCCTGGGTGGGACTGGAATACATGGCCCAGACCATCGCCGCGTGGTCGGGCTATCATTGTTTGAGACGGGGAGAGCCGATCAGGGTGGGGCTGCTTCTGGGAACCCGCCGTTACGACGCCCGGCTGGCCGCCTTCGAGCCGGATTCGATGCTCACCGTGCGGGCGGAGAAGCTGTTCGAGGCCGCCAACCATATGTGTGTGTTCGAGTGCGTGATCGCCTCCGACAGGGAACTGGCCCGCGCCAGGCTGAACGTGTTGCTTCCCCCCGATCTGACGCCTTATCTGAAAAACGACCAGGAGTCTTTCGCATGAACCGGCAAACCGTTTTGATCACCGGCGCCAGCCGCGGCATCGGCCGGGCGATCGCCTGCCGCCTGGCCAGGGAAGGTTACGATCTGGTGTTGCACTGCCGTAGCCGCAAGGCGCAGTTGGCGGCGCTGGCCGGGGAAATCCAGGCGCGCCATGAGGTGGAAGTGCGGCAACTGTGTTTCGATCTGCTCGACCGTGAAGGCGCGGCCGCGGCGCTAGGCCACGATATCGAAACCCACGGCGCCTATTATGGGGTGATCTGCAATGCCGGTCTGGCCAGGGACGCGGCGTTTCCGGCGCTGACGGGCGAGGATTGGGACCGGGTGGTTCACAGCAATCTGGATGGTTTCTACAACGTGTTGCATCCGGTGGTGATGCCCATGGTGCGGCGGCGCAGGCCCGGGCGCATCGTGACGTTGTCCTCGGTGGCCGGGCTGATCGGCAACCGGGGGCAGGTGAACTACAGCGCCGCCAAGGCCGGGATCATCGGCGCCACCAAGGCCCTGGCGCTGGAGCTGGCCAAGCGCCAGATCACGGTCAACTGCGTGGCGCCGGGGCTGATCGACACCGAGATGGTGGAGGCGTTGCCGCTGGAGGAAATCAAGACGATGATCCCCCAAAGGCGCCTGGGCACGCCGGAGGAGGTGGCGGGGCTGGTGGCGTTTCTGCTCTCGGAGGAGGCGGGTTACATCACCCGCCAGGTGATCGCGGTCAATGGAGGGTTGTGCTGATGCGGCGGGTGGTGATCACCGGCATGGCGGGGATCTCGGCCTTGGGGAGCGATTGGCCGGCCGTTCGCGGGCGGCTCGAGGCGGGGCGCAATGCGGTGAGGCGAATGGCGGAATGGGAGGTCTATGAAGGGCTCCAGTGCCACCTGGGGGCGCCGGTGCCCGATTTCGAAACGCCCGCCCATTATCCCCGCAAGAAGACCCGGAGCATGGGGCGGGTGTCGCTGCTGGCGGTGCGCGCCAGCGAGATGGCGCTGGAGGACGCCGGTCTGCTGGGGGACCCTGTGTTGTCCTCGGGGCGCTGCGGCGTCGCCTACGGTTCTTCGGTGGGATCGACGCCCGCCATCGCCGATTTCGGTTACATGTTGCTCGAGCACAAGATCGGTGCGCTCAATGCCGGCACCTATCTCAAGATGATGGGCCATACCACGGCGGTCAACGTGGCGCTGTTCTTTCAGGTGCGCGGGCGCATCATTCCGGCCGTCAGCGCCTGTACCTCGGGCAGTCAGGCCATCGGCTACGCTTATGAAGCGATCAAATACGGTTTCCAGGACATGATGATCGCCGGTGGCGCGGAAGAGCTGTGCCCCACCGAGGTGGCGGTGTTCGATACCTTGTATGCCGCCAGCACCCGCAACGACCGGCCGCAGATCACGCCCCGCCCCTTCGATGCGGACCGCGACGGCCTGGTATTGGGGGAGGGCGCCTGTACCCTGGTGCTGGAGGAAAGGGAACACGCCCTGGCGCGGGGTGCCCGGATCCATGCCGAAGTGGCGGGATTCGGCACCAATTCCGACGGCGCCCACGTCACCCAGCCTTCCCGGGAAACCATGCGGGTCGCCATGGAGCTGGCGCTGGAGGATGCGGGCCTGCCACCCGCCCGGATCGGTTATGTCAGCGCCCATGGCACCGGCACCCGGCAGGGCGACATCGCCGAAAGCTGGGCCACCCATGATGTGTATGGAGAGCGGGTGCCGGTCAGCACCCTCAAAAGCTACACCGGTCATACCCTGGGCGCCTGCGGGGGGCTGGAGGCGTGGGTGACGGTGCAAATGATGCGCGAGGGTGTTTTCCATCCCAACCTCAACCTGGAGCGCGTGGATCCCGACTGCGCCCCCCTGGACTATATCAGAGGGGGGATGCGCGCCATCGATTGCGAATGGGCGGCCAGCCACAATTTCGCTTTCGGGGGAATCAATACCGCCCTGATTTTCCGCCGCCCTTGAGTGTTATGTCCCGGCCGCTGCGTTTTTCGATCGAATGCTGGCGCGCCTGGGTTCCGCCGCCGCTGCGCACCCTGCCGGCCAGGGCCGCGACGGGGGCGGTGCTGGAGGGGGAAACCGGTCCGGACGTTTCCTTCATTCCGTTGATGCAGCGCCGCAGGCTTTCGCCCATGGCCCGGGCGGCGGTGGCCGCCGCCTGGCCCTGCATGGAGGGGGGGCGGAATCTGCCGCTGGTCTGTTGCTCCCTCCACGGCGAAACCCATCATTGTTTTCCCATCCTGACGGCGATCGCCCGGGGGGAAGAGGTGTCGCCGAGCCGTTTCGCCTTGTCGGTGCACGGGGCCGTCGGCGGGCTTTTGAGCCAGCTTTCCGGCAGCCGCGCCCCTTACGTGGCGGTCGCCCCGGGCGGGGAGGGCTATGCGTCCGCCCTGCTGGAGGCGGCGGGCTTGCTCGAAGGAGAGGGGGCTTTCCCGGCGGTGCTGGTGGTGTGGCACGAGCAGCCGTTGCCCGCGGTCTATCACCGCTACGCGCCTGATCCACCCGGGGTGATGGCGCTTGCCGTCAGGCTGGGGCCGTGGCGGGAGGGCGGCGGCCGCTTGAGCGTGGTCAGAAAAGGGGGGGGAGGTGCTCGCGGGGAGGGCGATCCCTTGTTGCAGATGATTGCGGGGTTCGGGCATTCGAGCGGCCAATGGCGTTTGCCGGGCCTTGCCGCGGATTGGATCTGGACGGTGGAAAATGCTTGACCGGGGCTGGCGTCTGTTCGCGATCATGGTGAATTATCTGGTCTATGGACTGGGTTCGTTGTCACTCTGGTATCTGATCTATCCTTGCACCGCCTGGCGGGTGGCGGCGGGGCGGCGTGAAGACTACGCGCGCCTGCTGAGCCGGCGGGCCTTCCGCTTTTTCATCCGCTTCATGGCGCTGACGGGGATATGGCGTTACCGAATCGATGGCGCCCGGCGGTTGGCGGTTCCCGGAAGAGTTATCGTCGCCAATCATCCTTCTTTCCTGGATGTGGTGTTGTTGTTCGCCCTGGTGGAAAACGCCGTTTGCATCGTCAAGCCGGGATTGGCGCGGGTGCCGTTGGTGCGGGAACCCATACGCCGTTGCGGTCACGTGGTCGCCGATCAGCCGGAGGAGGTGGTGGGGAAATCCGTCCGGGCGTTGCGGCGCGGCGCTTCGCTGATCCTGTTTCCCCAGGGAACCCGCACGCCCGAAGGGGTGCCGGTCCGGTTTCATCGCAGCGCCGCCCGGATCGCGCTGGAGGCGGGCGTGCCGGTGGTGCCGGTGTATTTCCGTTACCGTCCGTCTCTGCTGGGAAAGGGCGAGCAATGGTACAATGTGCCGCCCACCCGGCCGCAGGTGCAGGTGTCCGTCGGCGAGGAGATCGTTCCCCGGCGGGGCAGCGAGCCCCTGTCCCTGGCCAGCCGGAGGTTGACCCGTCGTCTGGAGTCCTGGTTCGAAGCCTGGGAGCGTGACAGTGGATCCGTTGGAAAATGAACTCAAGCGATTGATGATCGAGGTATTCGACCTGGAAGGCCTGGAGCCTTCGCAGATCGACAGCCACCAGCCCTTGTTCGGGGCTGGCCTTGGTCTCGATTCGATCGATGCGCTAGAATTGGGGCTTGCCTTGAAGAAACGCTATGGCATCACCATCGACGCCGACACGCCCGAGGTGCGGCGGATTTTTTCCTCCATCGCCAACCTCGCCGATTTCATCCGCCACACGCAACAGAGTTCATGAAAAACAAAGAAGAGATTTTCAACCTCCTGTGCCAATTGCTGGAAGAGATGTTCGAGGTCGATCCCGCCACGGTCGGGCCCGATACGACGTTTCGGGAGCTGGACATCGACAGCATCGATGCGGTGGATCTGATGGTGCGTCTGCATGAGTTGACCGGCAAGCGCATTCCTCCCGAGGATTTCAAGCGAATCGTGACGGTGGGGGATGTGGTGGAGGTCATCTGGCGGCTCCTATCGGGCTAGGCCGTGTCCTCCGGGAAACTGGCGTGGGGGGTGCTGGCCGGGTTGACGGCGGCCTATCCTTTCCTGGTGTTCTATTCCCTTGGACGCTTCGACCCGTTTTGGCTGCTGGGGATGCTGGCGGGGGTGGCGTTTCTCCGCGCCGTCTGGCGCGGGAAAGGGGCTGCGGACTGGCTTCCGGTCGCCGCTGCGGCGGCGTTGTTGATCTGGGGCCGGGGCGGGGCGGTGCTGTGGTATCCCGTCATGGTGAACGCTTTTTTTCTTTTCTGGTTCGCCGCGTCGTTGATTTTTCCCCCTTCCGCCGTCGAGCGCCTGGCGCGCCTGATGGACCCCGCTCTGCCGGCGGAAGGGGTGCGTTACACCCGCAAGGTGACCTGGGTCTGGTGCGGGTTTTTCCTTTTCAACGGCTCTTTCGCGGCCTATACGGCGGTGGCGGGGGACATGGGGTTGTGGGCTTGGTACAACGGTTTGGTTTCCTATCTCCTGATGGCGGCATTGATGGGCGGGGAGTATTTTGTGCGACGCCGTTTCATGCGGATCAATGGCCATGCCTGACGCGCCCCGGTGGCCGGAGGTGCGGGGGCGGGAAAGAAGCGGTGACAGAATGCGTCTGGCGCTGCGGTTGCCGGGGGATCTGGTGTGGTTCGAGGGTCATTTCCCCGGCTGCCCGATCTTGCCCGGGGTGGTGCAGGTCCATTGGGCGGCCGGTTTTTTTCTCGCCGAATACGGGCTGGATCGTGCGTTCGCTCACATGGAGGCGATCAAGTTCAAACAGCTCCTGCTGCCCGGCAGGGAGGTGAGCCTGCAATTGGATTATGATCCGGAGCGGGACCGTCTGGCATTCCGGTATGCCACCCCTTGCGCCGAGTACAGCTCCGGCAGAATCTACTGGAGGCCGGCTTGAGCGTTTCTCCCTGCGTTCTGATCCCGGTGTACGACCACAGCGAAAAACTGCCCCGGATCGTCGGCCGCCTGAGAGAATCCGGCCTTTTCTGTCTGCTGGTGGATGATGGCAGTTCCCCGGATCATGCGGCCAGACTGGCGGCCCTGGCGGCGGGGGATGCGGGGGTGCTGGTCACCCGCCATCGGGAAAATCGCGGCAAGGGAGCGGCGGTCAAGACCGGTCTGTTCAAGGCCCGGGCGCTGGGTTTCAGTCACGCTCTGCAGATCGATGCCGACGGCCAGCACGATCTTGGCGACGTGCCCCGTTTTCTCCAGGCGGCGCGGCGGCACCCCGATGCCGTGATCTGCGGCAGGCCGGTATTCGACCGCTCTATTCCCAAAGGGCGTTATTACAGCCGCTATCTCACCCACCTGTGGGTCTGGATCAACACCTTGTCCTTCGCCATACCCGATGCCATGTGCGGTTTCCGGCTCTATCCCCTGGAGCGGCTGATTCCCCTGCTTGAAAACGAACCCACGGGGGAACGGATGGACTTCGACATCGAGGTGCTGGTGCGGTTGCACTGGCGGGGGGCGCCGATGGTCTGGCTGCCGACGCGGGTACGCTATGATCCGAAAGGGGTTTCCCATTTCCGCCCGTTGGAGGACAATTGGCGCATCAGCCGGATGCATGCCCGTTTGTTCTTCACCATGTTGCGGCGGCAATTGTTGGGCGGTAAGCGATGAGCACCCATTGGGCCACGATGGAGGAGCGCGGCATCCTGTGGGGGATGCGGTTTCTTCTGGGGGTCTATCTGCTTCTGGGAAGACCTTTTTTCCGCCTGTTTCTGTATCCGGTGGTGGGGTATTATTTCATCGTCAACCGGCGTGCCAGAGAAGCCTCGATGGAATACTTAAGGCGGCTTGCGGCGTTCTCCCCCGAACTGGGCATCGAACCGGGCTGGAGGACCGGTTACCGCCATTTTCTCCGTTACGCCGAATGTCTGCTGGACAAAATCGTGGTATGGCTCGGCCGTTTCGACATGAAGTCGGTGGTGTTTCCCGACCGCGAAGTGTTTCTCGATCTTCTCCGCAGCGGACGCGGCGCGCTCATCATTACCGCCCATCTGGGCAACCTGGAAGTATGCAGGGCGCTGGCGGATGAAAGACGCAGGCTCAGGCTCAATATTCTGGTGCACACCAAGCATGCCGAAAAGTTCAACCGGTTGCTCCAGGGGGTGGAACACGCGCCGCAGATGTCCTTGATTCAGGTGACGGAAATGACGCCGGCGGTTTCCATCCGCCTGCATGAAAAAATCCAGGCGGGTGAATTCGTGGTGCTGGTGGGGGACCGGATTCCGGTCAGCAGCGATGGCAGGGTGGTGAAGGTGCCCTTTCTCGGCAGGGAAGCGGATTTTCCCCAGGGGCCTTACCTCTTGGCCCACCTGCTTCAATGTCCCGTTTACACCCTTTTTTGTTTCCGGGGGGAAGACGGCCGTTACCGGATTCGTTTCCAACGGTTCGCGGAGCATATCCGGCTGCCGCGAAATCCCCGCGAGCGCCTGGAAAACATCCGGCGGCACGCGGTGGGATTCGCCGGCAGGTTGCAACGCCATTGTCTGGAAGCTCCGCTGGAATGGTTCAATTTCTATCCTTTCTGGGGGCGGTCGTGAGGGAGCCGCCATCGGAAACCTTGCCTTCGGCCGAGATGGTCGTGGAAGTGCCCTTTTACGATGTGGACATGCTGGGGATCGTCTGGCATGGGCATTACGTCAAGTATTTCGAGCAGGTCCGTTGTGCTTTGCTGGACAGGATCGGCTACGATTATCTGACGATGAAGGAGACGGGATACGTGTGGCCGGTGGTGGAGCTGCGGCTCAAGTACATGGCCCCGGCCCGTTTCGGGGAGAGGCTGAACGTCCGGGCGGTTTTGAAGGAATACGAGTATCGGATGAAGATCGGTTATGAAATCACGGATACGGACAGGGGAAGACGCCTTGCCCGGGGAACCACCATTCAGGTGGCGGTTTCGGTGGAAACGGGAGAAATGTGTTTCGGATCGCCCGAGGTCTTCAGGAAAAAGATAGAGAAATTCCAGCCGGGCTCCGATACCGGTCCGGTTCATCCACCGTGACGGCCGAGGTGAGAAGACATCATTGGTTGATCACGGCGGCAGCTCTGGTCGTCGTCATAGCCGGGGTCCAGGCCGCGGCCACCATTCTGGTGCCGATGCTGCTTTCGGTTTTCATCGCCATTATCTGCTGGCCGCTCGTCGAATGGTTGTATCGCCACAAGATACCCGGTTGGCTGGCGATTCTGTTGGTGGTCATCGGTTTGTTGGTGCTGATGACCGGAGTGGGGTTGTTCGTCGGCAAGTCCATCGACAGTTTCATCGGTAATCTGCCGAATTATCAGAACCGTCTGCAGGCCAACATGGCCGGATTGTTCGCCTGGTTGTCCGAGCGCGGATTCGACTTGTCGCGTGAACGATTCAACGAATTTCTCAATCCCGGCCGTCTGATGCAGTGGGCCGGAACCATGGTGACCGCCTTGACCGGCGCCTTCGCCAACACCGCCCTGATTCTTTTCTACGTGACCTTCATGTTTCTGGAGGCCTTCATTCTCCCCACCAAACTGCAGCTGGTTTTCGGGGATTCCAAGATGGCCCTCCGGTTCGAATTGTTCTTCGCCAATCTGAGGCGCTATCTGCGGCTGAAAACGCTCATCAGCCTTTTGACCGGCGCTACCGTCACCCTGTGGCTGACGTTTCTCGAGGTGGACTACCCCATCCTCTGGGGAGCGCTGGCTTTCGTGTTGAACTTCATTCCCAACATCGGTTCGTTCATCGCCGCGGCCCCGGCGATTTTGCTGGCCCTGGTACAATTCGGGCCGGGGGTGGCCTTCTATACCGCCATGGGCTACCTGGTCATCAATACCCTCATCGGCGGCATTCTGGACCCCCGTATCGTCGGTATCGGGCTGGGTCTGTCCACCCTGGTGGTGTTTCTTTCCCTGATTTTCTGGGGTTGGATACTGGGTCCGGTGGGGATGTTTTTGTCGGTTCCCCTCACCGTGATTTTCAAGATGTTTCTCGAAGACAATCCGGGCACTCGCTGGATAGCCGTGTTGTTGGGCGACGTGCGGGGCATCTCCCTGGCCGAAAAAGAGTGAGCCGCGGCAATTGCGCTATCTTTAAGGATGGTTTCAATCAGATCGTCGGAGTGTGTCTATGTCCGGGAACCGCCTGATCCGGATCGAGGCCGGTCGTTTCGAGGCGTTCGTAAATGATGAAGGGCTGGGCCGCCTGGGCGGTTACGTACTGATAGAATGCAAGGAGGTGCGGATTCTCGCCTTTGTCAGCAGTTGTTCCGAGGAGCCGGATGGATTCCGCATCGGTATGTTGCCCTTGGGGGAGCTCAAAGAGGATGGCCGCTTCGTGCGCGGGGTGCGGCATTATCCCCTGCCCGGGGCGAAGGTGCGGGAGGTCGATGATGCTTTCCTCGAGAGCGTGTTCTCGGCCTTTCGGGAGTATGGTTTCGCCCTCGGCCGGGTGAGCAACCGGCCCAGCCAGACCGCCTATCTGCATCCCAACGCCTTGTTCGGGCGCAGTTTCACCATTTTGGGGCAATCCGGCGCCGGAAAATCCTGGACGGTTGCCAGCGTGCTGCAACAGGCGGTCGAAGCGATGCCCCGGGCGCACGTGATTTTGCTCGACCTGCACGGAGAATACTGTCTCCGCGACCGCCAGGGCAAGATCCGTTCGGCGTTCAAGGAAGGGAGTTACCGTTTCATCGATGCCCGCCACCTGGAGATGCCCTATTGGCTGATGACCTACGCTGAACTGGTCGATCTGCTGGTCGATCATGGGGACAGCGCCGCCTCGGTGCAGATGGCCTTTCTGCGCGAAACCCTCTACACCCTCAAGAAGAAAGAAGCCGAGCGGCTGGAGATGGGGTTCGTGTCGATCGACGCGCCCATCTATTTTTCCCTGGAGGCGTTGTACGAGGCGTTCAAGGAGGCCAACGAGCAGCGGACGGATTTCGGCAAGACCAAGGGGCCGTTGTTCGGCCAGTTCGACGAATTCCTGATCAAGCTGCAAAGCCGGCTCAACGATGTCCGCTACGATTTCCTGCTCAAGCCTCGAAGGCGCAACCATTCCGGGGCGCTGGCCACCCTGCTCCGGGACTTCGTGGGGCTGGGCGAGCCGAAGTGCCGGATCACCGTCATCGATTTGAGCACGGTGCCTTTCGATGTCAGGCCTGCGGTATCCGCCCAGATCGGCCGGCTCGCTTTCGAGTTCAATTACTGGAATCCCAGGCGGCGGGATTTTCCTTTGCTGCTGGTGTGCGAGGAGGCTCATGCCTATATTCCCCGCGAGGGGGGCTCCCGCTACGAGGGTACCCGCCGTTCGATGGAGCGGATCGCGAAAGAAGGCCGCAAATACGGCGTCGGCCTGGCGGTGGTCAGTCAGCGCCCCCACGAGGTGTCGGAAACGGTACTGTCACAGTGCGGCACCTTCATTTGTCTGCGGCTGGCCAATCCGGACGATCAGGCCTATATCCGCGGCATGGTGCCTGATGCCGAAAGCAACCTGATGGATGTCCTGTCGGTGCTCGGCCGGGGGGAGGCCATGATCATGGGGGAGGCGGTTCCGCTGCCGACCCGGGTGCAGATCCGCCCGCCCGATCCCACCCCTCACAGCCAGGACGTGGACTATCACGCCGCCTGGAGCGAGGGACCGGAGGATCTGGACGTCGAGGCCATCGCCGACCGCTGGCGCCGGCAGGGGAGGCGGTGACCGCGCGTCAGCGATTGTGAACTGGCGCGATCAATTGCGTTTCCAGGCCTTGTAGGCCAGATGGGGGAGCAGTAGCCGCAGCGGCATGCGCAGGTAGTGGGAGCGGACGTAGAGCAGCCAGCGGGCAGTGGCGTCGAGGGGCGCGAAGCGATGCGTCGTTGGCGGCGGCAGGGCCTGGTGGATCAGGAGCGTCATCCATCGCAGCAGCCAGGGGGGGATGGTTCCGCTCAGGCGGGCGTCAGCCGGGACCGGCGTGTCCAGAAGGCGGTGGCAACAATGCAGGGCGTAGGCCAGGGGACGGGTCAGGCCGTGATCGGCGGCCCGCCGCGACAGGCGTCGCCAGAAGCCTTCTTCCCGCCGGGCGTGGAAGCGCAGCAGCTCGTCGATGTCCAGGAGATCGCGCAGCCGGTTGTCGAAATCGGAGTCGTAAAACAAATGGACAACGGCGTGGAGAACCAGGTCTTCCGGCGCCAGCACCTTGAACCGGCTGCCCTCGACCGCGCGGGCCGACGGCCACAGCAGCTCCGGACTGGCCTGGATTCTGGCGGTCATCGGGAGCAGGGCGTGATGGACGTCCACTTCCACCTTCCGTTCCGGGTGGCGCAAGGGGGGGATTTCGTGCATCCATTCCCGGTAGTAACGCTGGTCGTAGTCGTCCAGTTTGGTGGTTTGCCAGCCTTCGGCAAGCAGCAGATCCTCCATGGCGGCCAGATTTTTCCGTTCGACCAGGATGTCGAGATCCGCCGGCAGGCGTCCCCTCGCAAGCGGCAGGTCGAGCAGCAGATAGGCGCCGCCTTTCAGGGCGATGACATCGAAATCCGCCTTTCTCAGCACCCGCTGCACCCGGTTCATCTCCCACAGGATCTGGCGGTTGCGGAAGTCGGCGAAGACCCGGCTGGCCTGCAATTGCCGCCGCGCGCCGGGAGGGATTGCGTCTTCCAGACCGTGGCGTTCGAGCCTCCATGCCAGGGTGGCGGTCAACCTGGCCCGGTCGCTGAGGGCGAGGAGGCTTTCCCATTCCCGGTTGGAAAGGTCGCGGCAGATCGAGGGAGCGCGAAGCGCCCGAAGGAGAATTTGCCGGTCGTTCATCGGCCTGGAAGGGAGTCGAAAACATTCATGGCATCCTCCAGATGGCCGTACTGGAAGCTGTAGAGTTCGCACCGGCGGATCAAGCGGCCGGCACGGCGGAATCCTTCCGCCCCCAGTACCTCGTAATTGAAAGCGTTGGTGGCCAGCTTGAGCAGGGCGTAGGAGGGAACCAGCGGCGACAGCCGCGCCGGGCTGTCTTCCTGATAGCGGGGGAAGACGATCCAGGCCGGTTCGGCCGTTTCCCGCATGCGTGCCACGCTGGCCGGCGTGGGTTTCAGATGCGCCACCGTCCCTTTGCGGGTCTTGGGAAATTCGGGACCCAGGGTCGCTTGCGGAGCGTATCGGCGGATGACCCCGATCGATTGGTTCTTCAGCGGGATGGGACGGGGAATCGGGTCGAGCAGGCCTTCGGCCCGAACCAGGCCGAACTCGTCCGACAGCAGCCGCCAGCCATGCAGCATCAGCGCCGCGCACAGGGTGCTCTTGCCCGAGCCCGGCAAGGCGGGCATGATGACGGCCCGTCCCCCTCGTTCCAGAACCGCGGCATGGAGGATGAGATACTGGTGGGCCCGGGTGCCGATGCACCAGTTGAGGCCCCATTCGAAAAGCGGCGGGGCGTGGGAAAGGGGGAAAGGCTGGAACAGTTTTTGGCCGTCGCTTTCGAAGATGATCTGGGGCTGAAGAAACCGGCGGAAGGTTTTCGGGCGGCGGAGCCGGATTCTGAAATCGGCGACGGTCTCCGGGGAAGACAAGGGGAAGTCGGCATAGAGGGAACGAAGGAAGGGAGGAAACACCCCGGTTTCGCTTCGAATACGGACACTGAAAGGCCCCACCTCCAGCCGCAACCCGTCTGGAGAGGCGAGGCGCTTCGTCAGCTCCGGGCGGCTGTGCTCGGCGATCTTCACTCTGCGGGCTCGATCAGGCCCAACTGGTCGAATTGCTGAAGAAACTGTTTCAGCTGGGCGTCTGAATCATCAATGGTTTCTTTTTTACCAATGAAATCTGATAGTGCTTCCTCGCTTATCGGACCCTGTTCCATTTTTTGCAGGAGCCGCATCGCCAAATGATTCAGATAATGCGTTTCCCCCGAAAGGGAGTTATAGATCACAGCTTCCCGGGGCCAGACTTCCCATAAAAGGTGACTTTTATTGGTTCGCCAGCGCCGCTGGGCATTCATCTTTAATCTTAAGGATTGATGGAGGCCCAGCACGAGTTGGTGATGGGAAGGCCCACATCGTTGTCGCTTCCATTGCTCGTATTGAACCTTCCAAAGCTGATCACGTTACCATTCTGGTCAAAAAGCACCAGAATGTTGCAATCGTAGGTGTTTATGATATCGAATTCCTTGTTGTTGGTTATATTGATCATTTTTCCCGGGGAGGAATTACGGTAGATTTTGTTTTCATTGTTTGCCTTGTACCAATTGGCCGGTGTGGTGCTTCCCGTAGGGTCTTTGTAAACCCTGAACTGGAAAGTGTTGCCGGTACTGTTGGTGCCTTGCAGTGTTCTGCAACGGGTCAACGTTCGAACCCAGGTATCCCCCTGGTTGTTGACGACCCGAATGCCATTGACTCCCGGGCCTGTGTTTTGCGCTATTTGTTGATCCCTCACGATGCACGTGTCCGCGCTTGCCAATGCGGCGGCGGCCCCGCTCCGCAGGGTCAGGACGACGGGAGCCGCTGCGGCGGCTGATTTGATCAGTGTACGGCGGTTGCGGGAAACGTGGCTGTGTGTGTTTTCCTGTTCGTTTCGGGTTTCTTTGTCGCTCATGTCTTGGGTCTCCATCAAAGCCGGTTGGGGATTTAATTTCTTTGGGGTTTTTATAAGCAATTTTCAGGCCATGTGTTGTGGTTGCTCGCTTCGTGAACCAGCCGTCGCCCGAATAATTGGATAATGTAAAAAAATCTGACATCCATTGTGTGTGGCTTCATTGTGAGTGATCGCTACCTTCCCCTCTGAAGGGCTGATATAGATTCAGTTTACCGCCGGGAGAGTGATAAACCAATTTTAGTCTCGTCATCGGTCGCGGCTCGGGATAGGTGAATGGCAAAAGTTGCAGCAGAAGCGGCGCAGGATCCGTCCGCTTGAGCCGCCAGGCGGCGATTCCGCCGGGAATGGCCTGGGGCAGGTAGATGCCGCCGGTTTCTTGCGCCCATGCCTGGACTGCGGAGATTTGGCCATGCAGGTTTCCGGTTGAAGGGAAGATGCGGACATCCAAAGGGAGTTTGCGCCCCGTCAGGCGCTCGAATTCATTCACATGGGAAAGGTCGTCGCTGGAAATGAGCAAATGGATGGATCTGCCGGAAAGCGCTTCTTCGATCGCCTTGGGCAACCGCTCATCTGTCCGGCTCAGCCAGCCGGCCAATCGTTTCAGGTGGCCTTGGCTGTCGCCGAACCCCCCGCTCAGTTGGCGCCACAGATCGCGCTGATTTTCGGTAAAGGCCTCGGCGGGGGGACGTCTCGTCCAAACGGGGATGCCGGTGAGAAAATCGATCCGCTGGGCGTTGTCCCACCAAGTGAGAATCAGGGCATCGCGCTCTTTCCGTTGCCGCAGGCTTTCAGCCAGCTCCATCCATGCCCGCCATGCGGCGGACCCGGGTTGTGGCAGGATGGCCTGGCGCCTCCTCCCGCCTGTGTCCCGGTAATGGATGACATGGAAGGTCAACCGCCTGCCGGTCTTTTTCTGTTCCACCTCCCATCGTTCGAACCCCTCTGGCGGGTAATGACTGACCAGCCCGGGCGGGATGGGAAGCGGCGTTTTTTCGATGGTCCACGTCTCCCGCTCCGGCACAAGGGCCCAAAGAAGCAGGGCGGCCCCGGCAAGAAGCAGCAGGCCGCCCGTCAGGAGGCGGCGCGGCATCAGGGCTTTCGCCGCCCGATGACTGCCAGGCCGCCAAGGATCAAGACGGCGCCGAGGGGCAGGCGGGGGTCCAGGGACGCCAGGCCGGGTATCCCCGGCACCCCTGCGTGGCGCAGCTTCGCCTCGCCCCGCAGGCGGGTGTTTTCGTCCATGATCTCGGTATAGTCGCGCAGCAGGGGGGACCAGCCTTCGCTATAGGTGAAACCACCGGGGTTGGCGTGGACCAGCCCTTTGTAGAGTTTGATCAGGTCGTGCTCCCACATGTCGGCATAGACTCTTTCCACCCGCGAGGGGTTGTTGCCCCGGGCCCAGAACAACTGGAAGAATCCGCCGGCAGCGTCCTTTTCCGGCAAGGGGGGCGCCGGACGGTTGGTTTTCTGACCCACCAGCAATCCATCGTCGTAGAGGTCCTGAACGACTTTCCTGGCTTCCTGTTCCAGCGCCAGCCCCTGGAGGATGCCTTTGTCGGCGGTTTCCATCCAGGTGCGGGCAAAGCGGGGCGAGTGGCATCGGCTGCAGGTTCCGACCCAGGCGTCCAGACGCTCCTTGAACCAGGGATGATCGAGATTGTCCGCGATGGCGGGGGTGGGATTGAAGCCCCAGCGAACCTTGCGCACCAGGTTGTGGCTGAATTCACCTTGATACTCGAAGTGGCAGAGCTGGCAGGTGGGCGCCGTATACCCCCCTTTGGTGAAAGCGTCCTTCAAGGGCGCCTCGAAATTCCATTTGGCCTTGTGAGTCTGGTAGACGGTGCCGTGTTTCGACAGCAGGTAATTTTCGTATTCGTTGTGATCGACGCCGTTGTGACAGGTGGCGCAGGCTTCCGGTTGGCGGGCCTCGGCGGCGGAGAAACTGTGCCGGGTGTGGCAGCCGTCGCACTTGTTCTGCTGATAGTGGCACATGTCGCAGCCCTGGGCGATCTCACGCTCGGCCATGCCGGCCCAGATGGCGGTTTTCACGTTGGCTTTCCAGTCCACCGCGTGGGAGGGGTGCCCCTGGGGCCATTGGTTCTGGGGCCAGGTCTGCGCTTTTTCCGATTCGGCCTGGGCGAACTGCTCCAGGTGGCAGGTTCCGCACACCGCCCGGTCGGGCATCCGCAGATCCCGGTCGTGACGGATCTTTTGTCTGCCCACCCCCCCATGACAGTCGATGCAGCCCACTTCCCGCAACCGTTTCCCCCGTTCGAGCAGGCCCTGCTTTTCCAGCGTTTCCTCGACCCGGGCCAGAATCGCTTTCTTGTAGGCGCGCACGTCCCCCCCGGGGAGCGTGCGGATGCGGTCGAGATGCGCGTGGGTGCTGTTCTTCCACGCATGGACGAATCCCGGCGTGATGTCCTGGTGGCAGCCGACGCACTGATCGCGCGTGACTTCGGCCGTGACGGTGGCCGGCGGCTGGTAGAAATCTTTGGGGTTCCAGTAACGCTGGATGGGGATGGGCTGCCAGTGGTCGGCGTATTTGCCTTTGCCCGGATGAGCCTGGCGGTACTGCCCGATCAGGCGGGCCGAATCATCGCCAGGCTGTGCCGAGGCGGCTGGAACGGCCAGCGAGAGCGCAAGGAGCAATGATGCGATGAAGCGGTATGACATGACATCCTCCCCCGGTGAAATATTTGTCTTTTGCGCCATGGTAACCCGCGTGAGGAATAGGTCAACACCCGCCGGCGCGAAAACACGCGGAAGCCGGTGTGGCAGCTTTGCCTTCCCGGCGGCGGCGGGGTAAGTTATCCGCAAACAGAAGCGCGGGAGGGCATGATGGCGCGATTCGGACAGTGGGTGGACATGATCGGTGGTGTGGTTTGGGGGCCGGTGACTCTGGCGCTGCTGCTTGGCACCGGGGTCTACCTGACGTTGGGGCTGCGTTTCATGCCGTGGCGACGCCTGGGGAGCGCTTTCGTCTTGTTGTGGCGTGGCCGCCGCGCTCAGGGCGAGGGGGAGATCACCCCTTTCCAGGCTCTGATGACCGCGCTGTCGGCCACCATCGGTACCGGCAACATCGCCGGCGTGGCCACCGCCATCGCCCTGGGCGGGCCGGGAGCGGTGATGTGGATGTGGCTGACGGCCTTGTTCGGGATGGCGACCAAATATGCCGAGGCGGTGCTGGCGGTCCGGTTTCGTGAGCGGGATGCGCTGGGTTCGTATGTGGGCGGCCCGATGTACTACATCCGGGGCGGTTTGGGGCGAGGGTGGCGTTGGTTGGGCGGGGCGTTCGCCCTGTTCGGCATGATTGCCGCCTTCGGCATCGGCAACATGGTCCAGGCCAATTCGGTGGCCGAGGCGCTGGGGTCGGTCTGGCGGATTCCCCATGCCTGGAGCGGAGGGGTGTTGCTGCTGTTGACCGGCGCGGTGATTCTTGGAGGGATCCGCCGGATCGCCCAGGTGGCGTCGAAGCTGGTGCCGCTGATGGCTTTGTCCTATTTTGCCGCCGCAGGCGCTATTTTGGTGTTGCGGTGGCGGGCGTTGCCGGCGGCGCTGGAGCTGATCGTCACCCAAGCCTTCGATCCCTCGGCGGCGGCCGGTGGGGTGGCTGGCGCCGCCGTGTGGGCGGCGATCCGTTACGGCGTGGCGCGGGGCGTCTTTTCCAACGAGGCGGGTCTGGGCAGTGCGCCGATCGCCCATGCCGCAGCCAGAACCGGCGATCCGGTGCGCCAAGGCATGGTGGCGATGCTGGGGACGTTCATCGACACCCTGGTCGTTTGCACGCTCACCGCCCTGGTCATCCTCGTCAGTGGCCTGTGGAACGATGGCGGCAACGGCGCCGCCCTGTCGACGGCGGCTTTCGAGGCCGGCCTGCCCGGCTATGGGGCCTATATCGTCAGCGGCGGGCTGGTGGTGTTCGCTTTCACCACCATTTTGGGGTGGAGTTACTATGGAGAGCGCTGCGCCGAATTCCTTTTCGGGGTGCGGGTCATTCTGCCCTACAGGCTGCTGTGGCTGGCCGCCATCCCCGCCG
The DNA here is from genome assembly GCA_026981855.1 of Methylothermaceae bacterium. Lineage (GTDB taxonomy): Bacteria > Pseudomonadota > Gammaproteobacteria > Methylococcales > Methylothermaceae > Methylohalobius. The sequence continues at coordinate 2,658 of JALSIB010000006.1, read as the reverse complement.
GGGCGTTGGGAAAGCTGGAAACCGTCTGGTCCGTGGCCGATGTCATGAATGGCCTGATGGCCCTGCCCAATCTGATTGCGCTGTTGCTCCTCAGTCCGGTGGTGTTTCGGTTGAGCCGGTTTCGGCGCTGAGAGGGGCTTTTGCCGAAGGCCGGGAGGCGTCCCTCCCCGGCCTTCGGTTCGAGGGTATCAGGTAATGACGGTGGGCCCCTCGCGCCGGCTGCGGGCTTTGGCTTCGCTCAATTTCTCGGCCAACTCGATCAAGTCCGCGAGCGCTTCCTGGGTATCCTGGCCGTGCTTGGCGGTGTCGGGCTCGAAGCGTTCGATGTAGATGCGCAGGGTGGCGCCTTCGGTACCGGTGCCGGAGAGCCGGAACACCAACCGCGCCTCCGGCTCCAGCAGGATTCGAAGCCCCTGTCCGGCGGTGACGCTGCCGTCGACCGGATCGGTGTAGCTGAAATCATCGGCGGCGCTCACCTTGTAGGCGCCGAAAGTCCGCCCCGGCAGCGCGGGCATCTGGCTCCGCAGGTGTTCCATGATGCCCTGGGCGGTTTTCAGGTCGATGCCTTCATAGTCGTGGCGGCTGTAGTAATTGCGGCCGAAACGTTGCCAGTGCTCCCTGACCAGATCGGCAACCGGCTTGCCCGTCGCCACCACCACGTTCAGCCAGAACAGGACCGCCCAAAGGCCATCTTTCTCGCGGACGTGGTCGGATCCTGTGCCGAAACTTTCCTCCCCGCAGAGGGTGATCTTGCCCGCATCGAGCAGATTGCCGAAGAATTTCCACCCGGTGGGGGTTTCGAAGCACGGGATGCCCAGGGCCTCGGCCACCCGGTCGACGGCCTTGCTGGTGGGCATGGAGCGGGCGACGCCTTTCAGCCCTTGCCGGTAGCCGGGGGCCAGGTGGGCGTTGGCGGCGAGGACCGCAAGGCTGTCGCTGGGGGTGACGAAAAAGCCACGGCCCAGAATCATGTTGCGGTCGCCGTCTCCATCCGATGCGGCGCCAAGGGTGGGGGCGCCGGGACCATACATTTTGTCCACCAGGGCTTTGGCGTAGGTCAGGTTGGGGTCGGGGTGACCACCGCCGAAATCCTCCAGGGGGGCGGCGTTGATGACGGAACCGGCGGGGGCGCCCAGTTCCTGCTCCAGGATTCTTTTGGCGTAAGGCCCCGTGACCGCGTGCATGGCGTCGAAGCAAACGCTCACCCGGCCCGAGGACAGGGCCTGGCGCATTTTCCCGAAATCGAACAGCTGGGCCATCAGGTCGGCATAGTCGTCCACCGGATCGATGATCTGGATGCGCGTGTCGCCGAAGGGGTGTTCTCCGATCCGGTCCAGATCGATGTCCGGGATCCGGGCGATTCTGTATTCGCTGATTTCCTTGCTGCGGCGGTAGAAGGCATCGGTATAGCGTTCGGGGGCGGGGCCGCCATTGTCGATGTTGTATTTGATGCCGAAGTCTCCGTCCGCGCCGCCCGGGTTGTGGCTGGCCGACAGGATGAGCCCGCCCAGTGCCCGGTGCTTGCGAATCAGGTGCGAGGCGGCGGGGGTGGAAAGAATCCCGCCTTGCCCCACCAGAAGCCTGCCGAATCCGGCGGCGACCGCCATTTTGATGATCGTCTGCAGGGCCTGGCGATTGTAGTAGCGTCCATCACCGCCCAGGACGAGGATTTTGCCTTCCTTCTCCGGCAGGCAATCGAAAATGGACTGGACGAAGTTTTCCAGGTAATTGGGTTTTTGCATAAAGATCCGGGTCTTTTTGCGCAGCCCGGATGTGCCCGGTTTCTGATCAGGGTAGGCGTTGGTTTCACGAATTTCGATTTGCATGGTGAGCGTCCCCGCGTAATGACCTTTATTTTTCGTATATCATTTATCAATATCTCCATCCATGGACGGCTTTCTCCCGATGTATTTGAATGGTTCGAGTTTAACATCAAGCCCTGTGGTCGGTACATGAGCAAGAGACATTGGCTGGTATCTGTTTTGTGCCTTTTGTTGGGATGGTATGCAACTGTCCTGCCGGCAGAGCCGGGACGGGGGGTATGGGTGCTGGTGGAGACCGGAAAACAGCGCCTCTCGGTGATGCGCGGGGACAAGGCCGTCGAGCGTTTCGACAACATCGCCTTCGGGCGCAATGGAGTCACCCGGGAGAAAGTGAGCGGTGACAACAAGACGCCCCTGGGAGTGTTCCATGTCGCCTGGATCAACGAGAAGAGCAAATATCATCTTTTTTTCGGTCTGGACTATCCAAACCTTTCTTATGTCAAGTGGGGTTGGCGAGAGGGCATATTGGATCAGCCGACCTTGCGCGCTTTCATTCGGGCGAACTTTCAATCCGAAATCCCGCCGCAAAATTCTCCGCTCGGAGGTTATATAGGTATCCATGGTCTCGGAAAGGCCGACCCACGCATTCATGGGCGCTTCAACTGGACCCGGGGGTGCATCGCCCTGACGAATGCCCAGATCGATCGCTTGCGCCGCTGGATCGATGTGGGAACCACTGTTGTCATTCGCTGAACGGGTGAGGTTTTTTCTAGTGTCTCCCCAATTTTCCCAAGCGGTCAGCGCAAGGCATTGATATACGGATAAAAAGGGGTTCAAAACGAGAGGATCGGGGTTCCTGATCGGGTAAAATGTGTATAGCAATAACCCATTGAAC
>JALSIB010000005.1 GCA_026981855.1 Methylothermaceae bacterium | reverse complement strand
CAATGGGTTATTGCTATACACATTTTACCCGATCAGGAACCCCGATCCTCTCGTTTTGAACCCCTTTTTATCCGTATATCAATGCCTTGCGCTGACCGCTTGGGAAAATTGGGGAGACACTAGAGTGGCGGCTTGAGCGCCCCCTGAATGTTTCGAATGTTGTCGTTTCGAATGGGGGAGAAATCCGTCTCAGTGCTCCGGCTCCCTGAGACTGCTTGTTTTTTCAAGAATTGATCCTTTGATCGAAATGACGGTGCATCCTCTTTCCTGCGCCAAAATTCCATTTTGAGTTCATCCCCCCCTTAACTAAGCTAATATGATGTGACTGCATTATTCAATGACAAAGGCGTGTCAGGATGCTGGTGAAAGAGGGGTTGGGGGATATCGAAAAAGCCATCGCTTCCATTCGGCGGTGCCCAAGGCCGGTGCCGTTGTTTTGCGGGGTGCAATTTTACGCCTGGGGGGATAGCGAATACATTCCACGTCTGCTGGGTATCGATAATCCTCACCACAAACCCTTTGCCGAGTTGTGGATCGGTGCTCATCCCGATTTGCCCGCCGAAGCGGTCATCGGGGGGGTTAGAGTGCGTTTGGATCGGTTGTTGGAGGAAGCCCCGGAAACCCTGTTGGGCCCCAAGGCCATGGCCGAATATCAAGGAGAGCTGCCTTTTTTGTTGAAGATTCTGGCAGCGGCCCGGCCTTTGTCCATTCAGGTTCATCCCGACAGGGAGCAGGCGGAGAAAGGCTATGCGCTGGAAGATGCGCGAGGCATTCCTTTGGATTCGCCCCGGCGGAACTATCGCGACCGTCATCACAAGCCGGAGCTGCTATGTGCGCTGACGCCTTTCTATCTTCTCAAGGGTTTCCGGCCCGAAGCGGAAATCGCGGAGGTGTTGGCGGCGGTACCGGAGTGGAAAGGGTTGTCGGACTGCTTTCAGCAAAAGGGGCTGCGGGGATTCTACAGTCATCTGATGACCCTCCCGCAGGTCGAAGTGAATGCCTTGCTGGAACCCTTGTTGGCGCGTTTGCGGAATCAACCTGAATACGCCAAGGATCAGCCCGAGTATTGGTTGCTGCTGGCCGATGAACTTTATTCCCAGGGTGGCAATCATGATCGGGGGCTGTTTTCCATTCTGCTGCTGAATTTCCTGTGCCTGCAACCGGGAGAAGGGGTGTTTCAGGGGGCAGGAGAGCTGCATGCCTATCTCCAGGGTGTGGGGGTCGAGATCATGGCCAATTCCAACAATGTGCTGCGCGGTGGGTTGACGCCCAAGCACGTGGATGTCTCAGCGCTTCTCGATGTCCTGAAGTTTCAAGGATGCAAGGCGCAAGTCTTGTCGCCGAAGTATCGGGGGGCGGAGGCGGTGTACGAAGTGCCGGCGAGGGAATTTCTCCTCAGCAGAATCGAACTGGAGAGGGGGAGGCCCTTCAGATCTTCAGGGCCTTTGCGCTTGGGAATCGTGCTCGAGGGTGAAGTGGAGGTTCTGTGGGGGGATGGGAGAATCCGCTTGCGCAAGGGACAATCCTATCTGATTCCCCATGGTTGTCGCTGCAGCTTCCATCCCCGCTCCACAGCGATTGTCTATCAAGGCGCCTGTCGCTATTAAAATTGTGATCCTGATGGTTTCTGGGTACAATTTGCTGTTTTTTACGGCGAATGTATCCATTCGCTCCTTGCTTTACCACCGATCATTGAAGGCGGAAAGCTGTTACAAACCGTAAGGAGCTTATAAATATGCGACATTACGAAATCGTGTTCTTGGTCCATCCGGACCAAAGCCCTCAGGTCCCGGCCATGATCGAGCGTTATCGCGCCATGATAGAAGACCAGGGCGGCAAGATTCACCGGCTGGAAGACTGGGGGCGGCGCCAGTTGGCGTATACGATCCAGAAATTGCATAAGGCCCATTATCTGTTGATGAATATCGAATGCAGCGAGGCGACCATCGAGGAATTGCAAAGTCACTTCCGATTCAACGATGCCATCCTCCGTGAATTGATCATCCGCCGGGACGAAGCGGTTACCGAGCCTTCGCCCATGGCCAAGGAAATGGAAAAAGAACGCAGGTCCGCGCCTGCCGAGCCCGAGCCGGCAGCGTCGGAAGAGACAGCGGCCCCTGAAGAAGCCGCCGGGTCCACTGGCGAAGAAGCATCACCCGTTTCCTGAACAATTGAATTGCGAAGAGACTCATCATGGCAAGATATATCAGAAGACGTAAATACTGTCGTTTCACTGCGGAAGGCATCAAGGAGATCGACTACAAGGATCTCGACATGCTGAAGGAATACATCACCGAAACCGGAAAGATCGTACCGAGTCGAATTACCGGAACCAGCGCCAAATATCAGCGTCAGTTGGCCACTGCGATCAAACGGGCCCGCTATCTGTCCCTGCTGCCGTATTGCGACGCCCATAAATAACACCCATCGTATTTTTCCATGCGATTTGTAGCCGCCTTGATCATGCAGGGGCGCATGCAGGCGATCGCCGTCGCGGCGACCAGCCTCATGCTGGCGCTGCTGCTGCCGCCTTTGAGCTTGCTTTCGGCGGCGGCGGTTGCCCTGGTGACCCTGCGCATGGGTTGGCGGGAAGGGCTCAACACCCTGCTGGCCGCAGCTTTGGCTGCAGGCCTGTTGGGGGCCATCGTGCTGGGAAATTTCGTCTTTCCCGCCATCTACGGGTTGGTGCTCTGGCTGCCGATGTGGGCCGTGGCGCTGCATTTGCGCCAAAGCCGCAATCTCGGGTGGACGCTGGAGCTGATGACCGGCGCGGGGCTCGTCATCGTCTTGCTGGCCTATTTGTTCCATCCCGACCCGTCCGGCTTCTGGTTCCAAAGGCTACAATCGCTGTTTGGGGAAATAGGCGCCAGGGCGGGCATGGATCCCGAGGCCTTGCAGCCGCAAATCAAGGTCATCGCCCGTTATATGACGGGCGTGCTGGCGGCGGGGATGATTTCCAGTCTGGTCTTGAGTTTGTTGTGGGGCCGGTGGTGGCAGGCGGTGCTGTACAACCCGGGTGGTTTCAGGGCCGAATTTCTGGCGGTGCGGTTGCATCCGCCTTTGGCGTGGCTGACCCTGGCGCTGGTGGCTGTGGCCATGGTGGCCGGTGGTCAATGGCGCGAAGCGATGGTCAACGGGCTGCTGGTGCTGTTCGTGTTGTATGTGGCGATTGGAACGGCGGTCGCCCATGCGATCTTTTCCGCCAGAGGGATGAAGCTGTGGTTATACGCGCTGTATGGATTGATGCTGTTCGTTCCACATGTTTTTCTCCCTGTGGCGTTGGTGGGATTTTCGGATATCTGGCTGGACTGGCGGGCCAGATTCGTGCCCGCGGATAAACCTGTTTAACTTTTGAGGTAAAGACTGATGGAAGTGATTCTTCTGGAGAAAATCTCCAATCTCGGGGACTTGGGCGAGCGAGTGGAAGTGAAGCCCGGTTATGCCCGTAATTTTTTGATCCCCCAGGGCAAAGCCGTGCGGGCAACCGCCGCCCGTATCGCCGAGTTCGAAAAACAGCGGGCAGAACTGGAAAAGAAAGCCGCGGAAGTGCTGGCGGCGGCGCAGGCGCGGGCCGGAAAACTGGGCGAGCTGGAAGTAGAGATCACCCAGAAGGCCGGGCCGGAAGGCAAGCTCTATGGTTCGGTGGGTACTCAGAATATCGCCGACGCGGTGACCGCGGCCGGCGTTCCGGTCAGCCGCCAGGAAGTGCGCCTGCCAGAAGGCCCGTTGCGTCACACGGGCGAATACGAGATCGAACTGCAATTGCATCCGGACGTGATCGCCACTGTCAAAGTGGTTGTGCGCCCGGAGTAAACTCGCGTACATTTTTTATATTGATTGGGCGGCCCCGGTCAGACGGGGCCGTTCCGATGGTGCGTCGCCTTTCACAAGTCGATTTTCCCCAGGGGCTGGATAGTGATTTCCTGGGTCAATTCCTGGTAAGACAGCACCGGAAGTTCGTACAGGTCGTTTTCCAGCAGTTTTCTGACATAACGGCGGATATCCACGGAAGTGATCAGAACCGGCTGGGATGGCGAGTGTTCCAGGTCGCCTACGAGGGCTTTGACCTTGCCGACGAGCGTGTGGATGGTTTCGGGGTCGAGGGCCAGATAACTTCCACCGGAGGTCTGGCGGATGCCGTTGCGGATGGTTTCTTCCAGGTCCGGACTGAGTAAATAAGCCGGAAGAAGATTCAGGCCGTGGCTGTATTTGTAACTGATATAGCGCCGCAGACTGCTTCGCACATACTCTGCCAGCAGAACCGTATCCTTCTCCTTCTGTCCCCATTCGACCAGGGCTTCCAGAATGGACCTCAAGTTGCGGATGGAGATTTCCTCGGACACCAGGCGTTGCAGCACTTCCGTGATCTTTTGCAGCGGCAACACCCGTTGTAACTCTTTCACCAATTCGGGGAAATCACTTTCCATCTTTTCCAGGAGATAACGGGTTTCCTGGATGCCGATGAATTCACCGGCATATTTTTTCAGCACGAAAGACAAATGATAGGTGAGGATCTGCGCCGGTTCGAGAAAGGAAATCGAAGCCTGGCGCATTTTCTCCCTGAATTCGCAGGCGACCCACACCGTATGCAGACCGGGCAGGAAATCTTCATCGGTGGTATAGGGGATTTTGAGAATGTCGAGGTGGTCGGGGCTTTCCTTGCAGAACAGACTGGATGGATCTATTTTCCCCCGAGCCATTGGAATTTCCTGAACGAGAATATGATAGGCGCCCTGATCCAGATTGGCGTTGAAGCGTAAGTGGGTTCCTGGAAAGGGGACTCCCAGATCGAGATACAACGCCTGCCGGATTTGGAGCAATTCCTGATTGAGCGTGTGCGCGTCGATGTGGGGTTCCAGCCGGGCGTCCACGTCGATCAGCAGGGGGACGGTGAGGGAGAATTCTTCGTGGGGCTGAGCCGGCTGTTCCGGTTGCGTCTGGCCCGCGCGCGCCATGGCCGGGACCGGGGTTGTCGCCAAGCCGGCGGCTTCGGGTGTCTGCATGCGTGTCAATAGAAATCCCAGGGTCGATACGGTGAGCCCCAGCGCCAGGAACACCGGGGTCGGGAATCCGGGCACCGCCGCGAACAGGAACATCAGGCAACCGCCGATGAGCAGTGCCTTGGGCTGGGACATCAGCTGACTGCCGATGTCGCTGCCGAGGTTGGTGGATTCTTCCGTGGTGACCCGGGTCACGATGATTCCGGCGGTGATGGAAATCAGCAACCCCGGAATCTGGGAAACCAGCCCATCGCCGATGGTGAGGATGGAGTAAGTATTGAGGGCTTCATCGGCGCTCATGCCATGCTGGAGCACCCCGATACTGATCCCTCCCAGGATATTGACCACGATGATGATGAGTCCGGCGATGGCGTCACCTTTGACGAACTTCATGGCTCCGTCCATGGAACCATAGAGCTGGCTCTCTTTTTCCACCAACCCCCGCCGCCTGCGTGCCTCCTCCATGTCGATCAGCCCGGCCCGCATGTCGCCGTCGATACTCATCTGTTTGCCCGGCATGGCGTCGAGAGAGAATCGGGCACTGACTTCCGCCACCCGTTCGGAACCTTTGGTGATCACCAGAAACTGGACAATGGTGATGATCAAGAAGATCACCGCCCCTACGATCAGATTGCCCGCCACCACGAAATCCCCGAAGGCATAGATGATTTCACCCGCATCGGCCTGGAGGAGAATGAGGCGTGTGGTGCTGATCGACAGGGCGAGCCGGAACAAGGTGGTGATGAGCAGCACCGAGGGAAATGCGGAAAAGGCCAGGGGGGAATCGATATAGACGGCCACCATCAACAGGATGACACCGGAAGTCATGTTGACGGCGATCAGCCCGTCGATGAGCTCGGTGGGAAGTGGAATGATCATCATGAAGATGATGGCGACCACCAACACCGCCAGGAGGATGTCGTTGCGTGAGGTCAGAAGCAACAGCGCTTTTTGGAGGCGCTCCAGATTCATGGCCGCGTTTCCCGCAGGTAGCGAGAGAACGCTTCGCGCGCTTGCTCTTTTTTGCCCCATCTCCACAAGGCCTGTGCCTGCAGTAACCGGATCGGAGCGTGTTCCTGCCCTTCGCCGCCGGCAGCGAGGTAGCGTCGGCAGGCATCCAGCGCTTCCTGATGACGATGCATACGAATCTGGGTCCAGGCCAGCATCTTCAGGGTTTCGGGGTCTTCCGGGTCCAGGGCGAGCAGTCCCTGGAGCAGGGGGAGAGCGCGTTGGGGTTGATGGAACTCCAGGTGTATGTGAGCGAGCAATTTGACGAATTGCCGTTGATGAGTATCGAGCATCAGGCTTGCAGCAGCAGGTTGCGGTAGGTGGAGAGCAGTTCCCGCAGCTTCATTTCCTGGTCGAGCGCCTGCTGTAATGCCGTGATCTCCGGGGGGGAGGATTTTCCAGCGGCATTCAGGCTCTCCAGACATTGCCGCAGACGGTTTTCATAGGCAAGGGGGGACAACATCTCCTGATCGGGGATCCGGGGGCGGATGAACTCCCTCATCCTTTGCTCCAGTGAGTCGGTGTGCCACAGGGCGTCCAGGCGTTTTGGCAGAGGCTCGCCCCGTGGCTGGTATTGCGACCGGGGCAGTGTCGCCCGTTCTTCGGCGGGCAGGATGGCTTCCAGCCCCGTGGCTGGCATGTCCGGCCGGTTTTTCAAGGGATCCATGGCTATTCTCACCTAGAGGAATTGATGTTCGGACGCCAGCAGGCACTCAATCGCACGTTCCAGATCGAGCAGTGATTGTCGGTCGGGATCCAGCCGGATGGCGAATACCAGCAATCCATCCGGTGACAGGGCGCAATGAACCGGAAAGGGAATCGAGGAATCATTGCCGCTCAACCGCAGGGCGCGTTCGCTGAGCCGGGGATCCTGAAGCGGCGTCAGGGGACTGATCAAATACACCAGCAGAACCTCCTTCGCCGTTTCGAAGACGATCCTGCCCCGGTCTGCGAGCTCCAGCTCCATGGATCCCTCTCCCTTCCATTCGTCGAGATTCATGCCCAGAGAGCGGAGGAAATCGTTCACCAGAGAGGCAGCCATTGATTATTCCCCCTCCGTCGCCTTGTCCAGAGCCTGTTGCAGCACGCCAATCAGTTTTTCCCGTTGTTCCGCCGTATCATAGAAGCGCAGCGGAATCTGACGGGCCAGGCCGGTGAATTCACGCAGGAAATAAATCCGGTCCTCCGGTCTGGTCATTCCCGCCCGCAGGGCGATGGCAGCCACCTGATCGGGTTGCAGCCATTGCTGTTGTCTCAGGGAAACCAGTTCCCGCAGCAGAGTCGGGCTGTCGTAACCGGGGTTCAATCCGCGTTTTTCCACCCGCGCGAGCAGCTGTTTTCCCGAATCCAGAAGGCTGACGAGGGTTTCCAGCCTGACGATGTCATCGAGCACGGCCTGCAGTTTCGCCTTGTCTATGGAGGTGCCGTCCGCGTTCAGATCGGCGGCGAGGGCCGCCAGCAGAAAGCGGATCCCTTCCGTCAGCCCCGCCTGCCCGAATTTCTCCTGCAGCAGTTCATACGATTTTTCCAGGGAGTTGGGTTGCAGAACCAGATCGCGATAATCCGAGCGGAGTTTCCGCAAGTCTCCCAGTTCGGGAGAGGCGTGTTTCGCCGCCACGGCGGAAACGTTCAGGCCGGAACGGACTTCGGGACCGCGGGTGTCGATCAGACTGTGGGCGGCCTCTCCGATGACGCGCCTCAAGCCCGGGTCATCGATGGCTTCCGGCTGTGACAGCAGGGTCAATGCCCCATATTGCAACGAGGGGTCGTCGAAGAAACGTTCGGCTTCCTTCAAGGCATGTTCACTGTCCCGCTGCGGCAGGTGCCGCAACCGTTCCCTGAGGCGGGCGAGCTTTCCCGCGTCGAGATCGGGAAGGTTGCGTTGCATTTCCCGCAGAGCCTGCATTTCCTCGATCTTCCGGATGCGTTCGACCTGCCGGCTTGCGCCCTCGTCTTTTTGGATCTCTCTGCGGGCCAGGGATTTTTCTCTTTCCTCGGCGATACTGAAGGTCAGTTCCTCGGCCGCATCTTCTATCCTGGAGGTGGGGTTGAGAGTGACTCTGACCCGCTCTCCCCGGTATCGCCCCTCGACCGGTCCGGATGAGAGGGCGCCACCAGCTGATGGTTTCACCCCCTGTTCAGAATTGAGTCTGATGTCGAACCCGGTCATGGCGATTGAAAAAGTCTCCCGGCTTTCACGCATAGTTTGTCATCAAGGCTATGCTATAAGTGACGCTTGTCAACCGGGAGTTGCATGGATCATGGGAAAAATCGATGAAACCTGTGAGCGGGGTGTGCTCGTGCTTGCACCAGCGGGCAGGTTGGACGCGGATACTTCCCCCGCCTTGGAAGCGAGGCTGGGAACTGTGGATGATGAGGCCAACGGGATCATTCTCGACCTCGGCGCCACCGAATACATCAGCAGCGCTGGCTTGAGGGTGATTCTGGCGGCGGCCAGGCAGAACATGGTGGCGGGGCGTCCCTTTGTCCTCTGCCGGTTGGTTCCGGCGGTGATGGATGTGTTTCACATGACCGGTTTTCATCATATTCTCACTATCCAGCCCGATCTTGAGGCGGCGATGAACCGGATCGTGCCGGGGTCTCCATGAGCCGGTTGGCGTATATCACCGAATTGCTCACCGATGCGGTGGAGGAAACCCGTCTGCTGGAAGTCCGGGGAAAGGTCAGGGAGGTGGTCGGAACCCTCATCAAGGCCACGGTTCCCCAGGTGAAGATCGGTGAGGTCTGCCTGCTGAGTAATCCGGGGGAAACTTTCCAGTTGCCCGCCGAGGTGGTGGGGCTGTCCGGTGACACCGCCTTGCTGACCCCTTTGGGAGAGATGGTCGGGATTTCCTCCGGCACCGAGGTGATCGCCACCGGTACCACCCACCGGGTCGGCGTGGGGCCGGGTTTGCTTGGACGGGTGTTGGACGGCATGGGGCGGCCGATGGATTCTGACACCCGGGGCAAGCTGGCCGTCGATCGTTACTATCCGGTCTATGCCGATCCGCCGGATCCCCTGTCGCGCCGTCTGATCCAACGGCCGTTGTCTCTGGGGGTGCGGGCCATCGATGGTCTGTTGACCTGCGGTGAAGGCCAGCGAATGGGCATCTTCGCCGCCGCCGGCGGCGGGAAGAGCACGCTTCTGGCCATGTTGGTCAAGGGGGCCGCGGTGGATGTCACGGTGTTGGCCCTGATCGGCGAGCGGGGGAGGGAGGTTCGGGAATTCATGGAGCGGGATCTGGGGCCCGAAGGGATGGCGCGCTCGGTTCTGGTGGTCGCCACCTCCGACCGGCCTTCCATGGAACGGGCCAAGGCGGCCTACGTGGCCACGGCGGTGGCGGAATACTTTCGCGACGAGGGAAAACGGGTGTTGCTGTTGATGGATTCGGTCACCCGTTTCGCCCGGGCGCTTCGGGAGATCGGTCTTGCCAGTGGAGAGCCGCCCACCCGCCGTGGTTTCCCGCCCTCGGTGTTCGCCACCTTGCCGAAACTGATGGAACGCAGCGGGCAGTCCGACAAGGGTTCCATCACCGCGCTCTATACGGTTCTGGTGGAAGGGGACGATATGACGGAGCCCGTGGCCGACGAAACCCGCTCGATTCTCGACGGCCACATCATCCTGTCGCGTAAACTGGCGGCGGCCAATCACTATCCCGCCATCGACATACTCGCCAGCACCTCGCGGGTGATGAACGCCGTCACCGATCCGGATCACCGCGAGGCGGCGGCGAAGCTGCGTCAGTTGCTGGCCAAATACGACGAAGTGGAATTGTTGCTCAAGATCGGGGAATACCAGCAGGGGAACGATCCGGAGGCCGACCGGGCGATTGCCGCCATCGAACCCATCCGGCGTTTTTTGCGCCAATCCGTCGATGAGCGGGTCGGTCTGGAGGAAACGGTCGCGGCGATGCAACAAATTGTCTGAGGCCGTCACCCATGTGGGAGGAACTGCACAGAATCAAGTGCTTCCGGGAGCGAAAGGCGGCGGCCGAAGTGTTTCGCTGTCAGCGCCTCCTGGAACAACGCAAGCGGGAAGCAGATCATGCCAAAGCCATGGTGAGGGAACATCGGGAATACAGAATGTTCCGGGAGCGGTCCCTGTTCGAGGAAATCGAAGGCCGACAGATCCAGCTTCGCCGGCTCGAACGAATGCGTGGCGAGATTGCGCGGATGCGGGAGGCCGAGGCGCTGCTGCAACAGAAGGTGGTTTCGGCGGAGAAAGCACTCGAGGAGTCCCGCCGGGCATGGGATGAACGCCGCCGGCAACATGACCTTGCGGCGCGGGAAAAAGAAAAATTCGTGCAATTGCTCGAAATTCACCGGCGGGAAATCGCCCGGGCCCTGGAAAAAGGAGAGGAAATGGAACTGGAGGAATTTTCGCCACCCGCCGGAGGGCTTGGATGAAGATATCCCCGTCACGCGGCAAAGGGGAACCTGACGGCTCCGCCTCTCCAGGCGGGACATCATCCCCCGACGAGCAAACGGCCAGGCGTTTCGAACGTCTGCTGCAAAGGCCTGCTGAAGGACAGCGGTCGGCGAATCACGGTGGTTCCGCTCAAAAACAGGTCGTTCCGGCCTCGTACCCGGCGAAAGTCCGGCAGACCGGGGAATCCTTTCCGACGGGCGAGGCGGTCGCAGCCAGGGCTTCCGGCCAGTCACGGAAAGATGAATGGCGCCATGGGCAGGATATCCCCGATGACAAGCGGCGCGATGGCCGGGATGACGGCGAACAGGCCCGGGCCCTGCCGGGGGATCGTATTCTTGCCGCGATGGGGGGAAGTGAACCGGAACCGGTCCAGAAGGCGCGTGGTTCCGGATGGGAGTTGGGTGATCTGGCCCAGAAACTGGCCGGGCGGATTCTCGTGGCCGCCGAGGCTGGAGATTCCACTTCCCGGGAGGTGCGGATCCGGCTCAAGGATTCCGTGCTTCCGGGAACCGAAATCGTCCTGCGGAGAAAGCGGGGCGGCGTGGAAATCCGGTTCCAGGCAAGCGATACCGATGCGCTGCGGCTATTGAATACCCACCTGGACGATTTGCGACAGGCGCTCGATGCCCGGTTGGGGGACAGGATGCCGGTTTCCCTCTCGGTTTCGACCACCGACGCCGGTGAAGGGAGGCCGGAGGACGGCCGTTCCCGCAACCGCCGGGAATTCGACGAGGAGTGGGACTCGGATGATACCTGATAGGGGAACGGAAGCGGCTGATTTCCAACCGGCCGTTGTCGCCGGTTACGCGCTCCAGGCCATCAACCGGCTGGCCGGCAGGCGGGTGGAAGCCACGGTCTCGCAGGGGGAGAGGACGATCCGGCTGGAGCTGGCTCCCGGCGTCCCTTTTGCCGCCGGGCATTGGCTGGCCCTGGAAGCTGAGGCCGGCAGGTTCTGGCTGGGTTTGACTTCAGCCGCTCTCGATGCCTTGGTGCAACCGGTCGTTGGAGCGGTTCGTTTTCGGGAACTGGATGAGACATTGGGGGAGGCGGTGGTGGCAACGGCCCTCTCTCAATGGCTGGAACAGGTCGAAGTCTTCCAGGGATGCGCGTTCGAGCTTGAGTCGGCGTCCGCTTCCGAACCCGGAAAGGATCTGCCCCGTTTCGGCTTGTACTGTCATGAAGAGACAGGGCGCTGTCAATGGGGAGTGATGGTCGCCGATGCCAGGGCCTGCCGATGGATGGCAGCCAGGCTAGACCTCCTTCCAGCGCCCGGCTGGAACGGGAAATGGGCCGGTTTGCCGCTTTTCCTGTCATTGGTCCTCGCGCGCATGTCTCTTGCGCAGCGGGAACTTGCCGGTTTAGCGCCAGGGGACATTCTGCTGCCTCCCTTGCAGGAGCCTTTCCGGCTCCGGCTTGAAAATGCAGTGGATGGGTTGGGGTTGGGAGTGGCCAGGCTCGATGGCCGTTCCCTGATTATTGAACACTGGTTGGAGCAGTTGATGACTGAACAGGCACAGGAAGACCAGCCGCCGTTGACCGCTTTGGAAAACCTGGAGGTGGCGCTTCATTTTGAATTGGGACGTTTGCAGCTTCCGTTGGCCCGGTTGCGGGAATTGGGCGCCGGTGCCGTGTTGCCGCTGGACGGGGATATCCGGCAACCGGTGTCGATCCATGTCAACCGCCAACTGGCGGGACGCGGGGAGATCGTCCGGATCGACGAACGGCTGGGGATCAGGATCACCGAATGGTTGGGGTCGGAGCTTCCATGAATGGAATGCCTGATCCGCAGGTGCTCATTCCGGCGTTGGCGCTGCTGGCGCTGGTGCCCTTCATCGCCGTGATGACCACCTCCTTCGTCAAGCTGGTGGTGGTGTTGTCGCTGGTCAGAAACGCCCTGGGGGTACAGCAGATCCCGCCCAACATGGCCCTCCATGGACTGGCGCTCATCCTGACCCTCTACATCATGGCGCCGGTTGTGCTCCATATCAAGGAAACCATGGCCGGGGCCGATTTGCAAAACGCCGACAGTGCCCGCCTGGAGCAGCTTCTGGAACAGGGCGGGGCACCGCTCAAAACGTTTCTACTCAAGCATTCCGAGTCCAGGGAACGGGCCTTCTTCGTCAGAACGGCCCGCTCACTGTGGCCTCAAGCCGAAGCGCTGGCGGTCACCGAGGATAATTACCTGGTTCTGATTCCGGCCTTCACCGTGACGGAACTGACCGCCGCCTTCAAGATCGGGTTCTTGCTGTACCTTCCTTTCATCGCCATCGATCTGATCATCTCCAATATCCTGCTGGCGATGGGCATGATGATGGTATCGCCGATGACGATCTCCCTGCCGTTCAAATTGTTGTTGTTCGTGCTTCTGGACGGTTGGACACGGCTGATCCACGGGCTGGTTCTGACCTATCAATAGGAGGGGATATGGCCTCGGCCCATCTTGTCGATTACGCCAGCCAGGCGATGCTCCTGATCCTGATCCTGTCACTGCCGCCGATTGTGGCCGCAGCGCTGGTCGGTACGCTGGTCAGCCTGCTGCAGGCCCTGACCCAGATTCAGGAACAGACCCTTTCGTTCGCTTTCAAACTGGTGGCGGTGATCGTCACGCTTTTTTTTACCGCCACCTGGCTGGGTGAGGAGCTTTTCCGCTTTGCCCTGCGGGTCTTCGATCATATCGGCCAACTCTGACATGCCGTTTTCCGCCGCCGCGATGCAGGATCTCATGCCAGCCCTGATTCTGGGAATGGCCCGTATGGCGGCGGCTTTCACCCTGTTGCCGATTCTGGGGAACCAAGTGTTGCCGGGTTCGCTTCGCAACGGGGTGATTGCCAGTTTGAGTCTGGTCTTGTTGCCCATGCATCTGGCGGCGTTGCCTTCACCCGCCCCTGGAGCCTGGGAACTGGCCGGACTGGCGCTGAAGGAGGTTCTGATAGGACTGGTGCTGGGGTATCTTGCGGCGGTGTTTTTTTGGGCGCTGGAATCGGCGGGTTTTTTCATCGACAACCAAAGGGGCGCCACCATGGCCAGTTCCATCGATCCCCTGACCGGTTCCCAGACGTCACCATTGGCGATTCTCCTGATACAGGTGCTGAACGCGGTGTTCTTTCTCGGCGGGGGATTCCTGGTGTTCATCGGCGCCTTGTACAAAAGCTATCAGTGGTGGCCGCTGTTCACCTTTTTTCCTTCCCTGGAGGCGGCCGCTTTTGGGGAGTTGTTGATGGGCCAGGTGAATCTTCTCATGAGCATGGCGGTACTGCTCGCGGCGCCGCTCCTGTTGCCGATGTTCCTGGCCGAGTTCGCCCTGGCGCTGATCAGCCGGGCGGCGCCCCAGCTGAGCGTGTTTTTTCTGGCGATGCCGATCAAAAGCGCCTTGGCCAATCTGCTTCTGGTGTTGTATCTGGGGCTTTTGATCGGCTACTTCGAGGAACGCCTGGGCGAGATCGGCGCCGTCTTCATGGAGCTGGGGCGGAGCTGGCGGTGAGCGAGAAGACCGAGCAGCCGACCGCGAAAAAAATCCGCGACGCCCGCAAGAAAGGCGAGGTGGCCTTCAGCAAGGAGGTCAACGCGGCGGTCTTGATCGTGGCGGTATTCGCCTGGTTCGCCGGTATGGGGGATTTCTACTCTCAACATATGGGGCGAATGCTACTGCTGCCGATCGAATTCATAAATATGCCGTTCGATCTGGCCTGGCCCCGGGTGGCGAAGGCCGTGGCCCGGGAAGCTTTGCTCATGACGCTTCCGTTGCTGGGGCTGGCGGCGGTGCTGGGGGTGCTGGCCGGTTTTCTGCAGGTCGGCCCCCTGTTCACCCTGGCGCCGCTCAAGCCTGAACTGAAAAAACTCAATCCCGCCTCGGGGATCAAGAAAATCTTTTCCCTGAAGAATGTGCTCGAGTTTCTCAAATCGGTTCTCAAGATCGTTTTTCTGGGCGTGCTGCTGTGGGTGCTGATACGCGGTTCCCTCGACGCCATTCTCAAACTTCCGCGCTGCGGTCTGTCCTGTCTTCCCGGGCTCATCGGGGCGTTGATGATGCGGATCGCCCTGTATTCCGGGGCGGCTTTCATCGTGATCGCCGCCGCTGACTACGCCTTCCAGAAACGTCAATATATCAAGAAGCTGATGATGACCAAGGAAGAGGTCAAACGGGAATACAAGGAATCGGAGGGGGATCCGATGATCAAGAGCAAAAGGCGGCAATTGCACCGCGAATTGATGACCCACAACATGCTGCAGAATGTGCGCCGGGCGTCGGTGGTGGTCACCAACCCCACCCATATCGCCGTCGCCCTGATCTATGAGGAAGGGGAGACTCCGCTGCCCCTGATCGCCGCCAAGGGGGAAAATCTGCTGGCGCGGCGGATCATCGAAATCGCCCGTGAAGAGGGGATACCGGTGTTGGAAAACGTCCCCCTTGCCCGGGCCCTGCATCGGCAGGGGGAGATAGACCGTTATATTCCCCCGGATCTGCTCGAGCCGGTCGCTGAAGTGCTGCGCTGGGTCCAGTCTCTGCAGGCCCGCTGATGCCGGTGGGGCGGTGGCGGTTCGACGGCCGGATGTCCGAATTGCCGAGGCTGCACCGCGAAGTGGCGGAATTCGCCCGCCGCAACGGGATTTCCAAAAAGCTGGAAGGAGAAGTGGCGCTGGTGCTGGAGGAGTGGTTCGTCAATGTCGTCAACCATGGTCTGAAAGAAGTACAGCGGCCGCTGATCGAGATTACTCTGAAGCGGGAGGCGGAATGGTTGATCGTCGAGCTGAGGGACAACGGGATTGCGTTCGACCCCTGGCGGATTCCCGCCCCGGACATCACGTCCTCCCTGCATGAGCGGGCGGTCGGAGGGCTGGGGATTCATATGATCCGGTCGATCATGGATCGTCTCGGATATTGCCGTGAAGGCGATCTCAACCTCAGCCGGCTGGCCAAGAAAATAGGCGGGAAGCGATGAAACCCGGGCTCAACCGGCGTCTCACTCTGCATCTGCTGGGGGTGACCCTGCCGATTTTGCTGCTGATCGTTGCCGGCGTGTTCCAGTACGCGGCCAGGGCATTGATCGTCCAGTCCGATGCCCGGGCGGGTCTCGCGGCGGCGCGGGTGGAGCTGCAAATTCTGGCGGTCTTGAGGCCGGTGGCCGAACTGCCCCGCAGTCTCGCCATTCTGCTGGCCAATCGTCCCCCGCCGGCGGACCGGTTGCAGGCGATTTTGGTCCAGGCCCTCGAAACGGTTCCCGAAGTCTATGGCATGGCGGTGGCGGCCGAGCCCGATCGCCTGTATCCCGGAACGGGTCAATTCTGTCCCTATGTTTACCGCGAGGGTGGAAAGATCCACTTCAAGCGTCTGGACACGCCCGATTACCGTTACCTTGCCACGGACTGGTACCGACTCCCGAGAATGTCGGGCCAGGGGAGGTGGAGCGAGCCCTATTTCGATAAAGGGGGCGGCGAGGTGCCGATGTCCACCTACTCGGTTCCCATCGGGGGCTCCCGTGGCGATGGATTCAAGGGGGTCGTCACGGCCGATCTCTCGCTGGCGAAGTTGGGTGATCTGGTGAATGCGGCCGAGTTGCCCGCGCGGGGAACCGCAGTCCTGATATCGGCGGCGGGAAAGGTGTTGGCGCGTTCCGGGGATACCCATGACCCTTTGCCCGGATCATGGCTGGCTCAGATCCGGGGCAGCTTGAAGACCCAGTCTGGCACTTCCCGGGTATTGACCCTGGGGGGAGCGGAGCGGTGGCTGCCTGCGTTCGTGAACCATTTGCGGCGTTTCGATTCCGAGGGGAATCCGGAGGCGGTCGGCTCCATGAGGGCCGTTCTGGAGCCGGTCGGGAAAACCGGCTGGACGCTGGCCGTATTGATCCCCCTCGATCGTCTCTACGCGCCCCTGTACCGGCTGTCCACGGTACTGCTCATTACCGGCGTGCTGGGTATCCTGCTGGCGGTTCTGGCGATCATGATCGTCACCCGCCGGGCCACAGGAGATATCGAACGCTTCGCCGCCGTCGCCCGGAAAATCGCGGACGGGCATCTCGACGCGGCGGTGCCGGGGGACATGGCCACCCTGGAACTGGAGCACTTGGCGCTGGCGTTTCGATCCATGCAGCAGTCCCTGAAGCGGCATCTGCGCCGGCTGGTCGATGAAACCGCCAAACGCGAGCGAATGGAAAATGAGCTGAGGATCGCCCGCGACATCCAGATGGAACTGCTTCCCGGAGCGTTTCCATCCACCGGCGGGCGGGTCGATGGCCATGCGCTTATCGAACCGGCGCTGGAGGTGGGCGGGGATTTCTACGATTTTTTCCTGGTCGGCGGACGCAGGCTGTGTTTCGTCGTCGGGGATGTTTCCGGAAAGGGGGTGCCGGCTTCGCTTTTCATGGCCATGACCAAGACCCTGATCAAGGGAACCGCGGGGGGGGGCGAAGCGCCCGGAAAAGTCCTGAAACGGGTCAATCAGGCGTTGCAGGAAGGGAACGAAAGCGCCATGTTCGTCACGGTCTTTCTGGGGATTCTGGATCTCGAGAGTGGGGTTCTGGAGTATGCCAACGCCGGACACCCGCCGCCGCTGCTGGTGGACGCCCACGGTTGTGACTGGTTGCCGTCGGGCGACCCTTTGCCGCCCGTGGGCGCCTGGCCGGATGTGCGCTATCCCTCGTTTCGGCGGGTGCTGAAAGGTGGTGCGCTGATTTTTGCCTATACTGATGGAGTGAGCGAGGCAACCGGAGAAAACAGTACGTTGTTTGGCATGGAAAGGATAACCGCCGCTTTTGGGGGATGGGCGTCCGGCACCGCCGCCGGGGCGATCGAGCAGGTCCGGCGGGAAATGAGCCGTTTCGTCGGAAATCATCCGCAGGCCGATGACATGACCATGGTGGCGGTGAAATGGATCCCGGAGGATGAAAGTAAACCCGGCGCTCCC
The DNA here is from genome assembly GCA_026981855.1 of Methylothermaceae bacterium. Classification (GTDB taxonomy): domain Bacteria; phylum Pseudomonadota; class Gammaproteobacteria; order Methylococcales; family Methylothermaceae; genus Methylohalobius. The sequence continues at coordinate 14,643 of JALSIB010000005.1, read as the reverse complement.
GACCGGGGGGATGCGGAACCGTCATCGGCCCGATGAACGGGTTGCGTTTCCCGACAGCCCTGCCTTCCCAGAGTCTTCAAAGACCTTCCGCGGGAACGGGAGGTGCCGCAGGCCGCCGTCTTGCCGGAACTAAAGACATGAACACGACCGGGATTGCCGCAGCTCCACCTTTCCGTGACTTGAGGCAAGAGGGCGCTATGTTGCAGCGGGTGATTCAAAAGGAAGAAAAAGAACTGATCGATGCTGCCAGGGCCGGGGATCGTGAAGCGTTGGGGGTGTTGTTCGTCCGTCATCAGGAGCGGATCCGGAAATTTTTGCGCAAGCGTATGGGAAGCGAGGCGGACGTCGAGGATCTGGTTCAGAACGTGTTTCTGGAAATGACCCGGACCATCGGCGCTTACGAGGAGAGGTCGGCCTTTTCCACCTGGGTGTTGGGCATCAGCATGAACCTGGTGCGTAATTATTACAGCCGTTCTCCGGCTTTTCGCCATCGGTTCGTGGAGGTGTCCGAACTTGCCTCCCTCCCGGCCGCCGAGTCCGATGGTCCCGGCGAGAAGGCGGATTCGGCCCAGCGGTTTCAGAGGATTCGCGAGGCGATCGCCGGCCTTCCCGCCAATCTGCGCGATCCTCTGGTACTGGTGGTCTATCAGGGAATGAGCTACGAAGAAGCCGCCGAATGCCTGGGTATCGGGCTCTCGGCGCTGAAAAGCCGGATTTTCCGCGCCCGCGGCTGGATACGGCGGTTCCTCGATGAAGATTCATGTTAGACACAACAAACATGGGTTTCCCGTCACTTAACAGTGACACGAAGGGACGGTTGTTGAAATTCATCCATTTTCGTTCATTACATGAAGATAAGACCAACTGGACAGGGAATCGAACCGCCTGCCGAATCGCCGGTGCAGGGTACGCGGACCGGCTCCGTGAAAAAGCAGGCGGGGGAGTCTGTGCCTCCTCCGACCGACGGTCGCGCCGGGGTGGCCAATCCGGCGCGACCGCGGCTCGCGATGCCGGTAGGCGGGAGGGCGGACGCCACGATTTTGCCGGCATTGTTGGGCAAGCTTCAGTCCCCGCCGGTTTCACCCGCGGCGTTCGTGGATCGCCTGCGGCGCCTCGCCGGCCAGTCCTCCTCCCGGGCCGTGGCGGTCGAGACAATGGCCACCGCTTTGAATGCACTCCATGGGAGCCGCCGTCTCGAGGGCATGCAAGCTTGGATACGGGCCGGCGAGTGGGAGCCGGATGAAAGGCTGGCGGGCGTCCGGCTGCTGACCTGGGTCAGTGAACGGCTTGGCGATTCCCGTGAGCCCTTGGCCGAGCGACTTACGGCCCGGTTCGCCGCAGCCGGTCTGGACGAGCTGGAAGCGGCCCACCAGGGGTGGCGTACCGCTGGTATTCTCCAGGCCGTCCAGCTGGTGTGGGAGCAGGGCGGGGGAGGGATCGATGACGCGGGGGGGGCGGAGCCCATCGCCGGCGCGCTGGGGCGACACCCCGTGAGCGAAAGGATATCCGCCGAGGCCCGGGAGATATTGAAGCGCTATCTTCCACCTGTCTCCTCCGGTCCGCTGCGGCTGTGAATTTTTGCAACTTATCCCCTCAGGGCGCCACTTACCTTCCTGAAACACTCATACCAAGGAGCAACAACCATGACCGAGCGTGACGTGACCACCGAATCCCAGTCCCTGATCACCCAAGCGGAAGCCCTCATTGAAGAGGTGGAGAAAAACCGCGGAGAGATTGAAAAATTGTACGACCGCCATGGGTTGAGTCGGGAGGACCTGGACAAAATCATAGAAAAGGGCATGGCGGCCCTGACGCCGGAGCAGAAGGCCGAAATCGAGCGTGATGAAATCGAGTGGCGGCGCGGGATTGAAGAAATCCTCAGATCCCCGGATGCGCCCCAGGCACCCCGGGTGCATCCGGGGATGGTGAGAATCTGAATTCAGGAGGAAATGACCGATGACGACCGATATCCAGACCAATCCCAACATTCAGGCCGTCGGCGGCGACCAGTTCGTCGATGGCACCGGCCAGAGCATGGATCTGCAGGATCTGATCATGGCCATCGAGTCCAAGCGGGCGGATCTGCTCGACAAGCAATTGGCCGATCAGGCCAATCAGATGAGGAAACTGAATCACGAAATCGCCGTGGCGAATAAAATGCTGGCCTTTGCCCGTACCCAACAAAGTGCCGTGCTTGGGGGAGGGATTAGCAGGGACGACTCGGAAATTGTTACGGACAAGATGACTTTCAGGCAATGGGCGCAGCAAAACGGCATCAGTTTGAAAGACGCTAACACAGATAACCTCCACGATAAAAATGAATGGGCGGCGATCATAGAAAATGTCAAAGGCCACATTGACACGCTCAACTCCACCTCGCAGATGGAGATGATCCGCCTGCAATCGCTGATGAACAAGCGCAACCAGGCCTACGAGTTGATGACCAACGCCCTGCAGAAGCTGTCGGGTTCGGTCGACAAGATCATCGCCAATATACGCTGATATGGAGGAAAGCTTATGAGCACTGCGACCCAAGCCATGCCCGACGCCGGGCAGATCGAGAAGACCGCCGCCCTGATCCAGGAGGTGCTGGAAAACGGCGGCACCCTGGGGGATCTGAAGGGTTTTACCCCTGAGGAAATGGAGGCGGTCTACAGCCTCGCCTACAATCTGCATCAGCAGGGGCGTTTCGAGGAGGCGGAAAAACTGTTCCAGTTCCTGTGTTTCTACGAGCACCTGGACAAGCGCTTCTGGATGGGCCTGGGGGCCTGTCGTCAGCAACTCAAACGGCATCGGGAGGCCATCGAAGCCTATTCGGTGCTGGGGATGCTGGATATGGAAAATCCCTATCCCCCGTTGCATGCCGCCGATTGCTACGTGGCGCTGGGGGACATGGAAAAGGCCGAAAGCGCCCTGGAGGCGGCGCTCCACTGGTCTGGCGAGCGTCCGGAATACGCGGAGGTGAAAAGCCGCGCCGGGTTGCTGCTGCGGGCGATCCAGTCGCCCGGGGAGGCGGGGGCATGACCGCCGTCGACACATCCATGGCGATGCCGGGAGCCATTTCCGGGCCTGCTGATCCGGCGGCTGCCGACGCCCGCACCCGGGCCGTACAGCGGCACTATCAGGCCGTCTCCGTCGAGCATGCGGCCCGCTCCGGCGGGGCCGCCGGGGTGGCCACGCCGCAACTGGCCGCCCCCGAAGTCAAGCTCGATGCCTCCAGCCTGGGTCCCATGCTGCTCGCCATCCGCACCAAGCTGTCCCAGCAGCAGATCAAGATGGGCAAGGAGGAGATCCGGGCCAACATGAAGCGCCAGGAGGTCGCGCACCAACAGGCGCTGAAGCAGATCGAAAAAGCCATCAAGGCCATGGAAAAGGCCCGCGCCGAACAGGCCAAGGCGAAACACGCCGGTTTCTTCGGCAAGATTTTCGGTTGGGTCAGTACCGTGGCGACGGCAGTGGTGGGAGCGGCGCTCATTGCCACAGGTGTGGGGGCGGCAGCCGGCGCGGTAATGATCGGGTTGGCAGTCAACCAGGCCGTGGGTCTGGCGACCGGAAAGACTGCGATGGAATGGGGCCTGGAAGGAATGGGGTTCTCGAAGTCGGAGGCTCGGTGGATGGAGTTGGGTATCACGATAGCGGCGATTGTAATATCCCCAGCATCTGCTGAAGCTGAAGCCACTGAAGCTGCAGAAGAAGCCACCGAAGTCGCACAGGAAGCCGCACAGGAAACCGCACAGGAAACCGCACAGGAAACCGCACAGGAAACCGCACAGGAAACCGCACAGGAAACCGCACAGGAAACCGCACAGGAAACCGCACAGGAAACCGCACAGGAAACCGCAGAGGAAACCAACGAAGTCATAGAAGAAACCTCCGGGAATACTGACAGAATACGAAAGGCTGCACGGTTTGTTGAGAAAGGTGGCCGGATTGTGGATGGCTTTGCTAAGGCGGGAGAAGGCGGTGCGTCAATTGCCCAGGGTGTTTACGACAAGGATGCGGCTGGTTATCAGAAAGACGCTGACGAGGCTACCGCCAAGAAGCTGCAATTCCAGAAATTCCTCGCCAAGCTTCAGGCCGCCCAGAGCGATGAACGGGATCGCCTCAAGCGGGTGATCGAGGAGCTGAACGAATCCACCACCCGGGTGCTCGACATGATGAGCGGCCAGCAGGCCACCACCGAACAGATCACCCGCAATCTCATGGCATAGGAGGCAAAGTGATGAACAGTATTTCCAACCCCACGCTCGATCCCGCCCAGGCCGCCCTGCTGCAACGCTACCTGGAAGAAAACCCCCGGGCCGCCGAACGCCACGGGATTTCGACCGACCCCGGTGGCCGTCCCCTCATCGACCATCTGCCCCGGGAGGTGGCGGTGGCGGCCGCTTCCGCCACGCCCCGGCTGGCCGCCCCACCGCCGGGAGGACAGCCGGTGGACGCGACGGCGCTGGGAAACAAGCTCGGCCAGGCTTCCACGGAAGTGGGCGCCGACCTGTTCGCGGTCATGGCGCTGCTGCACAAGATGGCCCAAAACAGCCGTAAGGCGGCCAGGGAAATGCGCGCCGCCGACAACCAGGAACGCTTCGCACAGTTGCAGGCAGCTGCCGATAAAGTGAAAGAAGCGGCGGAGAAGAATTACGAGGCCGCCGTCAAGCAGGCCGCCGCCGAGATTGTTACCGGTGTTGCCACGGTGGCCGCCGCCGGCCACTCGATTTACGGAACCGGCAAGGCGATGGGTGAATCCGACGAGATGGCCCAAAAAGCGACGATGAACAAATGGGATAACCGCGGCCAGATAGTCGGCGGTCTGGGCCAGATCGCAGCCGGCAATATCAAAATGAGTGCCGCCGAGGACACCCGCGCCGCCGGCCAGGCCCAGGCCCAGGAGAAGACCGACGAGGCCAACGCCCAGAAAGCCCAGGACGCGGCCGACAAGGAGAAGGAATTCATGCAGCGGATGGAGGAGACCATGCAGGACATCCGCCAGAAACTGGCGGCGATGCAGCAGTCCAACGACGAAACCATGCGCACGATTCTGCGGGCATGAGCGCCACTTTGCCGGATCTGCTCAAGGCGCTGGCGCATCGCCGCGTTCTGCCGTTTCCGCAACCGGACGACCAGGGGTCTTTCGTCTTTCGGGTCGATGGCACGTTTGTGGTGACGCTACGCCAGGAGGGCGGGCGGGCGGTGCTCGATGCCGGAGTGGGGGCGCTCTCCGGCACGGCCTTGACGGACTGCCTCGAACGGCTCATGCGGATTCTTTTCACCCGGCTGAAACGGCAACCGGAATTGTTGTATCTGGCAGGGGGGGAGACCCCCGTGCTTCGCCTGAGGCGGGATCTGTCTTTGAACGGTCTGAATGCCATGAAGTTCGAAGAGGCGCTGGAGCGTTATCTCAACTGCCTTGACTTCTGGCATCGGCAACTCGGAACCGGTGGCCCCGCCACGCCGGCGCCGGGCATGCTGTTTCCGTAGGAGAGGGAAGTCGTGGAAGCCGGGCACTCCGAAGAATCATGGTGTCTCAAGATTCTTTCCGGTCCCCACCTGGGGGCGGAACTGGTGTTGTCTGGGGAACGCTATTCTATCGGGAGAGATTCGGACTGCGACATCGTTCTTTCCGACGGCAGTGTTTACCCCCGTCACGCCCTGCTCGAGAAAATCTCGGGAAACTGGACGATCGCTCCGGTCGAGGGGCCGGTATTGGTGGGCGAAGACCCCCTGGCGCCGGGTGGCAGGAAGGCGTTGACGGAAGGTGTGTGTTTCGCCCTGGGGACGACCCATATCGGGATCGGACCACCCGGTTATGACTGGGCCGGCAAGGTGCTGCCTTCGGCGGTGTTGGTCGGCGGGTTCCGGGACGGGCGGGAAGAAACCAATGCTGCCTCCCCCGTGTCTGGGGAAGGAGGTGAGAACATGCCGGATTCTCCTCCCAAGCCCGGGTCTTGGCGTCGGCGCCGGCCGATGTTCTGGGTGCTGGGCGGTGTGGGAGGCGGGTTGTGGATCCTGCTGTTGCTGTTGGGACTGGAACAGGGAGCGGAGGCATTGCCCTCGCCGCCCCCGCGGCAACAAATCGAACGGTTGCTGCGCGCGCATCCGGTTCGGGAGGCTGTGGTTCGGCGTTCCGGCCACGGGTGGGAAGTCGGTGGATATTGTGATACCGAACGGGAGCGGGAAACCCTGCGGAGGGTTTTGGCCGCATTGCCTTTTCCGGTTGCGGTCACGGTGCGGTCACGCCAGGGAGTGTTGAATGCCGCCGATTCCGTGGTCGGCGGTGTCGCCGGAACGGCCGTTCACGTCTCGATGCCCGGGGATGGAGTCCTCCGGTTGGAGGGAACCTTGTCCTCTCCGGAGCGGAAGGCCGAGCTTTTGAAGTTGTTGCGGGAGGACGTGCCGGGCATCCGAGAGTTGAAGGATCGCATCCGGGTCGTTCGCGATCAGCCTGAGAAAGACGCCCTCTCCCAAGCCATAGCAGGGCAGGAAGTGAGTCTGCCCGCTCCGGAGACAGCCGATTCCCGGCAATCCCGGATCCGGGGGATCGTTCGTTGGCGTTCGGGCGGTCTGGTCATTCTGGATGATCTGGTGAGCCTCCCCCTGGGGGCTCGGGTGAACGGGAAGTGGCGTATCAGCCGGATCGAGCCGGACCGGGTCTGGTTGAGAAACGGTTCCCGGAAAATCGTGCGTTATGTGGGAGAAGTCTTATGACCGAAGAAAAGGGTATGTTGAAACTCGAAGACGACTTGGCGGCGGATTCGGCGGGCGCCTTCAAGGCCGAAGTGATGGAACGGCTGCAAGCCGCCTTTGCCGAGAATAAGCGGGTCATGGACGCGGGGGCGCCGCCCTCGCAGTTTGCCCGCCTGAATGAACTTTCGTCTGCCCTGGAAGCGGCGCAAAGGGTGGTGGAAGGCGTCTGGGAAAACGCGCATTCCCAACAGCGGTAACAGAGAAGACAACGGAACAGGAGAAAGCCATGGGTTTCGATTTCAATTCGATCAGTGACAATCTAGGCAGGAATGCCGATGCCCTGGACAGTCAGATCCGGGATTTCAGCAAGACCATGAACCCCAACAGTCAGCAGGACATGCTGAAACTGCAAAGCATGATGCAAAAATGGACCATCGCGGTCAATCTGGAAAGCACGATGGTCAAGTCCGTCTCCGACGCTGTCAAGAGCGTCATCCAGAAATTCTAGGGGGGTAGGGCGATGGAACGGGAAATGAGATCCTTGCTGGCGGAAATCGGATTCATGGCCGGGGGACACGGATATCATGAAGAGGCCGAAAAAATATGCGACGGCCTGGAAGCCGACGATCCGGAGGATGGCAAGCCGGTGATCATCCGTGCCCTGAGCAGAATGAACCAGGGGCAGGCCGAGGCGGCGGCCCGGTTGCTGGAACAGGCGTTGGCAGCCGGCAAGACGGAGCGCCCCCTGTTACAGGCATTTCTGGGCATGGCGTATCATCTGGCGGGCCGGAGCGGCGACAAGCACAGGATTCTGGAACAGCTGGTCGATGCCGCCGAAGATCCGCAGGCGGTCGAAATGGCCCGTGCTTTTCTCTGATTTGGAGCAGGATCGCCACCGGTTGCCGGGGGGCTCCCGGGCACGGCTGTGCGTGGCGTCCTCGGCCGGAAGCCGGATGATTCACAACAAGCCGTTCCGCCTTCTGTTTTTCGTGTGCATCCTGCTTTCGGGATGCAAGGAGGTTCTCTACAGCGACCTGCCGCAACGCCAGGCCAACGAGATGCTGGCGATTCTGCAGGCCAATGGAATCGATTCGGACAAGAAACCCGGCAAGGGGGGGACGGTCACGCTCAGGGTTGAAAAGGCCCGGTTCGCCGATGCGGTGCGATTGCTTCGGGACCGGGGGCTGCCGCGCGAGGCGTTCACCGATCTGGGGCGGCTGTTTCCCCAGGAAGGCTTGATCAGTTCTCCCGAGGAGGAGCGGATCCGTTATGTTTACGGGCTGTCCCAGGAAGTGGCGGAAACCCTGACCCACATCGACGGGGTGATCACCGCCCGGGTTCATGTGGTGCTGCCGCAGCGCGAACCGGACTCGCTGCAACCTTCCGAACCGCAGCCCACGTCTGCGGCCGTGTTCATCAAACACCGGGCGGATGCGGATCTTCAGATACTGGTTCCCCGGATCAAACAACTCGTCCAGAACAGTGTCGCCGGTCTCCCTTATGACAAGATCGCCGTGGCCTTGTTTCCGGTCAGTCCCGCCGCAAGCAGGCGGCCGGATCTGATGACGGTGCTGGGTGTCGTCGTGGAGGCGGGGTCGGTGGGCCGGTTGCGCGGTATGCTGGCCGGGTGGCTGTTTGCCGGATTGCTGCTGGGCGTGGCGGGCTTCTCGGGGATTCGGTGGTTTAGAAACAGGCGGGAAACGGCCGGTTCCGATGGTGGATGACTGGAAAAAAGAATGGTTGCCGTTGCTGGTGACTTTCAATCACGATCTTTTGGCCTATCTGCACCGCAGTTGGTGGGACGAAGTGCCGCATGGTGAGCTGGCGGCAGGATTGCAGAAAGGCAGCCGGGCGCGGAGGCATCTCAATCGATACCTTGCAAAGTGTCTCGAAGTCAGTCCCGAACCGGCGCTGGAATTCGAGGAACGGTTATGGCGGGTGGCGCTGTTGCCGGCCGATGCGCTGTGGTCGTTGTGCCTGTCCCTGGGGGTGTGCCGCTATGCCCGGGCCATCCGGGGAATCATCGATGGCACGGCGCGCCGCCGGCTGGAGGCGGCCATCGGCTCCGGCCGGGTCTCGCTGGCATTACGGCAGAGCCTGGAAGGATCCGGGCTCGCGCCGGAATGGGAGATCGGGAAAGCGCCCGGGAGCGCCGACGAACTGGCGGCCGCCGGAATGGAACTGATCATTGCCCAGACGGGGCCGCTTCCCGGTGAGATCGGGAGCCGCCTGCGGCTGAAGTGCCCGGCCGCCTGGCAGACCCACCCCTGGTGGCGCGCATCCCGGAAAAGCCCCGGGGGCGAAGCATGGTTACTGCGGAATATTACCGGGAGATTGCCTCGATGGCAGCCTTTGTTCGCCTGAAGCCGGATGCGTTGCAACCGGCGCCCGACCGGAAGGTGCTGCGCGCCGGAGAATATCGGCAATACGCCGATGCGGCGGCCCTGGTCGAAGCGGCCCGCAGAGAGGCGGAGCGGATCCGGGCTAAGGCCCTGGAGGAGGCGGAGGAGGAAAAGCGCCGTGGCTACGAAGCCGGCCTCGGGGAGGCGCGGATGGAACAGGCGCAGCAGATGATGTCCCTGGTGGCCGCCAATATCGATTACATCGCTTCGGTGGAACGGCAGATGGCCGGGGTGGTGACTTGCGCGGTACGCAAGATCCTGGGGGAGTTCGACGAGCCGGATCTGACCCTGCGCCTGGTTCGCCAGGCCCTGTCGGTGGTCAGGGAGCAGAAGCGGGTGACGCTCCGGCTCGCTCCCGACTTGGTGGAAGAAGCCAAGTCGAAAGTGCGGGAATTGCTGGCCGGACACCCCGGCATCGGGTTTCTGGAAGTGGTGGGCGACCACCGCCTTCAACCGGGCGCGTGTATTCTGGAAAGCGAGCTGGGTGTGGTGGAGGCCAGTCTCGAATCCCAGTTGCAGGCCTTGGAGAAGGCGATGCTCGACAGGATCGAGGGATCATCCGGCGGATGATGCCTGGGGTTCGAGGCTGACATGGATTTCGGCGCCTTTTCTTTCGATGCCAAGGTCGTTTCCCATGCGCCTCGAGAATTGCCCGATTTCTCTCAATAAGTTATCGGCTTTTTCCCGAAGAGACCCCGGTACCGCTTCTGGATCATTCAAGGTATCGACGATGAAATAGAGGCCATAGCGTTTGGCGTCCCGCTGTTGCGATTGCGCCCATTCGTCTCCCATACCAAGTTCACCTGCCGCTTGTTCCATGATATTCCTGAAACCTTCATAGAGAGTTTTGGGTTCTCCCTTGTGTACCGCTTCCCGGTGCACCCCCCAGTTCTGCCGGGTGCCGCCACGCAATGATCGTAAGAAATTGAAAGTGTGGCCAAGACAGCGGAACTGGCTCAGGAAGCGGTTCCTGACCTTCGCGGCCCAGCCGTCCGTCCGGTCGGCGTGCGTCCCGAACCCCAGGAAGCTCGGCATCCCCACCGATTCCCACTTCAGATAGGTTTGCGGTTGGCCGTTTCGTCCCTGAAGCTGGTCGAACACCAGACAGCCTCGTCCCGAGGGCATCCGGTTGGAGAAATCCTCGATACCGTATTGGGCTTTCTGCCCCTTCAGTCCGGCCACGGCGCCGGCAATCCCCGTATTGCGCAGGGTTGCGGTATCCGAGACGCTGCGTTCGTTGAAATGAGTCGAGGCGCGGCCGTAGGTGTTGGGCGCGCTTTTGAGAAACCTGAACAGCCTTCCGCCCGGATCCTGAACCACCATGCTGCCGCGCTGGAGTACCACCGGATCGCGGTTGCCGGCATTGTCGGCGACCGCCTTGGCTTGCAGGTACCACGAAATGGCGCGGGTGGTCTCAAGGTTGGGGGAAACGTCATATTCCGTTCCGTCCGCCCCCGTTACCTGAATCGGGCCGCCGGCATAATCGTTTTGAGACTGGATCGCGCCGACAATGCGTTCCCCCATGTTGATATAGCGCCGCATCTCATCGTGGGAGATTCCGCTTCCCAAATCGCGGCGGTACTGCTCCATCACTTGGGCCACCATCGGTCGGATCGTCAGTCCCCGATTCCCCCTTGGGACCGTGAAGTTCTGGGTCTCGATCTCTCTCCCCCACACCCCGCCGGCCACCGGCGCCCCCAGTTGCGTTTGCAGGGTCTGCGCGGTTTGCCGGGCCTGTTGCAGGGCGTTGCTGAAGCGGTCGCGCAAGGCGGCCAGGGGGTAGGCCATTGCCGTGGCCACTGCTGAAAGGGTCAAAGTGGCCGGGAAGGCGAGTATGCCGAGGGCCCCTCCGGTGGCGTTCGCCAGTTTGCCGGCTAGTTTTCCGGCCTGCGAGCTGAGACGTTCGCGGCCCTGGACACGTTCCTGTTCCGGTTCCGGGGCGTCGGGAACGGGGGCCATTGCCACCTGCGCTCCCTCGAATGGGGTTCCGGGTCGTCCGGGAACCCCCTCGGGGTGATCGCGGGGGGCCGGATCTTGATCGGCGGGATTGCGGGTCTCCAGGCCGGGAGGCGGGGTGATCGACATATCATGAATTTCAACGGGCATGGCGTTCTCCTCTCAGGCGCGGATCATCTCGGAGTCGAACCGGGGAGGAACGGCCGGTTCTTCTTCCTTGCGCCTGGTGTTTTTCAGAAAGTCCCGCCAGGCGCCGGCCACCTCCAGGAAATGGGCGCAGATTTTCGCCAGCATTTCGCCGTCCATGCCTTCCAAAGGCAACTGGTAAGCCAGGATCGCCTCGCGGGTGTCGGAGTTGACGCCAAGGGTGGCGTCGGCGGTGGCCGACCAGAACAGGTTGGCCTCCAGAAACACCCGGTACACTTCCAGTTCCTTGTCCTCCGGAACGGTTCCCAGATCGGCATGGATCAAAAGGTTGTCGCCGGTGCCCCGGTCGTCATACGTCAAGGTCAAAGGCAGGCCATCCACCTGGAATTCCACCGGGCTGTCCATCGATTCGGTCGGTTCCAGCCCCACGAAGCGGGCCATGTCCGCCATCAGGGCGGAAAATTGTTCGCTCATCTCACTTGCCTCGATGAAGGTTCAGTTGTCACAGTCCATGAGTGACCGGAGCGAGGGGATAGTTGCGGCGGCACTTTACCTGCCGGTTGTCCTGTCCATTTCTCCCGCGGCGCCCTTTCAGCCTGGCTGGGCGGAAGAGGCCGCCAAGGCATCCCGGGGCGCCCTGACGACGTCGCGCCACCTTTCGGCGAACTGGAGTATTTCCTCCAGGTGTCCCTCGAGTCCGGCGGCATCCAGCCCGGCCGCCACGACCGGTCGAAAGACCAGAACCTGGCCGGTTGAGCCGTCCAGGGCGAAATACAGATCCAGGTCGTTCCAAAGTGCGTTGTTCATCAGCAGCAGTGGGTGCAACCGTGTTCCCTCATCGTGTGGGGGGACGCCCAACTGGCTGGAGAGCACCAGACGCCCCCTGTTCCCATCCAGTTCGACGAGAATTTCCAGGTCTCCATCGAAGCCCAGCATGACGCTGTCGGCGGCGTCGAGCGTCAGTGATTCCAGCCCGATTCGGGAAGCCAGATCGGCCAGGGTACGGTTGATGTCTTCTCGAAGTTTCATCGGTATCGCTCCTGCTCAGTGTCTCCAGATGTTCCTCATTCGCCGGTTTCGTCGTTCCCGAGGCCTACTGCCTGGCGCAAGTCCCGCAACAGTTGTGTCTCTTCGTCCGGCCAGGCGGCGGAAGCCGGCGGCAGGGTGGACAGCATCGCCAGGGCGGTATGGTAATCCTGTCTCATGGCCCGGAACAGGTAATCGGGAATGTTTTGGGAAGCCCACCTCACGGCACTGGTGCCCGCAAAGGTGGCTACGGTGGGAATCGATCGGAGAGCGGCGGTGGGAATGGCCCGGTTGAGATTGGGTATCGCAAAGGAAGAGGTTCCGGAACCGCCGGAAACCAGCGAGGTTAGTTGGCGCGCCACAATGTTGCTCTGCAACCCGAAGAGGCCGATGCCGGCCCCCAAGGCGGCTCCGGACAACAAGGTGCTGGCGAGGCGGGTGTTGCGTGTCATCTTGTAGTGATTTTTCAGGGTTTCGGCGATCAGTAAAAGCATTTGTACATTATCGTTTGTTTCATGGTCTTCGATCCGGGCGATGATTTCCCCGAGTTTTCCTTGGATGCGTCCGGCCTGGATGGCGCCGCCAAGATCCTTAAGTTGAGAGATGACGGGCAATTGACTTATCCCCCCGGTCAGTCTGACCTTTTGCCACCAGGACCGGTCCAGCTCCCTCAGCTTGTCCTGGAAGCGGGGATCGTTCAGGATTTCACGCATGTGCTCGATCATGCCGAGCCGGTCGGAATTGATCACGTTCCTAATGTATGTGACGTCCTTGGTTTTCAGATAACCCCGTTTGTAGGCGGGGTTCAGGAGAAAATCGGCCAGTTTCTCCGAATTCAGGGGGCGGGCATTTGTTCCCAAGAAAAATCTGGAAAGTTTTTCGTTTTTTTGTACCCTTTGATAGGTTTCCAAGTGTTGAAGCAGCGCCTGCCGAAAGGCGGACTGGGCCTTTTCCCTCTGCTGGCGAACGTCGCTTTTCACAAACCAATTTTTCAGCTTCCGGCGGAACCAGCCGGTGTTTTTAAGTTGTACCGCGCCTTGCTCGAGGCGGATTTCGCCATGGCGCCGGTTTTCAGTTGTGGTCAGGAAACTTTGCAAGGGTTGGGCATCCCGGGAGGGCGTGGATGCTTTCAACGAAACTTCTGCGGCCGCCTGGTTTTTGGAACGCGCCCGGTTCCAAAGATGGCGCAGGTTGCGGAAAGGGGTGATGAGACTGCGCCACACGCTGGCGGTCCAAGAGGTGTCGCTGTGGCGGCTGGTGCCGAACAGCGAGGGGGTGCCGGCGGTTTCCAGCTTGAGATGCAATTGGCCGTTTTTCAAGTCGAAGACAACAGCGCCCTTGCCTTGTGGCAATTGGTTGGAGAAATCCTCGATTCCCCGTTCTTGTTGCTGCTGCCGCCCCCGAAACAGTTTTCCGAACAATCCATTCCGATTGTAGGTGGTGGGTGCGCTTTCAAGGAAACGGTAGAGCCTGGAGGCCAGTTCCCCGCTGACGATCAGATGGTCGCTGTTGCCGCTTTCGGAGAGCTTGGGGGTCAGGTCGTTGATGTTTTCCTTCCTTCCGGTGAGCGCCTTGGCCTTGAGGTACCAGATGACGGCGCGTATGGTCTGGATATTGGGCCGTATCGGAACGCTCCCGTCCTGGACGCTGACGGTTGCGGTATGCGCGCTGTCAGCCTTTCCCAGCGCCTCGATGATTTTTGCGCCGGCTATGATGTATCGGTTGGCCTTTGCAATTTCGGATGGCTCTTCGGATTTAGCCAACTTTGGCGGGGCAAGCAAGCTGATATCCTTGGGGAGGCGTGATTCTTCCCGCCGCGTCAGTTCTTTCACCGGATCCTGGCGGCCCTTGAACATATCCCGGATTATCGTGAACGGTGTGGCCGCCAGGGAAAGGCCGGAATGAACCGCCACGGTGGCCAGTCCTCCCGCGATTACGAATGGGGCCGCGGCCACGCCGAGCAGGATTTTTCCGGCCGTATGGTCGAAGGAGGAGGCGAGCTGGCCGAGTCTTTGCCGGCTTGCCGTCCGCCTGTGGTCGATGCCGTGGTTTTCAGTGGTGGCCCGGGGGGTGACCTCCGTTTCCCCGCTGTTTGCTGTAATGGAAGGCGCACCGGGACCGATTCTGTTAATTTGGGTTGTCACTTTTGCCTCTTCTCCCACTTTTGTGGAAAGTCTTCCCGAATTGAGTGGCGATCGCCGGAGAATTGTTGCGTTGTGCCAAAGGGAAAGGCGAGGGCTAGTGTCTCCCCAATTTTCCCAAGCGGTCAGCGCAAGGCATTGATATACGGATAAAAAGGGGTTTAAAACGAGAGGATCGGGGTTCCTGATCGGGTAAAATGTGTATAGCAATAACCCATTGAACCTGAAGGAGAACCCCGATGCCTAAAGATGCCAGAGAACGGAACAAATGGAAAGTCCGACTTGCTGGT
>JALSIB010000004.1 GCA_026981855.1 Methylothermaceae bacterium | reverse complement strand
CCGGGGCCTTCGGGCCCCACCCTAACCCAACGCCTTCAACCAGTCTTCCAGCCTGACCCGGATGTCGTCGAGATGCCGGCGCGCCCCGTTCACGGCCCATAACAGACGGTCCCGGCACGGATCCTCCAATGTTTCGACCAGTGAGTGAATCCTCGCCAAGCCGGATTTCGTTTCCACCAGGTCGTTCAATACCCATTCCCCAAGCTGCACGAGATACAGGCGTTGCCGGGCGTCCATGGCCGATCCGGTATCAATCCCGGCCAGATCCAGGGCCAGATTCCGCAGGGCAATGACCCGGTTGACCTGCTGAAACAACAGGGATTCGAGTTTTTCCCCGGAGAAACCCGGCGCAATTATCCTGCTGACTCCCATTGGGCCAGCCTGGCTCCCCTTTATCTTCAGATTACTGGTCATTCGTGGTGGCTCCTGTCCTGGGCGGTGGGGCAGCCTGCCCCACCCGGGTTACAGATATTTCTTGAACATCGAGGCCGCCACCGCCACCGCCAGGCCGAACAAGGCGCAAAACGGCAAGACCACGAAGTTGGGATGGACCGACCAGGGCAACGCCAGGTAGATCACCCAGGGCAGAATCAGCGAGGGGGCGATGAAACGCTTGGCCCAGTGGTAAACGAATCCCGATTCCCGGCCGCTGCCGAAGCGCCTCAGATCCCTGAGCGTCAGCCCGTCGGTCAATGCCGCGACGGCGGTCATCAGAAACGCCGGCATCGCCAGGGTCAAGACCGCCAGGCGCACCGCCACCACCTGGACGATGTACCAGGCCGACCACAGATAGGTTTTCACCGTCTCATAGAGCACCTGGACGCTCCGGTGAAACCGGCCATCGCCGGGGCCAGCCGCCCAGTCGGCGGCGGCGGTCAATCCGGTCCGGTCGAAAACCCAATAGCGGGCGGTGTCGGCCCAGCCGGCCGCGAATTCGGCCGCATCCCCCACCAGGGGATGCGGGGTGAAGTCCAGTCCCAGATAATCCAGTTCGTGGATCAGCATCTGATGGCTGTGCTCGATTCCCTGTTCCGGCCAGAAGAACGTCAGGCCGATCCATTCGGTCAGGATCGAAAACACGACGGCCGCCAGGACCCAGAAGAATCCCTGGAACGCTGTCGATACCGCCCGCCCCAGCCAGGTCTGCTGTTTTGGCGGCGCGGCCCGGGTGTTTTCGGCCCGCTGCGCCATCAGAACGCCCCCCGCCACCACAGGTCGCCGGTGGCGTAGCGGCTGCGCATCGTCTCGAGCACTGCATCCAGATCCTCGGGCATGGCCGGATCATGGGCGGCATCCGGGAGCGGAAGGCGGATTTTCCACAGCCGCCCGCCTTCCAGGAGGGCGAAGGCCTGGCCCTTGGGCAACGACATCACTTCGGCCGGCTGAATGAGCGGCACCTTCTCCGGCACGATACGGTCCTGGTTGGTGCTCGTGAATTCGATGCCGCTAGTCGGGTCGGACGAGTCGGCGGCACTGGAAATCGGCACCCGAGTCTTGACATGCACCTGCTCCAGCCTGGAGGTCAGGAGTTCTGCGGTGGTGAGTTGGCGGGGGCGGAGCATGATCAGGGTGTTGAAATTGCCTTCCACCTGCCCGGCACGCGCGGCATTGCCCATTCTCGCCTCGATGTCGGACCAGGTTTGGGTGTAGGCGGTCACCTGGAAGCCGGCGCCCCGGGCCTTGTTGATCAGGGGAATGAACTCGTCGCCGATGATCTCGTTGAATTCGTCGGCGTGCAGGGCGATGGCCGGTTTCCGGTTGCGGTTCCCGCCAGGTAGCCCCTGCTCGATGCCGTGCTTGTAGATCCGGGCGGCGATGGAGGTCAGGTCGGCGAACATGGAGTTGCCCACTGCCTGGGCCACCGCCATGTCGGCCATGGCGTCCAGCCCCACGTAGACGATGCCGCCACGGCGGATGACCTGCATCCAGTCGAATACCGGACGTTGGTCGTCCGGGTCTTTGTAGTCGGGCGCGATAAGCTGGGCGATGGGCCCTGTGATGAGTTTTTCGAGCAGTGGCCGGAGCGAGACCACCAGTTTGTCGTAGTGGGTCTTGTCGTGTTCGACCGCCGCCATGAGTCCCGAGGCCACCGGATCGTACAGCTTGCGCTCCTTGATGAAGGCCACCAGTGCCACGGTGCGGCAGGCCCGCCCGCGCAGGTTGGGCGGCAGTTGCCGGGGGTTGATTCTCGATTCGCCCTCCCCGATGACTTCCTCCCACCCCGGGGCAGCCTGCTCCAGCCAGTGGGCGCAGTATTCGTGAAACAGAGGTTCGATATCGATGATGTATCGGAACACACTCGGATAGTCCGGCCGCCGGCCCAGGGCCTGGAGCGCCCTGGCCACGGTGTTGACGAACAACCAGCCGAACTCCCGGAAAGCGGCCGAGTTGCCCTCCCCGGGCAACTGGTTGGCGATGCGCGTGGCCACCTCGGTGATCCGCTCGAAATCCCCGATTGGGTTGTAGCGGGCGGAAATCTCCGGAAATCCCAGATGGAAGACGTACAGCCGATCCTCGCGCCCGGAGCGCCTGGCCTCGGCGATCACCCGGCGCATCAGATCGGCATCCCCCTTGGGGTCGAAGACGATGACCACATCCCCCCGGCGGATGTCCTGGGTGATCAGGATTTCGGCCAGGCGGGTCTTGCCGACCCCGGTGGCGCCCAGCACCAGGGTGTTGCCCTCGCGGTCCTTGAGATCCATCCACACGTCCCGCTCCTCCAGGGCGCCCACGCCATGCAGCTCCGGCTTGCCGCCGACCGGTGGCAAGGGGCGCAAGGGGTTGAGGGGGATGTCGGCCGAGGTGAGACGCGCCAGGAGATTCAGTCCCGGAATCTTCTCCCAGACGATTTCCAGGCCCCGGATCCATTCATAGATTTGTCCCGGTTCGACATAGCGGCGTCCCTCGTCGGTCTGGGTTTCGATCATGCGCTGGGTATGCTTGCCGGTCCAGCGGAACCCCCGCCCCAGAAACAGGTGGCGTCGGCTCCAGGGAATCCGGTCGGCGGTCAGGGCATAGCGCGGCAGGCGGGTGAGCGCCCGCTGATAACGCAAAATACCGATGCCCTGCCAGCCCCGCCAGACGGCCAGGGCGCCGAGCCCCGCGGCGGCGCCATGGGCGACATCGGGCGTCATCAGAAACAGCGCCGGCGACAGGGCCACGGCCGTGGCGCAGCTGGCGGCCGTGACCGCCGACCACAGCTCGACCGGCGGTCTGAGTTTGACATCGATCAGGACGTTCACCGGTTGCCTCCTTCAGGCGAGGCAGGCCGCCCCATCTTCATTGTTCGATCCACTCCCGGGAGATCAGCACCGGCCAGTGGGTCAGCCCGAAGGCCTTCGCCAGCTCGCCGGCCGGCGCCGGCGCCAGGCGCAATCCGGGAAAGGCCCGGGCCATGGTCATGAACCGCGCCTGCGAGGTCACCTCGGCCACCAGTACCCGGGCGCCCAGCGCCCGCAATTGACACGCATGGGTGCCCAACCAACGCCATGACAGCCGGTCATCGCCCACAATCGCCAAGGGGCGTCCCCGCCAACCTTTGGGCAGGCGGCTTTGGCGCAAGGGCAGGCGTCCCGGGGACATCGATGGCGTATGGACCGGAAACACCGCTTCGAGGATCTGCCGGCCGGGTGGGGCAGCCTGCCCCACCCCCGGCGCGGGCTTGGCGCCGCTTGGTGCCAGCGGCTCGAAACCGCCGGCCGAGGCGGCGCAGATGCCCAAAAGCAACCACCACGCAAGAGCGCCAGGGTTTATCCGTCCGTCAGAACCCATGGTCAGCCTTCCGTATACGGCCACCACCACAATCCCGGTTGGCCGTTACCTATCAACGCCCCTTTTTCGCCGTCTGTGGTGATGCTATGGATCCAGGCCTTCAGCCATCGGCCGCCGGCGGTGATGAAGAGCGCCGGGTAACCGCCGCCCATGGCCCGGATTTCCCATCTGTCCTCGTGCAAGGCCCGGGTGATATCCAGCGATTGCGCCCAGGCGGGATAGCATTGCAGGCCGGTGAGACGCGCGGCATCCGGCCGGGAATCGGTCAGAGGAATCAGCGCCGAGCAACCGGGCGGGGATTTCAGCAGGGCGCTCAGAAAGCGGACCAACGTGGCGCGTGCTGAATAGTCGCACGCAAGGTGCCAGTCGCCGTCCCCGCCCGGGGCGGACGGATAACACCACACCCAGATGTCACCCCAATCCTCCCTCCCGGCCTCGTTCACCGGTGCAATGGTCCTGGATTCGCGATCACCCTTCATCTTTCCGCTTCACCTCCTTCCGGGTGGGGCAGCCTGCCCCACCCGGACCGTTGCTGATGAAATCCGCTGCAACCAGGCGGCGACCTTGCGCCGGTACGCCGCCGCCCGGCGCCTTCTGGCGGGCGTCGTCGGGGCGCCCGCGTGATAGCGGCCGGCCGCCGTCAGCCAGTCGGCGGTCCGGGTGTATTCCTCTTTCAGGATCCTGGCGCCGGCGGCCAGGTTGAACCAGGGGTCGAGGGCCCGCCAGGGGTCGGCCAGGCGATGGTGATGAAAGGCCCAGTTGACCTGCATGAATCCCACATCCACCCGGGTGATGCCGCTGGCCAGATAGCGCTTGAGCGCCCGCCAGGCCGCCAGGCGGGAGGGATAACGCTCGCCGTTGCCCGCCACGTTCAGAGTCCAGGGCCAGGGCCGCACCCGGCGGCCGTCGAGGGGCGTGCCGCTTTCGGTGAGGGCGATGGCGTAGAGCAGCGCCGGCGGCACCCCTTCGGCCTCGGCCACGGTCTGGTAGGCCGGCGGTACCTCGAGGGCCATCACCTGGCCGCACAACAGGCACCCCAGCAGGTGGGGCAGGCTGCCCCACCCTTTCATGACGATCCCTCCAGAAACCGCTCGCGGACAGCGGCGGCCACACCATGAACCGCCCCTTCCTTTTCCAGCGCCTGGCGCATCCATTGCCTGCCTTCGGCCTCGCAGGTGAAATGACAGGCCACCGCGAAAGCGTCGTAGGCGCAGCCCGGCACCACGACGAACTCCCTGATCAGATCCACGATCTTCCAGCGGTCCGGTTCGAAATTCGGCTCACGGCAGGCCAGCCACTCCAGCGCGGTGCGCTGGATTTCCGGCAGGCCCAGCTTGTGCCAGTGCAGCTGACGCAGCAGCCGGTCGTAGACCACCTCCCAGATCACCAGGTTGTACAACCGGCGTTCCACCAGCTGGCCCCAGCTGAACGGCCACCCCCTCAAATCCTTGTACAGCTTTCCCGGCAGCTGCTTGAGCCACCTTGCCTGGTCCGGCGGCGGCTTGACGGCGGCGCCACACTCGCCCCGGTAAAGACCGGAGCCGCGGCGCCAGAATTCCTCCCGGACCGACCGGGGAATCTCCAGCGCAGCAGGTCCTGTGTCGATGTCCAGGAATTGTTTGATCATCGTTTCGTCACTCACAGCGTCAGTCTGACCATCTTGCCGTTTCGGATTCGGATCGTTTTGGGCACTGTGGCGTCGATGCCGAACAGGCGCCCAAACAGCGCTGGATCCTGATTGAGAGTAATTTTTCCGCCGGCGACTCGGGAAGCATCCAGGCCCTGGGCCTTCGCCCACTTTCGGATTTGATCCGGCGTGCTGCGGTCCACGAAGTAAATGTCAAGTTGCAGATCCAGCCCCTGGGCCAGGACGTTGAGCCGCCTGGCGGCGGCATTGCAGGCCGGGCAATCGCGGCTCAAAAACAAAAGCAACCGGTCGCCGGGCTGGAGCGCCTTGGCGCCACCAGGCAGCTTCTCGATGTCGATCATTCGCCCCTGGGGATCGATCTCGCGCATGGCGGCGTCATACGCCCGCTGGAACGCCAAGATCCGTTCCGTGTCCTCGCGCATCATTCTGGCCCACTGCCTGGCATACTTCATCCGCTCGGCTTCCGTCCGGGCATGGATCCCCAGCACCTCGACGGGAGAAAGGGTGGCGGGGCTGACCGATCCCCGGATGCCCCGCATCAGCTTCAGATAACGACTCCATTCCTCCTCACTCAAATTCCATGCCCGGCGGTCGAAACGGACGGAGGGGACGCCGGCCGCCTCCATGCGGCTCCGGCTTTCATGCAGCGGCGTCATGCGGGTTTCGGTGAAGCGTGTGTCGCTCAAGGCAACCGGCGTAACGATCAATGCAGTCAACGCCAGGTGGGGCAGGCTGCCCCACCCGCGCCTGGCGGATGTTGCCTCCATCAGTCCCCCTCCTTCTTCCAGGCAACCGTCAGGGCGTTCACTCCCGTCCGTGGTCCCTTCACCTTCCGGATATACAGCCAGCGGCCGTTTTCCTTGGCGATGATGGAAAATTCCGTCCCCTCCATGTCCTTGTCCAGCGGCCGGGCCAGAATCCAGACATTGCCCCGCTCCAGCTGGAAGCGGTAGGTCGTGCCGATCATATAATCGAAGGTCATCGTGTCGCCGTCGATGTGGATGCGGCGCGATCCATTGCGGAACGTTCCGGACACCTGGTCTGTCGGTGTCAGTCCGGGCCAGTCGTACAGGCCGATCCGTTTCCCGGCGGGATGATCGCTTCGGGTGGCGTGCCGGGCGGATTCGGGCAGCAGGATTTCGGCGTATGCCGAGCCGGACATGCCGTTCGCCTCGGTGAGATAACGGATGTTTCCATCCTTGTCGGGAACCACCTTATAGGCGTAGCGGTACTTGTATTCGTCCGGGACGGCGTGCAAACGGATCACATCGTCGGCGCCGCGCTCCAGGATCAGGGTGCGCTCCTGTTTTCCGTAAGGATCCTCGATCGTCAGGGTCGCCGTCTCCTTGTCCACGCCGTCCGTGTAGGGCTTGAACAGAAAGGACAGACGGATCGGCAACTTTCGCGGGCTATCTAAGGCCAGGCCATAGAAGGCCCCCTCCACGCGCCGGGTCAGGGGCGAGGGGGTGGGTTTCGGTTTCGGCGTGGGTCTGGTCTTCTTGCCCGCCTGCGTGGGCGCCCGGAACGACCACCGGTTCAGGTCTTCGGCGAACGGCAACCCCGCGGGCTTGGCGGCCGTGCGTTCAGGGGCTTCCCGCCAGCTCCGCCCGGTCAGGGTTTCAGGATCGGATCCGACGTATTCCCAGGTATCGGGAAAGCCCACCTCGCCGCAACTTTTGCACGTCAGCGTCTTGCCGTCGTCCTCCACCCTGAACACCAGGCCGAAACGCCCAGGGGCATCGTTCAGGATGAGCCTGTCTTCCTCCCGGTCCAGGTGAAAAGTTTTCTTCAGGCGGGTCTTGTCGGACATCATTTCCGCCGTATCGTCCTTGAACACCAGGAAAAGGGTGACCGGCGGTCCGAACCAAGGTTGCTTGATGCTTGCATAGGTACCCTCCACCCGGTCGGCGGGATCACTGCATCCGGACAGGACCGCGGCCAGCAGGAAGGTGATGGGGGTGTTTTTCATGGGAGTCTCCTTTATCGGGGGGGTGGGGCAGGCTGCCCCACCCGGTTTCAAGGGGCGATCGTCACTTTGTCCTTTCCCCGCGCCAACGTCAACCCGGACTGATCGATCGAGGCCACTGTCCAGCCGCCGAAAGACGAACCGGTTCTGAGGATATGCAGCCCCCGGTCCTCCACCACCGCCTGCCAGCGGCCGCCCCAGTTGTCCACCGACACCAGTTTCAACCGCGGCGGCGGGTGCCGCCGCCGGGCAATGCGGCGGGTTTTACGGCTCGCCAGGGCTTTTTTGGTCTCGTTCAAGCCCGTCTCCAGGTCTTGCAGTCTTACTTCCAGTTGCTGGCGGTCTGTCTCCAGGGTGGTCAGGCGGCTGTCGAATCCCGCCGATTCCAGGGTGGCCAGACGGGATTCAAGCGCCTGTAGCGATTGGGCCAGGCGATCCAGCCGTCGTTCCAGCTCGACGGATTGGGGTGGGGCGGGCTGCCCCACCGGACCCGGATCCACGGCATTTGCCTGGGGCGCCGGCGCCTGCCCGCCGGGGCCGGCCTCCAGCGCCTGGGCGGGACCGCCGGGCGCAGGTTCCGGATCCAGGGTGGCGGTTGCCGCGGCCGGTTCCCGGTCGGTGTCGCCGGGCGCATCGTCGTCACTCAAAATCGCCTTGATCACCAAAAACAGCACGATGACCAATGCCGCGCCCCCGACGACGATCCACCAGGGCGGGCGTTCCAGAGTGCGGGGCATTTCGGGGGTTTCCGTCTTCATCAAGAGGCCTCCAGTTCATACCAAACGGTGCGACGCACGGGATCCTCGCACAAGCGGTATCCCGGGCCCGCCAACAATTGCAACCCGGCCCGCAATGGGACCGGTCCCAGCCGCCGGTGCACCTCCGGCAGCGGCAGCTCCAAAAGACCACTCTCTTCACGGGATACCTGAAGGCGGTAGCCGGACCGTAGCAGCAACCACCGGACGGCCTCCCCGACCGTGATCACCTGGGGCGGAAAGGTCACCTGGACCACCACCGACAGCAGATCCACCTGCGCCGGCTCCGGCACCGCCAACCGCTCCGTGTAGCGCCCGCTGCGCCAGACCGCCGGCGCTGTCTTCCCCTGGACAGGGAGTGGGGCAGCCTGCCCCACCCGGGCATGGCTGTCGTTTCCGGCGCCGGCAGGAGCCATTTCGAGAAATTCGGCAAGCGGTGCGGGTCCCTCGTCCATCGGTTCTGCACCTGATTGTGTGTCGGCGGCGGCTTCGGCAACCGTTGCCGGAGTGCCAGTGGCCGCCTCCGGGGGGCGAATGGCCTGCCTCGAGGCGCACCCGGTCAGGACCAGGGCCGCGCAAGCGGCGAGTATCAAAGGATTCATGGGGTCTCCTCCTGTGCGTCAGCGTTGGAGGTATACGATAAGACGGGGAGAAAGAAGGCACCACAAAAAACGTGATACTGCGAATATCACGTTTTTTGTTAATTTCCAGTGTGGTTTATTGCTATAATGAAAAATTTTTTATTTAGAAAAATAGATTTCGTAACCCATTGATTCGTCGTTTGTTGAATGGCGTTACAGAGATAAATCCCGCATTGGTGTCGGTAGGGAGAATCATGATTGCCGTTAATTGTTTATGACTGCTCAACAATAGTGGATTTGCGCCAATAACCTAGTATGAGGGTTGGTATATAAGTAAAACATAAAACATCGTATCTATTTGAATGATTTAATAAAAAATATCTAAAAGTAGGGAAAAAAATTTTTTTATTGTAACAAAACACAGAATAAAAAAACTACAAAAAACGTGATATTCGCAGTATCACGTTTTCCATAGACGCCCCCGCCCTCCCATGGAATCCTGTTCCCCGTGACGAACGGCGAGGAGGAACCCATGCGGTTGTCCATCATGACTCTGTTGACTGTACTGGCCGTGCCGGCCCATGCCGACACCGACGCCGAGCGCGAGGCTCTGGCCCGGCTTTCTCATGAGATCGAGGCCCTCGAGCCTTTGATCCGGCAGGCCGAAACCCAGGCCGACCCCGGCGCCCGGATCCGGTTCCGCTATGACTGGCTGCGCAGGGATTTGGCGCGTATCCGGGCAGGAATTGCCGATTATGTGCTCGATGTCAGGGAGCGCCCCCGGGATATACCTCCCCTCAAAGGGGATTATCGCCGATGAAAGCTGAGTTGCCCACCAAGGGAGAGACCGCCTTCCAGGCGGCCACCTCCGGGCTGCCGACCGAGCACGTTACGACCAGCGATGCACTGTTCGTGACGGCGGTCATCGCGGCGGCTTGGATCTTTCTGTGGATCGCCTGGAGCCTGTTTTCCTCTTTTCTGTCCTGGGCTCATCAGACGCAGTTTCAGACCGCTAGGAATCTGGTGGTGGAAGTGGTTTTCTCGGCCTTCGTCGCTGTTGTGTTGATGTACATCTTTGTTTCATGAGGAGAAAAGACATGCAAAAGAGCATCAAATCCCTGATCCAGACCCTGTTGCTGCTTGTGCTTGCTTTCCAGGCTGCCGATCTCTTCGCAGCTCTGCCGACCGTAGCGGCACCCACCGGCGGCAGTACCGACAACTTTCTTGAATTGATCCTGCGTTACGCCAAAGACGCAGTTCTGGTTATCAGCCTGATCTTCGGTGCGGTCGCCCTTATCTGGGTGGCCTGGACCGCCTTGCACAAGTTTTGGGACGCCATCAACGGCCGTGGCAACTGGGGCGAGTTGGGCGTGGTCGCTGTAGTGGGGGGCGTTCTCCTTGTCGCGGTGATCTTCCTCCTCGACAAGGCCAGAGGTGTGATCGGTACCACGATCAGCTGATCCATGAATGAGGAGATCATGGCTGACCGGCTCAACTTCGAGCCGGTCATTTTTCGAGGTTGTACGGGGACGGAGATGATCGTGCTGGTTAAAGCCGCCGCGGCGGTCTGGATCCCAGCAGGGCTGTTGATCATGATTTTGCTGACGCCCGCCATTGGTATGGGGGTACTGCTGTTCGGGATCCTCGGCACGGTCTTTTTCTCGGCCACCTTTTTCCAGCGGATCAAGCGGGGCCGGCCCGAGTTCTATTACCAGATCCAGGTGAAAAAGCTGACCGCCCGCTATTTCTGGTTCCGTTCCCCCTACATCGAATATTCAGGCCAATGGAGTCTGGGACGGACGGAGTGAGCCGATGTTCAAGTATCGTAGCCAGAACCTGAACTTGCGCCTGGTCGTCTTCATTCTGCTGGCCGTCATCGCCGTACAGGTGGTGTACATCGTGATGCAAAACAGCCTGCTGGCCCGGTCCCTGGCGGTGCGCCGGGTACATATTCCGCCGGATCTGTCCAACGGGGCCACGGTCGCTCTGGACGAGGTGCCCAAGCCCAACGTCTATGCCTTCGCCTACCGGGTCTTCCAGCAGCTCAACTACTGGCCGGACAACGGCGAAGAGGACTATGGCAAGGAAATTTACGCGCTGCAACACATGCTGACGCCGACCTTCCTCGAGCGTCTCAAGGCCGACCTCCACGCCCGCGGGCAAGGCGGCGAGCTGCGGGGACGGATACGTTTCGTGCAGGAGATGTTCGGTCACGGATACAGCGAAGAGCGGGTGAAAGTGCTCGCCCCCGGGGTGTGGGTGGTGACCCTCGATCTCAACGTGGTGGAGTACGTCAAGGGAATGAAAGTGAAGGATCTGACGGCCCGCTATCCGATCCGGGTGGTCCGGCACGATGTGTCCATCGACCAAAATCCGTGGGGGTTGGCGCTCGATGGCTTCGCCGAGCCCGGTCCCCGCCGTCTGGAACCGGAAGAGGATAAATGAGGATGCGCATCTTGATGGTATATCTGGTCTGTCTCAGCTTACTGCCGCTGTCGGCAGTGGGTGACACTGAAACTGTCCGGGTGCTGTGGCGCAAGGCCCCGGTGCCTGTCCGTCTCAAGGTGGGCGCCGAGCGCTTGGTGACCTTCCCCGAGGATGTCCGGGTGGGGGTGCCGGCCGGCCTCGATGGCGTACTCAGAACCCAGAGCGCCGCCGGTGTGGTGTACTGGCGGGCGGACAAACCCTTTCCGCCGCACCGGATCCAAATCCAGGGGCTGAATTCGGGCAAGGTGTGGCTGGTGGATCTGTCGGCAGATAAACAGGCTCCCACGGACCCCGTGGAAATTCTCGATCCGGCGCTCGAAGAGAGCGCAGGCCGACAGCTGTCCCCCGGCCAGGGGAAAACCGCCAAGCGCCGCCCGAATCCCCTCGGCTATGTCGCCCTGACCCGCCTTGCCGCCCGTCATCTCTATGCCCCCAAACGGCTGTGGCAACCGCCCCGGGGCGTGCGCCGGGTCGCGGTGGACCGGACCCCGGTGCCCGCCCTGATCCGCCTGGCTCATATCGAGTCCGTGCCCGCCGCCAGCTGGCGCAGCGGCCGGCTCACGGTCACCGCGGTCAGGCTGCGCAACCTGGAACCGTTCCCCGTCGAGCTCGACCCCAGGCATTTACGTGGCGCCTGGCGGGCGGCCACTTTCCAGCACAACCGCTTGCAACCAGCCGGCGAGATCGGCGATGAGACCGCCGTCTATCTGATCTCGAACGGCCCCTTCGAGGAGGCTGCGCCATGAATGCCATCAACCGGCTGTTGCCGCTACTGGCAGGTTTCGCGCTTCTGGTGGTGGTGGTCGTCGCCATGCGCGGCTGCGATGGCGGTGGATCGGGCGGCGCCGCCATGACCGCCGTCCCCAAAGCGCCCTCGCCCGATGCAGACACCCCCGCGGACACCATCCGCACCCTCACGGCGGAAGTGGCGGCGCTCAAATCTGAAACCGAAAAACTGCGCGCCGAGAACGAACGCCTCACACAAATCCGCGATCAGGTCGCCAGCCGGGTGAGCCGGGAGGTGACGCGCGATCTTGAGCGGCGCCAAAAGCTCGAGGCGAGTGAACGCGATGCCCAGATGGCGGCCCTGAAGCAGCGCTTGGAGGCCTTGAGCCAGCAGGTGCTCGAAGCCAACGCCAAACAATTTGGGGGCGGACAAGAGGTCCCGGCCGGCTTCGGCCTGGAAGGCGGGACGGTTCGGACCACTCAATTGACGTGGATCGATCCTTTGGATATTCCGCCCGAGGCCCTGGAGAAAGGCCCCCTGTCCCAGGCAGCCGGCAAAGTCAAAGGGCTGTTGGGCGGCGGTGCCCATGCCGCCCGCGAGCGGATCGAGGCGGCGGCCGAATCGCTGGATACCGCCGTCACAGGACAAGTTGCGGAACCGGTCTATACCGTGCCCAGGAATGCCACCCTGATCGGCTCGGTCGCCATGACCGCCCTCATCGGCCGGGTGCCGCACAAGGGGCAGGTGGAGGATCCATTTCCCTTCAAGGTCTTGGTCGGCGCGGAAAACCTGGCGGCCAACGGTCTGGAAATCCCCCACGTCGCCGGTATGGTCTTCTCCGGCAAGGCGGTCGGCGACTGGACGCTCAGTTGCGTTCGCGGGGTCGTCCATTCGGTGACGTATCTCTTCGACGACGGCACCATTCGCACCCTGTCGTCGGATGATGGCTCCCTTCAGCAGACCGGCGGCAACCAGCGCAACCGGCGCAGGAGTCAGAACAACCGGCCGCTGGGCTGGATCTCCGACGCCTACGGAGTGCCCTGCATCACCGGCAAGCGGATTTCCAATGCCGCCTCCTACCTGGCCGGACGGGTGACCGCCAAGGGCGTGGAGGCCGCGGCCAAGGCCCTGTCGCAAAGCCGGACCACCCAGCAGATCTCCCCGCTGACCGGGGTGGTGACCACCACGGTCGATCCCAACAAGGCCCTGCAAATGGCCGGCTACGAGACCCTGGCCGGCGGCGCCGGGGAGGTGGCCAAGTGGCTTCAGGAGCGCGCCGCCGATCTGTACGACGCGGTTTTTGTTCCCAGTGGCCACGAGGTCGCCGTCCATGTGGATGTGGAACTGCCCATCGATTTCGAACCTGAGGGAAGGAGACTGGACCATGACTGGCAAATGGCTGATACCACTGTGTCTGTCGGCGGCCTTGATTGACGGCTGCGCTACCAAGGACGACATCATCAAGGAGACGGGACCGACCATGAGCGAGATCTATCACCGGCACATGGATGCGTTGCATCGCCGCGATGAACCTCGTGAAGTGTTTCGGATGCGCGAGATCTCCCGGGGTGGTGGGGACTTGTCCGGCTGGACCCGGACCCAGGCCACCGAGATCGGCCAAGTGTTTCCGGCGCTCCCCAATCCTACTTTAGTGATGTATGTGTTCCCCCATCTGTCGCCGGCGGGCACTCCGGTTCCCGGTTACGCCACGGCCTTTCCGATGTATGAAACCACCCGGTACGCCCTGCCGGGGGAGGTGGCGCCATGAGTTTTCTGCCCCCCGCGTTTCTTGGCCGATCCCCCGCCAAGGACAAAGGCATTCCCCGCCGGCGCGAAAGCGACAAGCCGCCGACCCGGGCGAGAATCCGCCGGATGTACGAACGTCCCAGTGCGTTCACCAATCTGCTGCCGTGGCTGGATTACGACGAAGAGAGCAAGACGTTCCTGCTCGACGACGGCAAATCGGTCGGGGCCTTGTTCGAGGCCCAAGTGGCCGGCGTCGAAGCCCGTCCCGGGGCCTTCATGGTGGAGCTGCGCGACAAGATTCAGGCGGCCCTCAACGAATCCATTCCCGAGGATCACGAATCCCCCTGGATCGTCCAGTTCTATGTCCAGGACGAACCCAGCCTGGGCCAGCTGGCCGGCGACATCGAACGTTACGCCACCCCCAGAGCCCGAGGCACCCCCTATAACCAGGCCTGGATGAACGTGATCCGCAGGCACCTGGAAAGCATCCAGCGGCCTCAGGGACTTTTCCATGACGAGAACGTCACCGGTGCCCCGTGGCGGGGGGTGCGCCGCCGAGTGCGGCTGGCTCTCTACCGGCGGGTGACCGGCCTGGGGTTGGGGTTGCTGACGCCCGAACTGGCGGTCAACGAGGTGGCTGAAAAACTGGCGGTCTCGCTGATGTCGGCCGGGGTGCGCCTGAAACGGCTGGAGGGCAGGGATCTGTACGAGTGGATGTTCCGCTGGCTCAATCCCAATCCCTTGTTGACCTCCGGCGATACCGAGGCGGCCCTGGCCCAGACACCCTGGCCCGAAAGCGAAGCGGAGCGGCCCTTCGGGCACGATTTCTCGGAAATGCTGATGCTGGGGTTGCCCCATTCCGATCAGGAAAACGGATTGTGGTGGTTCGACGGTCTCCCGCACCGGGCGATCACCATCCAGGCGCTGCGGCGGATTCCCGAGATCGGGGCCCTGACCGCCGAACGGCGGATCGGCGACCATATCTATTCGGTGTTCGACCGCATGCCCGAGGGCACGGTCATGGCGATGACCGTGGTGGTCCTCGCCCAGGACCAGGTGAAGAACCACCTGCACCACATCCGCCGCCGCGCCGTGGGTGATTCGGCCGAAGCGGAACTGGCCGCCGAGGACGCCGACAAGGCGCTCAAGGAGCTGGCTCGAGGCAATAAGCTCTATCAGCTACAGACCGCTTTTTATCTGCGCGGCCGCGATCTTCACGACATCCAAGGTCGAATGCGCCAGGCCGCGTCCCTGCTCATCGCCTCGGGTTTGCAACCGATCGTAGACCGGCAGGATCTGATCCCCCTCGACAGCTACATCAAAAACCTGCCGATGGCTTACGACCATCAGTTCGACGAAAAACACGCCCGGCGTTCCCGTCTGTTATTCTCGCGCCATGCCGCCAATCTGGCTCCTCTTTACGGCCGTTCCACCGGTAGCGGCCATCCGGGGATGCTGTTTTTCAACCGCGGCGGCGAGCCGGTCATGTTCGATCCGCTCAACCTCAAAGACCGGAAGAAAAACGCCCACACGCTGATCATCGGCCCCACCGGGGCCGGCAAGTCTGCCACCCTGGTTTATCTGATGATGCACATGATGGCCATGCACCGCCCCCGCTTGTTCGTGATCGAGGCCGGGGACAGCTTCGGCCTGCTGGCCCGGTGGTTCAAGAAACAGGGGCTGTCGGTCAACCGGGTGCAATTCTCCCCCAATGCCGACATCGCCGTGCCGCCGTTCGCGCACGGCGTCAAGCTACTGGACGGGCGCTACCATCTCGACCTGGATCTGGATTCGCCGACCGACCTCGACGACGATCCCACCAACGACTACGACGACGAAGACGAGGATCTGTCCGAGCGCGATCTGCTCGGCGAAATGGAAATCGCCGCCCGGACCATGATCACCGGCGGCGATCCCCGGGAAGAAGAGCGCCTGCGCCGCGCCGACCGTCTGCTCATACGCAAGGCCCTGATCCAAGCCGCCCGGGAGGTCAAACGGGTGGGTCGGAGGCAGGTGCTGACCGAAGATGTCGTCAGGGCCCTGCGCACCCTTGAGGGACTGGAGGAATCGCGCCGCAAGCGGGCCGGGGAGATGGCCGACGCCATGGAGATGTTCTGCACGGGACTGGCCGGCAACTTTTTCAACCGCGAGGGCACTCCCTGGCCCGAGGTGGATGCCACATTCGTCGATCTGGGCATCCTGGCGCGCGATGGCTATGAGGACCAGCTGACGGTGGCCTACATGGGGCTCATCAATCATATCCACGGCCTGATCGAGCGGTATCAGCACGATCCGAGGCCGACCCTGGTGCTCACCGACGAATGCCACCTGATCATGGTCAACCCCCTCCTGGCCCCCTATATCGTCAAGATCGTCAAGATGTGGCGGAAACTGGGCGCCTGGTACTGGGTCGCAACCCAGAATCTCCAGGATTTTCCCGACAGCACCGCCCGGTTGCTGAACATGATCGAGTGGTGGCTGTGCCTGGTCATGCCCAAGGACGAAGTGGACCAGATCGCCCGCTTCAAGGCTCTCAGCGAGGAACAGCGGGCCCTGCTGCTGGCCGCCCGCAAGCAGCCGCCACTCTATACCGAGGGGGTGGCCTTGTCGGACGAGATGGCGCTGCTATTCCGCAACGTCCCGCCGGCCCTGTCGTTGGCCCTGGCCATGACCGAGAAGGAGGAAAAGGCCAGACGCGCCGAGCTGATGGAAAAATTCGGCATCGACGAGCTGGCCGCCGCCGAAAAGGTGGCCGAAGAACTGGACCGGATCCGGGGGGGTGAAAAATGAGACCCCTGTGGCTCCTGGCCCTGATCGTCCCGCAGGCCTGCGCCTGCCCCCTGATACAGCTCTTCGTCGAGGGCCGGGTGCCAGAGGCCTCCCTGGCGAAGGTTCGACGGCAGGGCTGCATCGTCGAAGTGTACGACATGAACGAGGCCAAACGGATGAAACAGGAGATTCACGGCCTGCTCAACGCCGGCGGACTGCCGCCGGACCGCAAGAAAGCCCGCGCCATCGTCGAAAAGCGCCTGAAGGCCTTGGACCAGGAACCCTGGCGCAGCCGGCTGGCCAGGGCCATGGCCGGGCCGTCGCTCGCCGGGCGATACCGGTTGAAACGGCTGCCGGCCGCGGTCGTCGATGGCCGGATGGTGCTCTACGGCGAAAGCGATCCGCTGAAGGTGCTGGCCCAATGGCGGCGCGATTTCGGGGAGGCCGCTCCATGAAGCCGCGCCGGCTGCTGGCGGCGGTGATCCTGGCGCTGTGGCTGACTTGCGGTGGTGCTGATGATTCATCAGGCGAATCTGAAGATGCTTTGTCCACGATGTCGATCACCATGCAGTCGTGGGCAGGTTTTTGGAGCTGCGGCAAGTACGAAATCATCGGCGTCTGTGTGTGGCTGGTGTGCACTCTTTATGAATGTCACACGGAAGAATCGGACCTTCGGGCCCACTACCAGCCCGACGTGGTGGTCACCGCCAGCAATGCCGGGGCCGACATCCCCTGGAGCGAGGCCAATATGATTTACGGCGAGATGGAAACCGGCGCCCTGGGCATGTTCTATTCCTACCTCAACCACGGCAAACAAGGCGGCGGAAACCGGGCCGAGGAAGGCCTCGACGATCACAAGGACCAACCCCACGAAGACCTGATCTTCAAGGACACGGCCGCGATCGGCAATCCCATCGCCGGTGAAATCGACTGCCCCAGCCAGACCTCGAACATGCGGTATCACTTCCTGGCGTCGGTCGATTCCCCCTTCTGGCGCGACAACCTGGTGGAAAAGTACCTGCCGCCCAGCTGGATTCCGGGATTGCGCGAGGTTGGCACCTTTTTTCTCAACACCTGGGGCAGCGTCTATCCCAGGATCGGCTTCCTCTATCAGGCTGTCGATCCCAAGGCCGCCGCCGTCACCGCCCAAAGGACCGCCGACATCATCACCCAGAACGGCCAGCCGCATATTTACAACCCCCTGACTGGTCCGGCGTCCGATGGTGACGATTTGGTGTTCCCGCCCGGCCATTGCATGGAGCGGAACGCGACCACCTGCAAGTGGCAGATGTTGACGCCCAAAGCCTCGGCCTCGTGCGAGGTGTTCGGCGTCAACGATCTGTATGGTTCCGACTGGGCCGATGGCAAGGTGGCCGAGTCGGGTGATTATGCCTGGAACCTCTGGCGCCCTTACAAATGTTGCGAGATCAAAGGTGAATATCAAAATAAAATCGAATACACGAGCTGGCCGCCGTCGGATCCTTAATGGGCCGGCGGCGTTCTGTCTGCTGCTCTCGATCACGGCTATGGCGGTCAATGCCGATCCCCCCGTCGTTCCGTCGGCCGACGGCGAGTGGTACTACGAGGTGGGGGGCGCCCAGCCGGTCACGGTCCCACCCAACCCAAGCGTCACGACCATCGACCTGAGCGCCGGCGTCGACCTTGGGCTGCATTACAGCTGCGGCAAGTTCGATCCCTTGCTCGGGGTCACCAATATACTCAACGACGTGAAATCAGGCGCCGAGGATATGCTCTCGGCCTTGGTGTCGGCGGCCGGTTCGGCGGTCGCCTCCCTGCCGGCACTCATTCTACAACGCGCCAATCCGGGTCTCTATGATTTGTTCCAGAACGCCCTGGCCCGGGCACGGCTGACCATCTCCCTGGCCAACAAAACATGCGAGCAGATGGAAAAGGAGATCTCCGAGGGCAAGAATCCGTATCAGGACTGGATCAACATCGCAAAATCCGAGGACTGGCGGAGCATGATGGGAGGCGGCGGCAGCGAATCGGCCTCCACCGACGTGGATACCGCCCGCAAGACCGTCGAGGACAACAACGGCAAAAACGGCGTCACCTGGGTCGGCGGCCAGCGCAAGGGCGGCGAAGACCAGCCGCCCATCCAGGTGGTGACCGATATCACCCGGGCCGGCTACAACGTCACCCTCAACCGCTCCGATCCTCTCTCGAGCGCTCCGGCGCCCGCCGGCACGCGCCTGTCGGCCTTGTGGCCCGGACCCGGCGATGCCGAGGCCTTCGCCCGGGACGTGCTGGGCGAGGAATTGATCCACACCGTCGACGGGTCCGCTCCCACAACCCAGCCCGGCCACGGACTGTGGCCCAAGATCGAGAAACGGACCGCAGAAGTCTCCGCCACGCTGGGAGAGCTGATCGCGGGCAGTCTGCCGCTCACCCCGGACAATCTGGAGAAAGTGTCGGCGCCGGGGGTGGCGGTCTCTCGCCAGGTGATCGCCGGCCTGCGCGCCCTGCCGCCGTCCGAGCGCGACACGGCCGCCGGCCGCCTGGCGGCGGAAGCGGCAACCGCTCAGGTGGTCGAAAAGGCGATGGTCTTGAGGCGCCTGCTGGTCACCGGCCGGCAAGAACCCAATGTGTCGGTCAACCAGGCCGCCGTCGCCGCCATCGACGACAAGATCGCCGTCCTGGAGCGGGAGATCGACGACGTGCTCTATGAATCGAGGATCCGCAAGGAACTGTCTTCCAATACCGCCCTGGCGGTGCTGCGGATGAAGCACCGGCGTGCCCGCCACGAGAGCGACAGCGCCCAACCCGAGCTGCCCCGTGACATGAAAGACCTCGAAGGCGGGGGGATCCAGCTGCCCGAATCTGAACCGGCCGCGCCGGCTGTAGCGCCACTGGGGCCCTGAATGAAACCCGTCACCCGCATCAAGCTGTTCCTGGCCCTGCTGGCCGCGGCGCTGACCGTCTCCCTGGCCCTGGGGCTGCTGACCCGTCCCCAGGCGACCCTGGCGCTGCTCGAGGGATTGGAAAACCGGGCGGTCTGGTTCCGCTTCGCCACTTACTTGACCATGGCGGCGCTTCTGCCCTGGGTGCCGAGGCTCGGCCCGAACCTCCCCGGGCGGGAGCGGGTCATCCGCCAATGGGCCTCCCAGCGGCTGCCCCTGCTGGCCTGGCTGACCGTCTTCGACGCCACCGCCCACGGCTGGGGCGCCGCCCTGCTCTCTTTCCCCTGGACAGGGAATCCCGCCGTCCTGACCGCCGCCGTCAAGGCCGCTTCACCGTTGTTTCTGTGGCCCTGGGCGTTTCATATCCACGGCCGGATGATGGGCACCCCGCCGGAAGTGACCGAGCGGGTGTGCTCCCTGCGCTGGGTGGCGTTCGCCATGGTGGCGACCTTCGAACTGCTTCCCTTTCTTTCATCCGCATTCCACTGACCGAAGGAGGTATCCATGGAAAACCCCATGATTGGCAAACCGCTTGCCGACATCAGTCTGGCGATGAGCAACTATCTGGAGATCTTCACCACCTATTTCGGGTGGTTCATGAACAACCGCATTCTGGCGATCCTGATGGCGATCGGGGTCTATATGCTGCCTTTTATCTTCATGCTGATCCGCGAGATGGCCAAGGCCTGGTGGAAGTTCGGTTTCGTCGAGGGCGGCCGCCTGTCCTCCATGCCGGTCGGCTATTACACGCTGACCATGGCGTTGGTCTATCTGGTGGCGTTCGAGCCTTCGTACCAGATCAAGACGAACGCCATGCACTTCACGCCCATGTGCTCGGACAAGACCGTGACCGGCGACAACACGGGCACCACCTACGATGTGGTGTTCGGCGAAAACATGACCGCCAGTGTCTACGTACCGATCTGGTGGGGCGTGGTGGCCAAGCTCGCCGACGGCATCAACGCCGCGACCATCGCCTCGATCCCCTGTGAGGCGCCGGACATGCGGTTCATCCAGTACAAGCTCAGCAACACCACCATCACCGATCCGGACCTGCGCCGTGAGGTGCAACAGTTCAAGCAGGACTGTCACGACGAGGCGCTGTATCTGCGCCGCCGTTACGGCATCTCCGCCGGCGACCTGACCGCTTCGGATCTGCAATGGCTGGCCAACGACCTGTTCATGACCCACCCCAAACTCTATCCGGCCATTCTGGCCGAACATCCGGTCCGCGGTTTTCCCATCGTGCCTTCCCGCGACGCCCAGTTCGACTCCGCCAGAACCGGCCTGGAGCCCCACCCCTCTTGCCGCGACTGGTGGTTGGGTCCTCCCGGCCAGCCGAAATTGGGGCTGAGAAAGCGCCTGATCGACAACATCCAGGGGGACAGTCTGTTCGCATCGGTCAACGCGAAACTGGGGAAATTGGCCGGCACTATCGGGGCGGACAGTTTTAAGGACTTCGCGCTCAAGCAGGTCATCATGAACGAAAAGAGCACGCTGGAAGGGTTTCGTTATACCGGGGATCTGGCCGACCAGTCCCAGTCCATGGTGAGTCAAGCGGTGGCAGAAATTATGTCCATATTTGGACTGGGGCTCGAAAACTTCAAGAAGCTGCCCGTCATTTATCTGATCAAACAGATGGCGCCGATGGCCCAGGCGTTCCTGCTCGGCTTTTTCTACACCCTTCTGCCGTTCATCCTGATCATCGGCATGTATGACATCGCCACCCTTCTGACCCTGACGGCGGTCTTTTTCGGCATCAAGTTCTTCACCTCGATCTGGGCGATTCTGGTCTACTTCGACAACAATCTCACCCTTTCCGTCTCAGAGGCCCTTTTGGGAACTGGTTCCATGGTGGGAGACGGCCCGGCCTACACCACCGGCATGCTGCTGAACCTGATGATTGGGACGATGTATTTGCTGGTGCCCATGATGTGGCTCACGCTGCTGGGGTATGCAGGGGTGAGTATTCATGGTTCTCTCAGTTCTTTCATGAAAGGCTTCGAAAGTGACGCGATTGCTTCTGGTCAGTCAGCCATGATGGTGGGCCGCAAGATCGCTACTCGGGGGAAATGATTCAAGGTTATAGTCATAGCTCAATGTTACCGTCGCCGTCAATATAGGCTGTTCCCAATTTGGCAATAGGAATAATGGTTATATGCCGCCTAGACTCTATGAGCTCTTCCGACTCCTCCCCAAGAGACTCAAACCCGGCCTTCAGCACCGCGACCCCAAGGGTGGCGACCACTTCCAGGGACAGCCTGGCCGCGGCCAGCAGGAACGTCCCCAGGCGCAGGGCGAGGGCCTTCCTGTCCAGGGTTTGCGCCCGCGCCTCCAGGCGGCGCGTGGTCTGGAAGAGCCACCCCAGCGCCCTGGCGATCCGGTGGAGATTCATGGCGGCCAGCGCGGCCATGGACATCAGGAAAGCCAGCGGCGTCCCGGCCAGGGGGGCCAGCAACGCCAGATCCAGGTCGAAGCCGAACGACAAA
Source organism: Methylothermaceae bacterium (assembly GCA_026981855.1). Lineage (GTDB taxonomy): Bacteria > Pseudomonadota > Gammaproteobacteria > Methylococcales > Methylothermaceae > Methylohalobius. Next base: position 12,588 of record JALSIB010000004.1, on the reverse strand, counting down.
CCGATGCCGGCTATGGCCAGACAAACCAGCAAGAGCGTTCCCCACAGCAGCCAGGCGACACCCCGGCGGCGGAAGCCGCCCTGCCAGCCGGCCACGGCCGTCATCCCTATGGCGGCCACGGTCAGGGGCACCGATGCGATGGCGAGTACGAGCAACCACATGATGTCACCTCCAGTGTTCGTCTGTTATTCGGATTTTGCCAGGGAAGGGTCGATTTGCGAGAGGAGTTTCGCCTTGAGCGTATCGTATTCTTCCTGCGTGATCGCGCCGGAATCGAGCAGCTGCCTAAGTTTTTCCAACTCGTCCAGCAGTGATTTTCCGCCGATATGAGTTGGAAAATCGGTATTGCTTCCATCCTTGTAGGACCGGTAAGCAAGATAGAAGACTCCAGATCCTTCTTTTCGAGTACTTTCTTGATGACGCCCCCTTTCTTCAGGATGGATTGCGATGTCCGACAGACATACAGTGAGGGATAATATAAGCCCGGCCAGGCCACGACAACCACGGCCGGACGGAGGAGGCGGAACCTCCTGGTCCCTGGCCTCTCTCCGGGCGCTCGACTGGCGGTCTTTCGAGGCGTTGAGCGGCGAAATGTTCCGCCGGATGGGGTACTGGGCCGCCGAAACAGGGGAGGGGGCGGACGGCGGTATCGATCTGCTGCTCAGGCGCGGCCGGAAAATCTGGGTCGCCCAGTGCAAACGCTGGCGCTCACGGCAGGTCGGTATCTGTGAAGTCCGCGAGCTGCTGGGCGTGGTGGCCGCCCGCCGGGCCGAGGGCGGTTTCCTCGTCGCCAGCGGCCGCTACACCCGTCCCGCCTGGATCTTCGGGCGGCAAAACGGCCTGGAACTGATCGACGGACGGCGCCTTCTCGAACTCGTATCCCATCTCGAAATCCCCCGCTACCCGGCGGAAGGCCCCCGCTGTCCCCGTTGCGGCGCCCGGATGGCCGTCCGGACCGTGCGCGGGGGAGAGCGGGCCGGGACAGAATTTTGGGGCTGCGTGCGGTTTCCATCCTGCCGGGGTAGCCGGACACTTTGATGGGTGTGGATCTCGGAATTCCGCACCCGTCTCCACCGTGGCCAGCCTTCCCAGCAGGACCGCCGGAACCAGCTGCCTGGGTAATCGCCTGCTCAACCATTCGGGCAGATCATCGGCATCCAGGCTGTTCGCGCTGAGGCTGTAATAGCCGATTACCCGCTGTAGGGTTTCCGACAGAGAGGCGACGAATACCTTGAAATCAGCGTTGTCTCTTTGGTGGTTGAACCAAATAATATCCGCGCCGCTGGCGGGTCCGGCATATCTTTTTCACCAGCCTTTCGGCGTTCCCGGTATCATCCAGGATTTCCTTTTTCTTGCCACACCACCGGCTGTCAAGACTTCCCCAGGCGCGCAGGAGCACCCAGTCGCCAAACAGATCCTGGTCGAGCAGAAGCAGGTACCAGCGGCGCTTGTGTGGGTGAATCCAGTACCAGCTGCCGGAGTCAGGCATCGACGTGGATATCAGCATCTACCAGGGTGCCGTTTTCGTCGCCGATCATCAGGCGCCAACGGCTTCTGGCAAGACGATGGGCACGGATGCGGTACCGACGGAAGATGCACTGTGCCTGACCATGTTTGTCGGCTTCGGCCAGCATGTCTTCCACGATGACGCCCAACATGGCTGACTCGGCCGGATCTGGATGAGTAGGCACTGAATACTTGTTCATGACTTCTTCCTCCTCAAGGGCCTGACCTTTGTTTTTGCCAACGATTCCAGCTGCCCCCGCAGTGCCGCGGCTTCTTTCAGCGCACGCCGTTCCTGGGTCCGGGACTCGGCAAGTTCGTTTTCCAGTCTGGTGATGTCCCGGACGGCCGAATCGAGCTTCTGGAGCAAGGCGGCATTGTCCCGTTCCAGCTTACCCACTCTGTTCAAAGTGGCTTCATGGATCTTCTTGAGCTTTTCGTGATCGTCCTTCAGGTGCTCGAAAGCCAGCGTCTTTTCCATGAGTCCTTTCATTGTGCTTTGCAGCTTGTCCATCGCTTCGTTGAACGCCTGCTTGGATTGGTCCAGCTCGATGGCCAGATTATGCAGTTCGAACTCCAGATGCTTTTTTTCCTTCTCCCATTGCCGGCTGGCATTCTCCAGGGACTCGGAAGCCAGCCGCCAGGCCTCGGACCATAAGCGTCTGGCAATAGCTTCCACCGAAGCAGGTGTGGGAGGCGCATGATTTTCCGAGGATTCCTGCTTGCGCCATTCAGCCAGATGACGGGAATAGGTCGAGTAACTGCCGGTGTTTCCCAGTCGGCTTCGGACAGCGGCGATGGTCACCGTGCCACCTTCGTCCCGGATTTCCCGGGCTGCTTCGAAAACTTGGTCTTTGGTGATTCCCGTTCTGGCCATGAAAACGATTTCGTGTTAGTGTAATTACGTAAACTACATTATTACACACAGACCGCTCCATGTCATCCAAACAACGTGACGAACCTGTGCTGATCAGCCGTGAGCCCTGGTGGGAGCGCCCGCCCCGGCCGGGCGAATCGGAGTGGGACGTGGAATGGGGATACCTGGAATGCTGGTCCGACGGATCGTTCCGCTTCGTCCGGGAACGCCCCACGCCGGACGAGATCCGAAACCGCAAGAGCTGTCGCAATCCACTGTGAATTTGACCAACCAGTAGTTGGCTATCATCGAGGGTTGCAGCCCGCCTGAAACGGAAAATTCTCTATCTGGCCTATAACCGCTCGCGGGAATTTATGGACCACCTTCAATGTGGTTCAGGAAAATCTGGTCCGCGGCGGGCTTCGGGGTCGAAACCGACAAGGGAAGCGTGTGACCACGCGGCCGATTCAAGGGATCGACGGTAATGTTGCCCTGAACCGGGCCTTGTGGACACTGGCCGAGGAAATGAAGAAGCTGAAATCCGCCTGAGCATTCAGGTGGCAATGTTTACCGAACCTGCCGGGGGCTCCCCCGGCAGGTCCTCTCTATAGAGGGAATCGGATCGGCGGCGGAAGTGAGTGGTGAAAGTTTAGCCAAACTGAACGGCATGGGGTACCACAAGGATCCAGAGCCGTCATCCACAAATCCATCCCCAGAATTTGTGGATAAATTGCCAACGGTCTCCTGTGGTATCCAGTTTCGATCGGAATTTCTTGATCTGTGGCCACATGCCTGGATTTTCTCAAAAACGGCCGTTTTCGGGAGATTCCCATATCGGTTCCTGGACCCCACTTTTGGCCTGCCTTTCATCTATCAAAACAGTCCCTTGAAACCTGATCCTTAATAAGGGATGATGTCCATGAGTTTTCGGAGAGCCGCAATATGGCAGTGGATTGGGAAGCCTGGTTGCGAAATGTGCGCCAGGCGGTTCGCGCTGGCAGCATCGAATGGAAGCAACATGCACTGGAGCGTTTGTTGACGAGCGGCATCCGCATGGAATCGGTGGAACAGGCCATTCTGGAAGGCGAAATTGTGGAATTCTATCCCGACGCCTATCCGGTTCCCGCCGGCCTGTTATTACATATCGTCGGCGAGGATCCTTTGCATGTGGTCGTGGCATTCGATGAGCAGAACAACGGGATCTGTCATGTCATCACCGCTTACCGTCCTAGCCCGGACAAGTTCGAAATGGACTGGAAAACAAGGAAGTCATGAATTCGATTGATCGCTGTCCCCTTTGTGGAGGGGATAAAGAACCGGGGCAGACCACGTTCGCTGTCGATCTGGAGTCTTGCCTTATCGTGGTCCGCAAGGTTCCCGCCAAAGTGTGCCGCCAATGTGGCGAAAGTTGGATCGGTGAGGAAACCGCCAGGCAATTGGAAGGCCTGGTCCAGAACGCCAGGCGGAATCGGACGGAAGTCGAAATCCTATACTGGCCTCAAGCCGCCTGAAGGGGGGCATTCATCATGCTGATCGGCTACGCCCGCGTTTCCACCCAGGACCAGAATCCCAGGCTCCAGACCGACGCCCTGGAAGCTGCCGGCTGTGAGCGCATCTTCATCGAAAAGGCCTCCGGCGCCCAACGGGACCGGCCGCAACTGAAGGCGGCCCTGGACTACCTGCGGGAAGGCGACGTGCTGGTGGTCTGGAAACTGGACCGCCTGGCCCGGTCCCTCAGGCAGCTGATCGAAACCGTGGAGGACCTGGAGAAGCGGGGCATCGGCTTCAAGTCGCTCACCGAGAACATCGATACCACGACACCGGGCGGACGGTTGGTGTTTCACATCTTCGGCGCGCTGGCCGAGTTCGAGCGTTCCATCATCCGCGAGCGCACCCGTGCGGGCCTGGAAGCAGCCCGCGCCAGGGGAAGGAAAGGCGGCCGGCCGCCAGCGCTGACCGAACGGGATTTGCAGATGGCCAGGACGCTTCTGGCTAATCCCGAGATCACCGTGGAGGAAGTGGCCAGAAAATTAGGCGTGGCGCCATCGACCTTGTATCGGTATTTACCGGGGGGTAGATTGACGATACGCCCATAGTTTTTCTCACTGAACCGGTTCTCCTTTTTTTCTTACAGATCCAGCATTTGCAAAACTGATTTCTTGGACAACAATATTCCGCTGACTTGTTTTCCGTTGATGTCCAGCCGATGGATATTTGATCCCTCATCACGTTTGCAATGAAATCTTCTTCGCAGAAACCGATTTTGTATCCGATGCCAGTCCTCACCGATTTCATCGGCGAAGCGCTTGAATATTTCTGGGCTTCTCAATAATAAGCCGGCGTCGGTTTGGTACACTAATCCAGTTTCATCTACCTTTATACGGCCTGCTGTTATCTCACGTTTCAGCCAATCCAGGAATGGATCGTTACAGATTCTTTCCGGAATTTCGTTTTCGTCCCTATCGTTCTCATTGTTGGCCTTTAATTCATGAATTGTATCCTCATTTATATCTGCCATACCGGGCTGCGGCAGTGACGAATCTCGAGACTCCGGTTGATCTGGTTTAGAGGTTTTCCGCCCAACAGCGGTATGGACGATGCGTAAAATTTCTCCGCTACCCCGTGATTCTCCTAGCAACGCTCCTACCCATTCTGTCCAGAGTTCTGCGTCTTGCCATAACCAGGTCAATCCCGCCGTTGGCACCAATGATAATGCGATGCAGAACCCGGATAGCGGGTGCCTGTTCGCGATACCAGTTTTCGACGTGAAGTCCTCTCCCCACGGACATCGATCTTGGAGTAATTCTGGCCAGTGGTTGGCATCAACAAATAATGCTGCCAAAAAGACGCCGTAAGTCCATGCGTCTCGGCGTTCTGCCACAATATGAGGATCGGAACCAGAAGGTAAAATGACGCTCTCCCGTAACCGAAGTGATTGAAAAAGACGTGTATAAATGTCGATTTCCGTTTCAAATAGGCGTAAAAAATTCATGAGTGGAGGTCGGTAAAATTTATAAAAAACTTCGTCAGTAACAGCAGCAATATTAGCTAACTCAGATTCAGCAGGCGATAATTTTTTCGACCTGTCAGACGGAAAAGTCGTCTCATTTTTTGGGCGAAAAATTTGTGGGAGCGAGGAGAGAAACGCTTTCATTTTGTGGGTTTCCTTCTCGAAATCGGTGTGGTAATCATGTACTGGAAAAAGTCTGTCGCCAACAGGCTTTGTTGCATAACTCCGGCATGAATGGGTCTCTCCTGGCGTTTTCAGCTTTCATGTAGTCATGCAGTCAGCAGCACGGATTCAGGCATACCGAGGGTTATTCGGCGATTTCTGAGCCGGTCACCGAACAACATCTTGAGGCGGAAGAAGGTGTTTCCACCTGGGAACGACGATGGGTGCCTGCTCTCCCGTTCCCACCCTTTCTAAGGCCCGAAGTGGCAGATGGAACACCGCCCGCACTACCAACCCCTCGCTGAATGCTGCCTCCCCTTAGGCGCCGGCATCTGGAACTTGGGAATTATGCAACAACGTCGCCGTATGATACCCCCCTGGACAGGGAGTTGGCCGCTGTCCCTACCACACGAAGTGCGGTAGGGACAGCGGCCCAATCCAAGGGAGAATGAGGGGTGGGACGACAATACTTGACAATACGGATTAAATCCGTACAAAATTGAACCCGCGTTAGCCCTTGGCAGCTTGGGTCAAAGCTGTACCCCCGCAGGCAATAGGCCTGCACCCTCGTCATCGCGGGCCCGAAAAATCCGATGACCAGGCTTAAGCGCCTGTTCGGGCATCTTCATCCAGGAGCCTTAGGTTCCATGCTTCATATGCTATCCCTCGATTTGGGGATACCTCTTCTTAGCCAGGAAATCGGCGCATCATGCCACCTCGGCAGCGTTCCGGGAAAATCGCTCACCCCGGCGTTCGTGTGCGCCTCCATTTTTTATGTTCAACAAACAAAGGAGGTGAATTATGGAAACCGAGCGTTAATGCCGACACGTCCGGCAGTCCCAACAGGAGACACCGGCTGTCATGCACGAGTCAGATCAGGGAATTTAGCAGAGAGCAGGGTCCCAAGACCGGGAAGGTACTTTCCGTCATGCGAGCATGACCGGAGAGTGGACCATTAAAACTAAGCGTTAAATTTCGATTTCGATGATGGTGTTTTGATGCCGGAAGGGAAATAATGCGTGACTTGAATTACGACCTGAAGAATTTGTGTCAGAGATATCCAGAAGGATCATACGCCACTCGAGCTCAACGACACCATATATTGCAGCTGTGCGCCAATCAGCTGCATGAGATGGGATATCGGAAAATGCGTGCCAAAAGTTTTAAGGGGCGCCATGTGAATGCTCTGCTGCAACGCTGGAAGGAAGAAGGATTGTCCCCCGCTACACTCAAAAATCGGATGACGGTGCTTCGTTGGTGGGCACAAAAAGTGGGCAAGCCGGCGTTGATTGCCAAGAGCAATGATCATTATGACATTCCACGCAGGCAAGTGATTGCCGAGGCAAACAAGGCGATCCGGTTATACGAAGAGCAACTGGCAAAGGTCACCGATCCCTATGTGCGAGTCAGTTTGGAATTGCAACGAGAATTCGGCCTGAGGAGAGAAGAAGCGATTAAATTTCAACCCTCTTATGCCATCAAGGAGGATAAAATTGTTCTCAAACCTAGCTGGTGCAAGGGAGGGCGCGGTCGTGAAGTACCGATTCGCACAGACTCACAACGAGAAGTATTGAGAAAAGCACGTAGTCTGGCTGGCCGTGGATCACTAATTCCTCAAAGCAGATCCTACGTGCAGCAGGTTAAGGTCTACGAACGTCAATGTAAGAACGCGGGACTCTCGAAGGTCCATGGGCTTAGACATGCCTATGCCCAGCGTCGCTACGAAGAGCTGACAGGATGGAAATCTCCCGCAGAGGGAGGCCCATCGAAAAGTCAATTGACCCCTGGGGAGCGCATTATCGAGCATCAGGCTCGCCTTGAAGTATCCCGTGAAATGGGTCATAACAGAGAGCAGATTACCTCTGTATATTTGGGGCGCTGATTCCATGTAAACTCATATGGTCAATTCTTAATTGGGATGAAGGAGTATCTGGTGTCACCAGAGGAACTTTGTGAGGAATATTTGCGTGTTAGCGCCTTGAGGCCAAGAACTGAAATCAGTTACCGGAATGTGGTCAATGCATTCGTCAATGATACTCGGGCAAAAGACATCGATGAGGTTAAATTGGATCTGGTGATCTCGTGGAGAGATGATGTGCTGAAAAGAGCAACGGAAACAACGTGGCACACGTATCAAAGAACATTGCGTGCAATGTGGAACTATGCTATAGAGCAGGAATACGTGACGGAAAATCCGTTTCAAAAGGTACGCGCTCCCATGAAAGGTGGAAAGGTCAAGAAGACGCTTTCTTCCCCAACCATACTGGAAGCGATCCAATATCTTGAAAAATGTGATGGTACCGATAAATTCAAACCGGCTTGGTTTTGGCTCATTGTCTTCAAGACTTTGCTCCACACCGGCATGAGAACACAACAATTGGTGACCTTGCGCTGGCGAGATATAGACTTTGATCGTGGTACGATCCTGATGAGCTATGTAGGAAGCAAGAGCCACAGGGAATGGCTGATTCCGATACCAAGACGGATCAAGAAGGAGCTTCGTTACTTGGCGGAGATGAGTAAAAAATACTCTCATAAAACATTGAAACAGCTGCATAATGAACAGGTCTTCCGAATTCAGCTGTTCAATGACGCCTATGCGGGTAGTGAGATGACACCGACCCAAGTTTTTGGATTTTTCCGCCGTTTGTCCAAAGCTATGAAAGTCAAGATCAGCCCTCATCGACTGAGACATACATTTGCGACAAGACTGGCAGCCTTGCCCGGCGTGGATCTGCAAATATTGCAATATTTGCTTGGGCATACAGATGTTCGTGTCACCTTGGAATATGTACGTCCTGACGAGAATGCGATAAAATCGGCGCTGGATAGCATTGATATGTAGTATTATCTTTGGTAATAAGGAATCTATCAGGAGCTAAGTTTGCTAGAGATCCTGACCGCTTTCTCTGGCAAACTTTGGTGCCTTAGCGCTGCCATCCGTTCCAGGTTGAAGGCGGACAGGAGGGCCATCGCGGCTAGTGTGTTTAGTGCTGGGGCTAACCGAGCTTTGGCAGCCCAACGCCATGGGGTCAGAATGCAGGACGACGTCATCTAACTTCACCCCGGAGACCCACCCCCTCGGCAGATCTATTGCCACTGTGGCGTAGGCAGGGTGAGGTCGTAGTCTGATGGCCCGATCTACGCGGGAATGGAGGCAAAGGTGGCAGCGGATGGGTGGTGCCGGTGACTTGCGCGCAGCCGTGTCCGGGACCGCAGGATTCGGTCCTGTTCCTGCCGGGTCGGAAGGGATCAGCTCAGAACGAGTTCGAGTGCCTGATCGGGATGGGCGGCGAAATGGCGGATGGTTGACAAATTTCGGAAAATTTGGGTAAATGGGCGCTGGGAATGGGAGAAATGCCGGTGTAGCTCAGTCGGTAGAGCAACTGATTCGTAATCAGTAGGTCAGCGGTTCGATTCCGCTCACCGGCTCCATCTTCGCAAACCATCCTTCTTCTCGCCAATCGTACCGTTCACAACCGTACCCAAAGCAGGGGCACGCTTGTGTCGAGTCATTTTTTGTGGGGTGGATTGGTTCGGTTCGATTTTTTAAGATCCGCTTCCAGAATGGCGATTCGCTGGATCAATCGCCTCAGCACACGTTCCTGGCGGGAGTTTTCAATGTCCATGATCAGGATTTTGATCAGCAGCACCCCAATGGCAGCCACCAACGCCAATACCGGTGGATAGGCGATTCCCAGTCGGGTACCGAGCCAGTCGACCAGATGGGGGAAAAAACCCAGAATGAAGACCGTTGCGGCGACGGCCATCCACCAAAAGGCATGGCGGGTGTGCATGTGATCCTTGTAGATCAACCACAGGATCACGATTGCCAGGGCGCCTCCCAAAAGGGCGGATGTCAACTGGTAGGTCATGGTATTGTATACGCTCGCCCCCCTGTCGGGAAGGGCAGGGCAAGAAACACCCCCCGCCATGTTCTGCGGCGGCGAGTCTCCTCAACTGTCGCCGGTCTCAGACACATAAGGCGGTATAGATCTTCGAAAGGCTGTGGGCACACTTTTGAATGTGGAATTCGCGCATCAATTTTTCCCGTCCAGACCGACCCATTTGCTCCCTGACGCTTGCCGGGTATTGTCGCATAGTCTCGAGAGCCGCCACAAACGCCTCCACATCGCCTGGTTCCACCAGTAATCCCGTCACTCCATGCTCCACCACCCACCCCATTCCCGCCCCCTTCACCCGCGTGGCGATCACGGGTTTGCCATAAGCCATGGCTTCCAGCAGCACCACTCCAAAAGCTTCGGTCCGCTCGACTGAAGGCAATACCAAGGCATCGCAGGTGGCCAGCAGGGCGTTGCGGCGCGCATCGGGCATGGAACCGGTGAAAAGGACACCCTCCCCACACCGTTCCGCTTGCTTCGCCAAGGAGGGCAGCATCTCTCCGCTGCCGACACAGATCAAACGCCCCTCATCGACTTGTTCCATGGCCCGTAACAGGAATCGATGTCCTTTGTAATAAGTGAGACGGCCGATACAGAGCAATCGAAACCGTGCTTTTCCCCAAAGCTGTTGCGCCCAGACAAGATCTTCTTCATCCGGTGAGGGCAGGCGCCGGGGATCGAGTCCCAAAGGGACGACCTCGGTTTTGTCCAACCAGGGCCGTAGCGGCTCGCTCGAATCACGATAAGGGGGGGAGGTTGTGACAATGCACGCACTGCGTTTCAGCAAGCTTTGCTCGAAAGGCCGATAGAGCCGGTAGGCCATCGAAAGCCGGGTATCGATGGAGGCAGAAACCACATCGGCATGCCAATGGATCACCCAGGGAATACGGCGCGCCCGAGGTAATGACAAAGCCCAGAAAGCCGACAGGTTTGGCAGATGCAAGTGCAATACATCGGGATTGAAGTCCTGGATCATCCGCTCGAGCCACAATGGGTACGCGGGGCTGACAGGCGCATACAGCAGACGGCCGTATGCGGGGACACGCCAAAGCGGGAAGGGATCGGTCCGGCGTTCCGGTTTCCCCGCGGCATGAACCAGGGCCGCAGGCTCCACACCCTCCTTTTGCTGTGCGGGCAAAAGGTCTCCCAGAAATTGCTCCATCCCCCCCGCATAAGGGGGGTAGTACTTACCGAGGTGAAGGAGGCGCATCGCCCCTCCGCTGCAGCAGATAGTCGGCCAACGCCAACTTTCTGCGCGCCCGTGGATTGTCCGGCTCCCTTTTCAGCACTTCCTGGAAGGCCTGGCGGGCTTCCCGCAATCGTCCCTGGGCCCCCAGCGCCTCACCCAGGGACAACCAGCCATCGAGCCGCCCAGGTTCAAGCGCCACTGCCTTGCGATAATGCTTTTCGGCGGTTTCATAGTCCTTGCGCATTAACGCTTCATCACCCAACACCAGATGGAAACCGGCCTTGACTTCCGGAGATCTGAAAACCTTCAGATAATGACGCGCCACCCTGGCCGCGTCCCGATGCCGCCGAACCAGGGAGTAGGCGAGGGCGATATTCCCAACTTCGGTTTCGGTCAGCTCTTCCCTGCCGGGCTGCCAGCCATTGCGCTCCAGCACCGTCACCAGTTCCCGAGCCACACGCCGCGCCTCCTCGATTTGGCCGGTATCGAAATACGCATTGCCCAGTTCCATCCAGGGACGATAGGATTCGGGTTCGAGTCGGACATTGGCCTGCCAGAAAGCCACCGGATCACGCCACAATTGATTGCGCTGCCAGGTCAGAAAGCCCAGTGCGACAATCAGGCATCCTGTGACCGCATGGCGCCACCAGCCACTTTGAATCCGGCGGACAGGGCGCCAAATCGAAAGCCCCCATGCGGCGGTCAAGGCGAGGCCGAAATTGGGCAAATAGGTACGGTGCTCGAACAGCAGATCCCGGATCGGGATCACTGAAGATTCCACCGCGTGGGCGAGATAGTAGAACAATACGCCAAAGGCCGGCAGGGGAGAACGGCGCAAGAAGCCGATAGCCGTCAAAATGACCAGCACATGCCCCCCGGCACCCAGGAGCACCTCCGGATCACTCCACGACGGCGGCCGGTGGGCGGCATAATCCAGGCGCAAACCGAACGGCCAGAAAAACAGACGGACATACCACCACAAGGCTTTCATCTGTGCCGCTAGATAATCACCGCGGTCGAACCAGCGGGTTTCCCGGGTCGCGCCGTCCAGATAGCGGAAAAACGGGGTATCCACATGGGTCATGGCCCACAAAAGCACAAGTCCCGCCCCCACTGCCGTCAACAATACAACCGAGAACCACACCCGATAGCGGCCGCGGGCGAAAAACGCCCACTCGGCCAACAAAACGGCCAATGGCAGGGTCACGGTGTTCTCCTTGGTATGGAAGGCGAGCACGGCGGCCAAACCACAGCCGGCGAACCAGATCGTCCGTCTGGGCCATTCAAGTGACAATCGGGCCTTGAAATAACATGCCAGGGCAGCCAGGTACCAAAGCGCGGCCAACGAAGCCAAACGCTGGGTGATATAAGTGATCGCCTGGGTCTGGAGCGGGTGCAGGGCGAAAATCAAGGCGACCACAAGAGGAAATCCCCGGGCGACGGAAGAGGGCAGGCGTTCTTTCATGGCCGGCGTCATCAGGATCATTCCTGCCAGCCCCCATGCCATCCACGCCGAAAGCACATGGACGATCACATTGAAAAGATGGTATCCCGCCGGCTCCAACCCATGCAGCTGGTAATCCAGCGCGAAGCTGAGATAGCCCACGACCCGCTTCGGGCTGTAACGGTAGAGGCTATCGAAATCCAGGCTGCGGATGGCTTCGTTGCGCTCGATTGAGAGATGGTCATCCAGGTAGAAGGGAACATCGAAGACATGGCCATACACCGAAGCGATTGCCGCCGCGAGCAGAAACAACTGAAAAACAGGATGGGAAAACAAACGTTCCAAACGCATCGGCTTCTGCAAGCCTCCAAACGAAAAGAGACAAAAGGATATCATCACTAGTGTCTCCCCAATTTTCCCAAGCGGTCAGCGCAAGGCATTGATATACGGATAAAAAGGGGTTCAAAACGAGAGGATCGGGGTTCCTGATCGGGTAAAATGTGTATAGCAATAACCCATTGA
>JALSIB010000003.1 GCA_026981855.1 Methylothermaceae bacterium | reverse complement strand
CATCTTTTACCACTGGTGGCGGCGACACCCCGCTCCTGGCATCACTGACCCTCCCATTGACGACCTTTTCAACGAATCCGGTGGCTTGTTGGCGGGAATCAGGTGAAAAAATGGGGAGACGCCAGTATCATCAGGCTCCCTTGGGTGGACATTCTGGGCTATCATGAAAGTGCCCCGGCACCTGCTCCCGCTTCGCCTTTCTCAGCGGAAGACATATTGCGGCCTGAATGAATCGATATTCCCGGCGAGAAACGATGTCCCGGAAAACCAAGGATTACATTATAGCGGTGATGGCCAGGGACCGCCCCGGCATCATTTCTTCCATCACCCGCTCGGTATTTGAACTGGGTGGAAACGTCATCGAGCTGAGCCAGACGGTGATGCGCGGTTATTTCAGCCTGATTCTGTGTGCGACCCTGCCTGCCGGGATGACGCCCGAAAACGTCAGGAAAAGGGTGGAAGAAGGAAATCCCAGGCTGGGGTTGACAGTGAGTGTACGCGAATACGACCCCCAACCATTGTTTCTGCCGGCCTGTGACAGCGGAATCTGGTTCCTGACCCTCCAAGGGCGCGATCGTCCCGGGCTCATCTGTCAGGTGGCTTCCCACCTTGCCGAACGCGACATCAATATCGAAGACCTCTATACCCGGACGACAGGGGAAGAAATTACCATGATTCTTCAGCTTCATCCGGCAGATCAGCGTAGTGCCGGACAACTTCGCGCCAGTCTCGAAGATTTGAGCAATCGACTGGCGATGGAGACCCATCTGCTCCATCAGGACATTTTGCGCGCCACCAGTGAAGTGGGCGCCATCCGCCGCCTGGTGCGACGGATGAAAGGGGAGAAGTGACGATGCTGCGAACGGAAGACATTTTGATGACCCTGCGCATGTTCCAGGACGAAAACTGTGACGTGCGTACCGTGACCATGGGCATTCAGCTTCACGATTGCGCCGACCCGGACCTCGAAGCCTGTTGCGACAAAGCCCGACGCAAGATCCGCCGTCTTGCGGGACGGCTGGTGGAGGAAGGGAAGCAAGTATCGGCCCAGTATGGCATCCCAATCGTCAATTTCCGTATCTCCATCACCCCCGTGGCCTGGTGGGCTGCCCATCATGACGCCGGTGGCCTGGTCGAGATCGCCAAGGCACTCGACGAGGTGGCAAGGGAAACAGGGGTGGATTTCGTCGGTGGATTTTCGGCCTTCGTGGAAAAAGGGGAGACACGGGCCGACAGGGAACTCATCCTGGCGCTTCCGGAAGCGCTGGGATGCAGCAACCGGGTCTGCGGTTCCTTGAACGTGGCCTCGTCCCGGGCCGGCATCAACATGGATGCGGTGCTCGCCATTAGCCGTTCGATTCGGGCATTGGCCCAAAGGACCGCTTCCGAAGATGGTTTCGGTTGCGCCAAACTGGTCGTGTTCGCCAATATGCCCGACGACAACCCTTTCATGGCGGGCGCCGTCCACGGGGCGGGAGAGGCCGAATGCGTCATCAACGTGGGTGTCAGTGGCCCTGGCGTGGTCAAGCGCGCCGTGGAAAGGCTGCGGGGAACGGAATCCGCTTTCGATCTTGGAGACATTGCCGAAGAGATCAAATGTACCGCTTATCGAGTGACCCGCATCGGCGAATTGATCGGCAATGCGCTGGCCGACCGGCTGCAGGTTCCATTCGGCATCGTGGATCTGTCCCTGGCGCCGACGCCCAGAATCGGGGATTCGGTGGGTGAAATCCTGCAAATGATGGGAATCGACCGCATCGGCGCCGCAGGCACCACCGCTGCGGTGGCCTTGCTCACCGATGCGGTCAAAAAAGGCGGGGCTTTCGCTTCCTCTTCGGTAGGCGGGCTTTCCGGGGCCTTCATACCGGTCAGCGAAGACGCGGTACTGGAGCAGGCCGCCGCTTGCGGAGACCTGTCTCTGGAAAAGCTGGAGGCCTTGACCAGCATCTGCTCGGTGGGATTGGACATGGCGGCGATACCCGGGGACACCAGCGCTGAAACCATCGCCGGCATCATCGCCGATGAATGCGCCATCGGGGTGATGAATCACAAGACCACCGCCTGCAGGCTGATTCCGGTTCCGGGCAAACAACCTGGAGATGAGGCGGAATTTGGAGGGCTGTTTGGAACCGCGCCTGTCATGCCGGTACGTGAGGGTGGAGAGAACTTCATCCGTTTCGGCGGCAGGATTCCCGCACCGATTCATGCCCTGAGGAACTAGGCTCCCCTTGACGCCGTGGGGGTGGACTATACGGTTTCCAGGCTTTGCCAGACATGCCTGATACGATCCTGGCCGTATATCCGTTCGAGGCGGCGAATCGTAAAATGGGCTTGCGCCATCTCCTGGAAGTGACTGACGAAGACGACATTGACGGTCGCGCCACTCACCGCGCCGATGGCCGGAAGTGATTGAAGGGCGAATTTCTGGGAAACCTGAACGCTGAAGCGCTGGGAAACCGCATTGATGAATTTGACCAGCGCCGGCGCACCCTCTTTCGCCAGTCCTTTTTTCATGACATGCTTGGCGGATTCTTCCAGCGTCTTGGAAAGAAACGCCCGGACGGCATAATAGCCAACGTCACTGTTGTCATCCGACCTGGACTTTCCCCCCAAAGCGAATACTTCCATACAGGCCAGCCTGGCCCGGGGATCATCAAGGTCTTCGCCGTGCTCACGGGCAATGGCGGCAATGGCGCGTAGCATCAAAGTCGCCGACAACGGAAGTTCCAGCGCCAGACTGGCGATTCCAAAACTGCCTCCAAGCGCCCCACTGAGACCTGCCAATAGCTTGTGACCCATCCTGTTCGATGGCGCCGTGTATTCGGCCGGCAGGGTCAGCAGTGCGGCATCCATGGCTCTGCCAAGCGCCTGCCGGGTAATCAGCGTCACCGGCTTGACCAGATTCTGTGGCAACATCGCCAGCGCTTTCTCCACCGGCATTCCGATATAATTGGACAGCTTCGCGGTCAGCCCCGGATTTTCCAAAAGCCTCATTGCTTCAGACAGCGCTTGGTAATCGGAAGCAGTCATGGGCGCCTGGCGCCACTGCACGGGAACCTGCTCCGGTAACGCAACGATTTGATTCATTATGAGTATCCTGTATGTGCGGACGTTACTTTTTGACCACCGGCGGAGAGGGAATACGCCAACTGTTCGGCTGTGTCAACTCCATGGCGTGGCAACCACGCTTCAACATCGCTCCCGGTCAAACGGTTCCGATGGTGATGTCTCAAGCAACTTCCAGACAGCGGTCGCTGCAACTTGCCAGATGGGGCCTGATTCCTTTCTGGGCCGAAAACGAAAAGATAGGCCAACGGTTGATCAACGCCCGGGCCGAAACCCTCATGGAGCGCCCGGCGTTCAAGGCCGCTCTGCGTCAACGGCGCTGCCTGATCCCGGCCAGTGGATTCTATGAATGGCGTAGAACCGGCCGAGGCGGCCAACCCTATGCCATCGTCCGTCAGGACGGTGGTTTGATGGCGTTCGCCGGCCTCTGGGAAAGCTGGGTGCAACCGGGAGCGAAGATCCCCTTGATCTCATGCGCCATCATCACCACCGAAGCCAACCGGGCGATCCAGCCGATTCACCGCCGCATGCCCGCAATTCTCGAGGAAAATCAGTGGAAATACTGGCTTGACCCGAAGACGGAAACCCCGCAAACGGTGTTGGGTCCATGCCGCGAGGATTTGTTACGCTTGTACCCTGTGAGCAGATATGTCAACGATCCACGTCACGACGATCCCCAATGCGTCTCCCCCTTGAACCGGACCGATTCCCTGTTCGGTTGATCTTTCAAAACGCCACTTTGCCTTCCTTGAGCACCAGCCGATAGCCTTTTTTCTGTCGGGCTCGGTCGATTTGAGCCAACATTCCCATTCCTTCCTGATAGGTGGCACAGGGAACATTGATCACCCTGCCCAACCTGCTCCCCCGCTGCCCCCAAACCCGGGTCAGCACCCAATCCCCCCAGAGATCCTGGTGCAGATGAGCTTCGTAATAACGACTGTCTTTCTCCCAGCGTAGCCGGATCCAATCTTCCACCTGCATCGGTATTTCATTCAGCTATCAGGCGATAAGTCGGCTCGTAGTGATCGGCCAATTTCATTCTTTTCTGAGCCACAAGATCGGCAAGTAATTGTGCCAACGGCTCCAATATACGCTTGTCCCCGCGAATTTCGAAGGGACCGTATTTTTCCACCGCCAGGATACCCTCTTCTTTGACATTGGCGGCCACGATTCCAGAAAATGCCCGCCGCAACTCCGCTGCCAACTGGAAGGGTGGTAAATCGGGCGTCAGCTTCAACTCCGCCATGTTCTCGTGAGACGGGATCAGTGGCTGCTGGAAAGCCGGATCGACCACCAAACGCCAATTAAAATAATAGGCGTCATGGGTACGGTGACGATAACGCCTCACCTGTTCGAGTCCGTGACGCATCAACCGGCCGACTTGCGCGGCATCACCGATGACGATCCGGTAACGTTTCCTGGCCTCCTGTCCCAAAGTGGCCAACAAAAACCGATCGATCCTTTCAAAATAATTTGCGCTTTCTGTGGGACCGGTGAAAATCAGGGGGAAGGGGAGGTCGCCATTGGCCGGATTCAACAAGATCCCAAGCACATAAAGAATCTCTTCGAAAGTCCCGACCCCTCCTGGAAACACGACGATTCCGTGGCCGAGTCTGACGAAAGCTTCCAGCCGTTTTTCAATATCCGGCATGATGACCAGTGAATTGACGATAGGATTGGGAGGCTCCGCGGCGATGATCCCCGGTTCTGAAATTCCCAGGTATCGTCCCTGATACTGCCGTTGTTTGGCATGCCCGATGGTAGCCCCCTTCATAGGTCCTTTCATGGCCCCGGAACCACAGCCAGTGCAAATGTGTATCCCCCGCAGGCCCAATTCATATCCCACTTGCTTGCTGTAATCATATTCCCTGGGACCAATCGCATGTCCTCCCCAACAAACCACCATGTCCGGTGGCTGCTGGGGAATCAGAATCTGGGCGTTTCGCAGAATGTGGAATACCGCATCGGTGATATCGCCGGGATCGTTGAGGTCGAAGGCGCCGCTCTCGATAATCTGTTGGTTGGTGTAAACGATGTCCCGCAATACCGCGAAAAGGTGCTCCCGAATGCCCCGGATCATTCGGCGATCGACGAAGGCCGACGCCGGAGCGTTCACCAGCTCGATCTTGATCCCACGTTCCTGCTGGCGGATGTAGACGGAAAAGTCGCGGAATTGCTCGAACACCGCTTTGGAATCGTCGATGACATTTCCACAGTTGAGCACAGCCAGAGCGCATTTGCGAAAAGTCTCGAAAAGCTTGCTATGGGTACTATCGAGCAGGTGATTGACTTCTTTTTTCGACAGAATTTCCAGGGTACCCTGGGGCGTGATCTGAATCGGTTCATTGATCACTTCGTTGGCAGCCATAATCACTCCTGTGAATAAACTTGGGGAAAACTCTGAAGCCACGTTGGAAAATGAGAACGTTACCCTAGTTTTATGTGATTTTCCCCCTGAAATTCAATTAGTTATGTAATTTCAGAAAGACTGCTGAAAGCACTGCCGACGATATGGATCAGCCCTTGCTCAGGTTGCCATTGCGTCAGCATACGGAACGTCATATTACATGGGAAACAAAGTGCTGACACGGAAGTCCTCTGCTGGCTGTCATTGGCACAAAACCCTCCCTTCCAAATTCCGTTCCAGAGGAGGTTTCCACAGAAACTGTGGATAACTTTGTGAATTCCTTGCTGAAAGAATTCCTCAAAGCGCTTCACAACTGACCTTTCGTTAAATTGGAAGAATTTTGACCAGCCCTATAAACGTTCATAAAAATCAGTACTTTACGTCCGCCAGAAAATTATGAAACAAGAACAAGGAAAGGGTTGACAAAGCCCATCGAATCCGGTCAGGGTTCTGTGCATAACTTTAGACTATAGGTTTCTTTCATCACAGCAAGTCTTGAGTCTCAGGAGGTTTGACTCACTCCAGTCGTTACGCAAAACTAGGCCCTGATTCTCAAGAATAAAGCCAATGTCTGAATTTTCTGATCTTTCACCCATCCTACAATCTTTGTTGGCCGGACTATTCACTTGGGGATCCACCACGTTGGGTGCAGCCACAGTATTCCTTTATACCGCAACAAGACGTTATAACCTTGACCTGATGATGGGAGTGACAGCTGGCGTCATGTTATCTGCCAGCTTCTGGGGACTGCTGGACCCTGCAATCGAGTCAAGTCCACTCAGGGGAAATATCCAATGGATCCCAGCCGCAACCGGCTTTATCTTAGGTTGGATGGTGGTTCAATGGATTGATCGACTACTTCCAGCATTACCCGTTATCGATACTGCAAGGGCAATCGCTCATCCATCCCGGAATTATCCACGTACTTGGCTTCTGGTACTGGCAATGACACTCCATAACATACCGGAAGGACTTGGTCTTGGAATCGCATTTTCTGCGCCCCATTACGGTCATTCGGCCTTGGAATTGAAAGACGCGCTGATCCTGGCTCTCGCCTTGGGACTCCATAATATTCCGGAAGGAATCGTGATCGCGTTGCCTCTCTACCGATCCGGTCTATCGGCTGGCAAAAGCTTTTTTATAGGCCAATTTTCAGCCATGGTCGATCCAATTTTTGCCGTCATAGGCGCCATTAGCCTGGGCATGTTCGAGCAAATACTTTCCTATGGACTCGGTTTCGCAGCGGGTGCGATGATTTACGTAGTCGTGTCTGAAGTAATTCCAGAATCCCACAGTAGTGGAAATCCCCATCATGCGAATGCTGGGGTCGCTATCGGAGTACTTGTAATGATGGCCTTGGAATTCGGTCTGGGTGAAGTAGGGTAGGTCATAAAATCGAAATCCCCCTTAGGATTGTGTCCTGAGGGGGATTTGAGTAGATGGGAGCCTGGCGGTGCCCTACTTTCGCGGAGGTTGCCCTCCACTATCATCGGCGAAACACTGTTTCACTGCCGAGTTCGGGATGGGATCGGGTGGTTCCAGTGCT
>JALSIB010000002.1 GCA_026981855.1 Methylothermaceae bacterium | reverse complement strand
GTTCAATGGGTTATTGCTATACACATTTTACCCGATCAGGAACCCCGATCCTCTCGTTTTGAACCCCTTTTTATCCGTATATCAATGCCTTGCGCTGACCGCTTGGGAAAATTGGGGAGACACTAGTACTTGATTCGAAGCCCCGGCCATGAGAGCAGCGGATCGGCTCGATTTTGCCTGGAAGGCGATCACAGCCTACCCTCTGCGATGCGGCCTGACCCTGCTGGCCATGGCGGTCGCCACCTGCTCGGTGATACTGCTGAATGGATTGGGTGACAGCGCACGCCGCTATGTGGTCGATCAATTCACCGAGCTGGGTACGCAATTACTCATCGTTCTTCCCGGGCGCAACGAAACCCGCGGGGGGCCACCCCCTCTGCTGGGTGAAACCCCGCGTGACCTGACCCTGGACGACGCACTGGCATTGCTGCGCAGCCCTGTGATCGACCAAGTCGCGCCTATCATAGTGGGACAGGCGCCGGTCCAGTATCGGAACCGAATTCGCGACACCGATATCATCGGCACTACTTCCAGTTTTCTGACCCTGCGCCACCTGGATATGGCTCAGGGAAGATTCCTGCCCAAGGGAGACCCTCATCGCGGCCAATCGGTCGTGGTTCTGGGTTTGACCTTGAAAAGGGAGTTGTTCGCCACCCACAGAGCCCTGGGGAAATGGCTTCGCATTGGCAACCGCAGATTCCGGGTCATCGGCCTGCTCAAAACCAGCGGCCAAGCATTTGGTGAAAAATTGGATGAAATCGCCATCATCCCCGTGGCATCGGCCCAGTCGCTGTTCGACACCCCGGCACTGTTCCGTATCGTCGCCCAGGCCAGATCCAGGGCCGACCTTTCCAAAGTCAGAGATGACATCGAAACCATCCTGCAAAGCCGTCATGAAGGGGAAAAGGATGTGACGATCCTCACATCGGACGCTATCCTTTCGGCCTTCGACAAGATCCTCCATTCCCTGACCTTGGCGGTTGCCGGGATTGCGGCGATCAGCCTGGTCGTCGCCGGCATCCTGATCATGAATGTGATGCTGATCGCCGTTACTCAGCGCCAACCGGAAATCGGCCTGCTCATGGCATTGGGCGCTTCCACCACCGAAGTGCTGAAAATTTTTCTCACCGAGGCCTTGTTACTGTCTTTGACAGGTGCGGCCTTGGGCGTGCTGCCAGCGTTTCTGATCATGGCGGCGCTCGATCATTCGTGGCCCCAGGTTTCGCTCCGCATCGTTCCCTGGTCCATCCCCGCAGCCTTGGGCGTTTCCATCACGACCGGAGTGGTGTTCGGCTTGTTGCCGGCACTCAAGGCAGCGAAGGTGGACCCCGTGACTACGCTTCATTCCCGTTGACCATGCGATTCTTCGATACCCTGGAATGGATCCTGGGAAGCATCGGCGCCTATAAAGGCCGCAGTTTCCTGACAGGACTGGGAATCACCATCGGGATCGCCACTGTGATTCTGTTGACCTCCATGGGTGGAGGAGTGCATCGCTTCATAGTGCAACAATTTACCCAATTTGGAACCCATCTGATCGCCATCACCCCCGGCAAAACTCAGACCTTCGGACTCTCTGGCGCCCTGATCAGCACGGTCCGACCGCTGACCACGGAAGATGCAAGGGCTTTGCGCCACCTGCCCCAGGTCGAGGGCATCGTGCCGATGGTCATGGGGAACGTCGAAATCAAAGGCGGTGGACACACTCGCCGCACCACCCTGTTTGGCGTCGGTCCCGATCTCCCCAGGGTGTGGAAAATCCCCATTGCCAGTGGCAGATTTCTCCCTCCGGGAAACCGTCCATTGGTGGCGCTGGGGGCCACTGTCCGCAAAGAACTGTTCGGCAATCAATCCGTGTTGGGAAAACGCCTGCGTATCGCCGGGGAAGGCTACCGGATCGTGGGCGTGCTGAGCCACAAGGGGAAAATGCTGGGATTCGACATGGATGACGCGGTGTATGTTCCGGTAGCGCGGGCGCTGGATCTTTTCGATCGGGAAGGGTTGATGGAGATCGACATCCTTTATTCCTCTGCCGCGGACTCTGGACGCCTGGCCGACCGAATACGCAAATTATTGCGCCTGCGTCATGGGCGCGAGGATTTCACCCTCATCACCCAGGATCAGATGCTCGAAACCCTGGGTTCGGTCCTGGACGTGCTGACGCTGGCGGTCGCTGCCTTGGGGGCCATATCCCTGGTGGTGGGCGAAATCGGAATCCTGACAATCCAGACCGTCGCCATCAGCGAGCGGCGCTCGGAAATCGGCCTGCTCAGAGCCCTGGGAGCGAGCCGGAGGCAAATCATCACCCTGTTTCTGGGGGAAGCCATCTTACTGGCGTCACTGGGGGGACTGGGGGGATTGGTACTGGGAAGCGCCGGAACCTGGCTGATCGCATATCTGTTCCCGGAACTGCCCGCCCATTTACAATGGAACTATGTCATGGCGGCAATAGGTGTCGCCGTGGTGATCGGCCTTTCCGCGGGAGCGGTCCCGGCCTGGCGTGCCGCGAAGATGGATCCCATCATCGCCCTGAGGAGGGAATAAACCGGTGATCAACCGCCGAAATCGTCGAAAAAAATGTTTTCCCGTTCCACCCCCAGTTCTTCGAGCAGCGCCAACATCGCATTCAACATGGGGGGCGGGCCGCACAGATAATAGTCGCAAGTTTCCGGAGCCGGGTGGTCCTTCAGATACAGTTCGTAAAGCGCTTGATGGATGAAGCCGGTCGGTCCCTGCCACGCATCTTCCGGAGAAGGTTCGGACAGCGCCACCTGCCAGTGAAAGTTGTCGTGCTTCCGCGCCAACCGCTCGAAAAGATCGGCGTAGAACAATTCCTGCAAACTGCGCGCACCATACCAGAAGGAAATCTTGCGGCCGCTGCCGACCCTTTCCAACTGATCGACGATCATCGAGCGCAAAGGCGCCATCCCCGCGCCGCCTCCGACGAAAATCATCTCGCTGTCGCGCTCACGCACATAGAAGTCACCAAAGGGACCGGAAACCCTGACCGTCTGCCCCGGTTTCAGCGAAAACACATAGGACGAGACTTTTCCCGGCGGCGCCTCGGGCCGATCCCGCGGCGGCAGCGCCAGGCGCACGTTGAGCCGGATACGGTTGCCTTCCGCCGGCGCATTGGCCATGGAATAGGCGCGTGAGGTGGTTTTGCCGATCGTCACCCGGTAACGCCACCAGTCGAGACGATCCCAGAGGCTTCGAAAACGGGGATCGATGTCGAAATCGGCATAGGCGATCCTGGCCGGCGGGGCTTCCAGCAGAATGAACTGACCGGCGCGGAAACGCAGCTCGGGCCGTGGCGGCAGTTCGATCACCGGCTCCTTGATCAGCGGGGTCAGATTCCGGTTTGAAATCACCCTGCCCACCCATTGGTTGGAACCCAAAATCTCGGGGGGAATCTTCACCCTGAGAGGCCTTTTGACCGGAATCTGGCAACTGAGACGATACCCCTGACGCAACAAGCGCGGGGAAAGTTTGGCCCTTTCGGTGGGAAGTGGAGGCCCTGCCCCGTCCACGATCAAACGGCATTGACCGCAGACGCCCTGGCCGCCACAGGCCGAGGGCACATGAAATCCCTGCTCCAGCAAGGCGAACATCAATTTGCTTCCCGCCCGGACCGTCAAAGTCCGTTCCCCGTTGATCTCCACCGGTATCTTCCCCTGCGGAACCAGCAAAGCGTGTGCGACCATGATCATCAGGCTCAATACCAGGACCAGCCCCACGAAAACCGCGACTCCCACCAGAATGAGGTTCCCATGATCCTCCAGAACCAGGGTGAGACCGGCCAGAAAGCGCGCAACGATTTGACTCAACTGATCCATCACGTTCATACGACCTCAGCCCCCGCTTTTCCGCAGTTTGGCCAGATAGGGACCGTATCCCCGGCGGCCCAACCAGTATCGAACCATCCTGTTCACCCCGCGGGTGGTCAGGGTGGCGCCGCTGATTCCCTCGACCCGGGTGGGGGATGCCGGATCGACAGGCCCCTTCACCAGCTCGATCACCACCTCACCCCGGTCGTTCAAAGCCTGCTTTCCCTTCCACGACCTTTGCCAGCGGGGATTGGTGATTTCCCCTCCCAGTCCGGGCGTTTCACCCTGTTGAAAAAAACGAATGCCGGCAATGGTGGTCAAGTCCTTTTCCAGGGCCAGGTAACCCTGCAAGGTCGACCAAAGCCCCTTCCCCACGATCAACAGGATCACTTTGTCATAACCCTGCCCCCCCCGGAGCCGATATACCGGCATATAACGCGGCCGGCGTTTCAGCCCGATGAGCCGTGGATCGATTTCTTCTGAATAATCGGGGTGCCTGGAAGCGGCGATGAAATCGAAACTTTCAGGATGCAGAAATCCCGGCAGGGGGGCGGAATCCACCTCAGCGCCGCTGCGCAGATCGATCAAAGCGGCGTCCAGATTTTCCCGATACAAAGCGATGGGATCTTTTTCCCGCTCCCCGATCCCCGCCACCGCGACGATATGCCTGAAACGCTCAAGATTCAGATTGCGCAGTTGGCGAGACTCGAGAAGAACGGCCGTGGACGTGACCACGAAAGAACACACCAGACTGACACTCAACACTACGATCAATGCCTTGAGCATTTGATGCATGGAGAAAACCTCCCATGTTCCGGGTCAGGTTGTCCGGGGGCCCATAAAGGAAAGAAGCGCCGATGACGCCGGCGGGAAAGCAAACCGAATCGCCAATGACGTTTCGATTCGGCAGGGAACGGGCGACCCGAAGGCCGCCCTGCTTGAATTCAGCGCCGCCTGGCTCTTTTGGTCTTGTTGGCCCGCTGCCTGTTGCTGGTGGCCATGGTCTCTTCCACCTCTTCCGCCAAAGCCTCCAGGGCTTCCTCGGCCTCTTCCGATGCCCCGCTTTCAGAGGATTCGGAAGCAGCCTCCGGCTCGTCGGCGGGTTCGGGGGCGGCTTCTTCCACCGGCTTCGACTTTTCCTCCCTCATCGAGAGCAGGAAAGGGAGGCCGATGATAATGAGCGCCAGCAGCAGCATGCCGTAAGGCGGGGAGGAATCGGTCACGGTGCCCGAAGGCTTGGCATGCCCGGTGAGTTCCCTGGTGACGGGCGTTTGTTTCACCGCTGCCTGCGCCGCTTTCGGGCTTTCCACGGGCAGGGGCCCGACGGATTCGATCAATTCGGAATCCTGAAAAATCACCTCCGGCTCGAAATTGGCCGCCGGATAGTTCTCCTCCGCCCGCGGCTGGGTCGAACCCAACACCATGGCCGCCACCGCGGCCTGCAACAATACTCGATGACGCATAAGACGATACTCCCTTGATCATTATTCTGTGGGATGTTTACGTTTCAACAGAAACGGCAAGCTCAAGGATAAGCCGCAAAGCGTTGATGTGCAATGCCCGCGATCCCGCCCCCCTGGTCAGCGAACGAGCGCCTTCAACTGATAAAGCAGGTCGAGCGCCTGGCGGGGAGTGAGGTCATCGGGGTCGAGTTCCCGCAGGCGTTCTTCCAGGGGGGAAGGGGCCGGCTCCAGGAAAAGATCCAGCTGGGAGGGCGGCCGATCATGATGGTGGGAATGGTTCTCCAACTCCTCCAGTTTGTCCCGCGCCTTCTCGATCACTCCAGCCGGCACGCCGGCCAGAGCCGCCACCTGCAAACCGTAGCTCTGGCTGGCGGGCCCCTCCCGAAGTGAATGGAGGAACACGATGTCGTCTCCGTACTCCACCGCCTCCAGGTGAACGTTGACGACTTCCGGAAGCAGATCGGGCAAGGCGGTGAGCTCGAAATAGTGGGTGGCGAAGAGGGTATAGGCATGTCTCTCCCGCGCCAGGTGTTCGGCCACCGCCCAGGCCAGGGACAATCCATCGAAGGTGCTGGTTCCACGGCCGATCTCGTCCATCAACACCAGGCTCCGGTCAGTGGCGTTATGGAGGATGTTGGCGGTTTCGGTCATCTCCACCATGAAGGTGGAACGCCCGGAAGCCAAATCGTCCGAGGCGCCGATGCGGGTGAAAATCCGGTCCACCGGACCGATCTCGGCGCTTTCCGCCGGAACGAAGCTGCCCATGTGCGCCAGCAGAACGATGATCGCCGACTGCCGCATATAGGTGGATTTGCCGCCCATGTTGGGACCGGTGATAATCAGCATCCGCCGCTGCGGCGACAATTCGAGATCGTTGGGAACGAAAGCATCGACCTGACGCTCGACCACCGGATGACGGCCGCTACGGATGACGATACCGGGATCGTTCTTCAACAACGGACGGCACCAGCCCAGTTCGCGCGCCTGCCGGGCCAGGGCGGCCAGAACGTCCAGCTCCGCCAGCGCCCGGCCCCGCGACTGGATTTCCGTCACCTGGGGCGCCAGGGTCCGCAGCAACGCCTCGTACAAAGCCTTTTCCAGGGCCAGGGCCTTTTCCCGGGCGCTCAAGACCTTGTCTTCGAAACTTTTGAGTTCCGGGGTGATGAACCGCTCGACATTCTTCAACGTCTGGCGGCGGACGTAATCGGCCGGCACCCCGTCGCTCTGGCTGCGGGGAATCTCGAGGTAGTACCCATGCACGCGGTTGTATCGCACCTTGAGATTGCCGATGCCGGTACGCTCCCGCTCCCGCCGTTCCAATTCCAGCAGATATTCATCCCCGTGCCGGCTGAGGGCGCGCAACTCGTCCAGCTCGGCGTTGTAGCCCTCGGCGATGACGCCGCCATCGCGAACCAGGACGGGTGGCTCGTCCACGATGGCGCAGGACAACAGCCGCGAGACTTCGGGCAAGGGTTTCAAGCCGTCCCCGAGTGCCTTCAGCCTCTCGGCCCCGCATTCCGAAATGGCTTCCCGAACGCCGGGCAGGGATTCCAGGCTCTGCCGTATCAACACCAAGTCCCTGGGCCTGGCGCTGCCCAAGGCGATCCGCGCCGAAGCCCGCTCGATGTCCCCCGTGCGCCGAAGCGCGTCGCGCAATGTTTCCCAGCTCCCGCTCTGCAACAACGCCTCCACCGCATCCAGGCGCGCTTCGATATCTTCACGGCGGCGCAGGGGACGGTTGAGCCAGCGTTTGAGCAGGCGCCCCCCCATGGCGGTGACGGTGGCATCCAGAACCCCCAGCAGGGTGAATTCCCGCCGCCCGGAAGGATGGTGATCGAGTTCCAGATTTCGTCTGCTGGCGGCGTCCAGGCCGATAGTATCGGCATCGCTTTCCACCCGCAGACCACTCAGATGGGGCAGGGCCGATTGCTGGGTCTCCTTCACATAGGCCAGCAAACAGCCGGCCGCGGCAATGGCCGCCGGAAGCCCCTGGCAACCAAAACCCTCCAGGCTCTGTACCTTGAAATGCTCCAGCAGGGAACGGCGGCAGCTTTCAGGATCGAAGTGCCAGGGCGGACGGGTGGTGATGCCGGGGTGGTGGCCAAGGCAATCGGGCAGCGGCCAATCCTCCGGCACCAGGATTTCAGCCGGCTGCAGCCGCTCGATCTCCGCTGCCAGATCATTCTCGCCACCGACTTCCGACACCGTCAGGCGGCCACAACTCAGCTCCAGATGCGCCAGTCCAAACTTTTCCCCCAAAGGCGTCAGGGACAGGAGCAGGTTGTCTCTGCGGTCGTCGAGCAAGGCTTCGTCGGTGGCGGTGCCGGGGGTCACGATCCGCACCACCTTGCGCTCCACCGGCCCCTTGGACCTGGCCGGATCGCCGATCTGTTCGCAGATCGCCACCGACTCTCCGGCCTTGAGCAGCCTGGCCAGATAATTTTCCGCCGCATGATAGGGAATGCCCGCCATCGGAACGGGCTGGCCGGCGGATTCACCGCGGGAGGTGAGCGTCAGGTCGAGCAGCCGGGAAGCCTTGACGGCATCCTCGAAAAACAATTCATAGAAATCCCCCATGCGGTAGAAAAGCAATACCTCCGGATGCTCGGCCTTGATCCGCAGATACTGCTGCATCATGGGCGTATGACGGTCGAGGGGCGCTTTCGGCGTCATGCCATCCAGTCCTGCCACAGGAGGGCGCTTTCCACCTTACCCACGGGCTGGCCCGTCAGCGTCCTATGAACCGGACGGGCTTGCGGCCCGCTAGATGATCCGGGGTGATGATATACGTCCCCCTGATCGCCGGGCGCCAGATTTTGTCGGCCAGTGCCGTATCCCCGCCGCTGAACGCCCATGCCATGCCTCCGGTCAAGGCGCCCAGACCGGCGAACACCACCTTGAACACACCGTAGACAGGCGTCACGAGAAAGCTGGCAAACCCGGTCATGAATTCGGTGGCCAGAGTGGAATTTCCCGCCGCGGGCCGGTTCGCGGAAACCGGAACGGCCGCTTCAGCCGCACCCGGCTGAGGATAAGCATGCGCCCCCCCGTAAACCGGATCCTGGGCGCCCGAAGGCAAGGTCACGAGAAAAAGCCCGCACGCCATGGCCATGACAAAAAAACGCTCCGCTATTCGATTGGGTTTCATCTGCATCCCTATTGGCTGTGGTTTTCGACCGGTTCTCCACCATAAAATAATCTCTCGGCTACCACAAGCCCGCCGACTTTTGCGACAATACCGTTCGATCGTCCAAACAGCGAAGCATCCTCATCTCTTGACCATTTCAGATACCCGGCTCCAGGCTCTGGCACTGGAAACCGGCCACCGCCTCAAATCGGCGCGCTTGCGCCTGGCCACCGCGGAATCATGCACCGGTGGCTGGATCGCCAAGTGCATGACCGACGTGGCCGGAAGTTCGGAATGGTTCGACCGGGGCTTCGTCACATACAGCAATCAGGCCAAGATGGAAATGCTGGGGGTGCGAGCCGCCACATTGGCCCGCCATGGCGCGGTCAGCGAACAGACCGTCCGCGAGATGGCGGCCGGCGCCCTCGCCAACAGCCGGGCCCGGGTGGCCGTCGCGGTAAGTGGTATCGCCGGACCCTCGGGGGGCACACCCGAAAAGCCGGTCGGAACCGTATGGCTGGGGTGGCAACTGGATGACAATCCCGCCCTTGCCCGGCGCTGGGCGTTCGAAGGCGACCGGGACGCCATTCGAAGACAGGCGGTGCTCAAGGCGATGGAGGGACTGCTGGATGTCTGTAGCCGACAATAAGAAAGTGGAAGGAAAGCAGCGCCTGTTCTTTGCCCTGTGGCCAGACGAAAAAGTTCTGCAGGCGGTGCGGGAGACCTGGCAGGCGATGGGAATCGATGAGGGCAAAGCGGTCAAGCCGGAGAAATTCCATGTCACATTGCTGTTTCTGGGCGATGTTCCCGCTGCCCGGATAGGTGATCTCATCGACATGGCCGGGGAACTTTCCCTGCAACCTTGCGAGCTGGTTTTCGATCGGCTGGAACATTGGGTACGCCCCGCCGTCTTATGCCTGACCGCGGAGACGGTGCCGCCCCCCCTGGCGGAACTGGTCGAAGCGCTGAAAAAGGGGGTGCGCAGGCTCGGCTTCAGACCGGAAAGGCGGCCTTTCCGTCCTCACCTCACCTTGGCGAGAAAAGTCAGAAAGCGGGTGATCTCGCGCCCGATCGACCCCCTCCGCTGGCCGGTGAAAGCGTTCACCCTGGTGACATCCCGCCTTGGAGACGAGGGTTCGCATTATGAGATCATCGGCAGATGGCCGGGCGACGCCATGGAAGAATCCGGCCACAGGTCGCGGCCTAGCGCCGGTCAATCCTGATTCGGTGTCATCGCGCGCGGCGAACACCGGATTCACACGACAGACGGCACGTTCAAGGAACGAAGCTGTGCCATAATTTCCTGCAATCTTGCAAACCACAGGTAACGCTCTATGTTGGACGACAACAAACGCAAGGCTTTGAGTGCGGCCCTGCTGCAAATCGAAAAACAATACGGCAAAGGCGCGGTGATGCGGATGGGCGACGCCGGCCCCGCCCGTGACATCGAGGCGATTCCCACAGGCTCCCTGACCCTGGATATCGCCCTGGGAATCGGCGGACTGCCAAAGGGGCGGGTGATCGAAATATACGGCCCCGAGTCCTCGGGCAAAACCACCCTGGCTCTTTCCACCATCGCCGAGGCCCAGAAACGGGGTGGCGTCGCGGCCTTCGTCGATGCCGAACACGCCCTCGACCCTTCCTACGCCGAACGGCTCGGCGTCAATCTCGACGACCTTCTGATCTCTCAACCGGATACCGGCGAACAGGCCCTGGAAATTGTCGACATGCTGGTGCGCTCGGGCGCCGTGGACGTCATCGTGGTGGACTCGGTGGCGGCACTGACCCCCAAGGCGGAGATCGAAGGCGAGATGGGCGACGCCCATGTGGGGCTGCAAGCGCGGCTGATGTCCCAGGCGCTGAGGAAACTGACCGCCAACATCAAACGCTCCAACGCCATGGTCATCTTCATCAACCAGATCCGGATGAAGATCGGGGTGATGTTCGGCAATCCCGAAACCACCACCGGCGGCAACGCCCTCAAGTTCTACGCTTCGGTACGGCTCGACATCCGCCGGGTGGGCGCGATCAAAAAGGGCGACGAGATCCTCGGCAACGACACCAAGGTCAAGGTGGTCAAGAACAAGGTGGCGCCTCCCTTCAAGACCGCGATGTTCGAGATCCTCTACAACGAAGGCATCTCCAGGCTGGGGGAACTGATCGACCTGGGCGTCGAATTCGGGTTGGTGCAGAAATCCGGCGCCTGGTACAGCATCGGCAAGGAAAGAATCGGCCAGGGCAAGGACAACGCCCGCCAATATCTGAAGGAACACCCGGAACTGGCGCAAACGCTGGAGCGGCAGGTGCGCGAGAAGGCATTCGGGATCGTGCCCGAATCCGACGAGCGCGAAAAACAACCCGCCGGGGAGAAAGAAGGCTGAGCCAGGCCGAAGAACGCGGTAGAATAAAAAACCTTTGCCTGAAGCTGCTGGCCCGCCGCGAGCACAGCGCCGCCGAGCTGTTGTGGAAACTGAAGGCGCGGGGACTGGACGAGGCGGTCGCCGCCCAGGTCATCGGCGAACTCCAGGCCGCCGGCTGGCAGGATGAACGCCGCTTCGCGGAAAGTTTCATCCGCAGCCACCATGCCCGCGGCCGAGGGCCGGTGAAAATCCGTTTCGAACTCAGGCAGAAGGGGATCGACGACGGATTGATCGAGCAGGTGATGCAATCGCTCGATCTCGACTGGACCGCCCTGGCAAGGGAGGTCTATCGGCGCAAGTATGGTGGGCGCCCGGTCCCGGATCGTAACGAATATGGCCGCCGCTACCGCTTTTTGGCGCAACGTGGCTTCGAGAAGGAGCAGATTCGCACGCTGTTGGATGATTCATGAAAACCTTGACGACATCACAAATCCGCACCTTATTCCTTGACTTCTTCCAAGGCAAGGAACACACCATCGTCCCTTCCAGTCCGCTGGTCCCCCAGAACGACCCGACCCTGCTGTTCACCAACGCCGGGATGGTCCAGTTCAAGGACGTGTTCCTGGGACGAGAACAGCGCCCCTACAGCCGCGCCGCTTCGTGCCAGAAATGCCTGCGCGCCGGCGGCAAGCACAACGATCTGGAAAATGTCGGCTACACCGCCCGCCACCACACCTTCTTCGAGATGCTGGGCAATTTCAGCTTCGGCGATTACTTCAAGCGCGAA
Organism: Methylothermaceae bacterium; assembly: GCA_026981855.1. Taxonomy (GTDB): domain Bacteria; phylum Pseudomonadota; class Gammaproteobacteria; order Methylococcales; family Methylothermaceae; genus Methylohalobius. Next base: position 104,478 of record JALSIB010000002.1, on the reverse strand, counting down.
GCGATCCGTTACGCCTGGGAATTCCTGACCCGGACGCTGGAAATCCCGGAGGACAAACTTTGGGTCACCGTCTACGAAGAGGACGACGAGGCGGCGGCCATCTGGCTCGACGAACTCAAGGTGTCGCCCCAACGTTTCGCCCGGATCGGCGCCCACGACAATTTCTGGTCCATGGGCGATATCGGCCCCTGCGGCCCTTGCACGGAAATCTTCTACGATCACGGCCCGGAAGTGGCCGGCGGACCGCCAGGCAGCCCCGACGCGGAGGGCGACCGTTACGTGGAGATCTGGAACCTGGTGTTCATGCAGTACGACCGTGCCGCCGACGGCACCCTGACGCCCCTCCCGAAACCCTCGGTGGACACCGGTATGGGCCTGGAGCGGATCGCCGCAGTCATGCAGGGGGTCCACAGCAACTACGACATCGACCTGTTCCGCCGCCTGATCGAAGCGGCGGCCGCCGTCACCGCCGCCGAAGCGCCCGGAAGCAACGCCCTCAAGGTGATCGCCGACCACATCCGCGCCGCGGCCTTCCTGGTCGCCGACGGCATTCTTCCCTCCAACGAAGGCCGGGGTTATGTGCTGCGCCGGATCGTCCGCCGGGCGGTTCGGCATGGCTACCGGCTGGGCACCCGCGAGATCTTCTTTCACCGGTTGGTGGCACCATTGGGCGAGGTCATGGGCGACGCCTACCCGGAACTGGTCGAGCGGCGGGAACAGATCGAACAAGTGTTGAAACGGGAGGAAGAGCGTTTCGCCGAGACCCTGGAACAAGGCATGAAGATCCTGGAGGAAAGCCTGAAGAAAATCCAGGGCGACCGCATTCCGGGAGAACTGGTATTCCAGCTCTATGACACCTATGGTTTCCCGGTGGACCTGACCCGCGACTTCGCCCTCGAACACGGCCTGGAACTGGACCTGGAAGGCTTCGAGGCGGCGATGGAGAAACAGCGGGAGCGGGCCAGGGCGGCCAGCGGCTTCGATGCCGCGCATCACAAGGTGATTCCCATTCACGCCCACACCCGTTTCGTCGGCTACGACACCCTCGCCACCGAAGCCAGGGTGCTGGCCCTGGTGAGCGGGGGAAAGGCCGCCGACTTCCTCGCGGCCGGCGAGGAAGGCACCATCGTCCTGGACCGGACGCCCTTCTATGCCGAAAGTGGCGGGCAAATCGGCGACAGAGGAGAAATCCGGGGCGAAAACGGCCTGTTCCGGGTCGAGGACACCCGCAAGCAAGGCGACACCTGGCTTCATATCGGCAAGATGATCCAGGGGCGAATCGCCCGGGGCGATCGCGTGACCGCCGGCGTGGACGAGGATTTTCGCCACGCCACCGCGCTCAACCACTCGGCCACCCATCTGCTGCACGCGGCCCTGCGCAAGCTTCTCGGCGAACACGTGCAACAGAAAGGCTCGCTGGTGGAACCGCTGCGGCTACGCTTCGATTTCTCCCATTTCGAACCCTTGACCCGGGCGCAGATCGAGGAGCTCGAACGTATGGTCAATGCCGAAATCCGAAGAAACCTGCCCGTCACCGCCGAAATCATGGCCAGAGACCAGGCCCTTGCCGCCGGCGCCATGGCCCTGTTCGGGGAAAAATACGGGGACGAGGTACGGGTGCTCAGAATCGGCGATTTTTCGGTCGAATTGTGCGGCGGTACCCACGTCCAGCACTCCGGCGACATCGGTTTCTTCAAAATCGTCTCGGAAGCGGGCGTTGCCGCCGGGGTGCGCAGGATCGAAGCGATCACCGGCGATCAGGCAGTGCGCTGGGCCCAGGCCGCCGAGCGGCAGCTTCAGGCGCTGGCCGGATTGTTCAAGTGCCCCCAGGACGATCTGGACAACAAGGCCCGCCAGGCGCTGGAGAAGGCCCGGCAGATGGAAAAAGAACTGGAACGCCTCAAGGCAAGGCTGGCCACCCGGGCCGGCGGCGATCTGGCTTCCCAAGCCATCGAGCACGATGGTGTCAGGATCCTGGCCCAAAAAATCGAGGATGGCGACCCCAAGGCGTTACGCACCACCCTGGATCAACTCAAGAACAAACTGGGACGGGCCGCCATCGTGCTGGCCACCGGCAGGGACGGCAAGGTGACCCTGGTCGCCGGCGTCACCAAAGATCTGACCGGCAAGATCAAGGCGGGTGAATTGGTCAATTTCGTCGCCCGCCAAGTGGGCGGGCGCGGAGGCGGACGGCCCGATTTCGCCCAGGCGGGCGGCAACGATCCGGACAAGCTGGACCAGGCGCTGTCCGGCGTGGCGGATTGGGTGAAACGACAGTTGGCGGATTGAACGATATGGCTTTATACGTACACAAATATGGCGGCACGTCGGTCGGCACCGTGGAGCGGATCAAATACGTGGCCGACAAAATCAACCAGGCCAGAAAGCAGGGCGACGACATCGTCGTCGTGGTCTCCGCCATGAGCGGCGAGACCGACCGGCTGCTGGGACTGGCACGGGAAATGCAACGGCAACCCAACCCCCGCGAACTGGACGTCCTGCTTTCGACCGGCGAACAGGTCACCATCGCCCTGTTGTGCATGGCCCTGGAAGCCGAAGGTTGCCCCGCCAGCTCCTACACCGGGGCCCAGGCCAGAATCCTGACCGACGCGGCCCACACCAAGGCCCGAATTCTCGATATCGACACCTCGCGCGTGCGCAGGGACCTGGAACAGGGAAAAGTCGTGGTGGTGGCGGGCTTCCAGGGCGTCAACGAGGAAGGCGACATCACCACCCTCGGCCGTGGCGGCTCCGATACCACCGCGGTCGCCCTGGCCGCGGCACTGAAAGCCGACGAATGCCGAATCTACACCGACGTCGATGGCGTCTACACCACCGATCCACGGGTCGAACCCAAAGCCAGACGGCTCGACCGCATCACTTTCGAGGAAATGCTGGAAATGGCCAGCCTCGGCTCCAAGGTTCTGCAGATCCGGGCAGTCGAATTCGCCGGCAAATACAACGTCCCCCTCAGGGTGCTGTCGACTTTCGACGACGGCCCCGGAACCCTGATCACCTATGAGGAAGAGGAAATGGAACAGGCGCTGATCTCAGGCATCGCATTCAACCGCGACGAAGCCAAACTGACCGTGGAAGGCGTTCCCGACCACCCTGGCATCGCCGCCTCGATTCTCGGCCCCATCGCCGATGCCAACATCGAAGTCGACATGATCGTCCAGAACGTGGCCGAAAACGACACCACCGACTTCACCTTCACCGTCCACCGCAATGACTATGCCCGGGCCTTGGAGATTCTCCAGGGGGTATGCCGTGACCTGGGGGCGAACCAAGTCACCGGAGACGACCATATCGTCAAGGTTTCCATGGTGGGAGTGGGAATGCGCTCCCACGCCGGCATCGCCAGCAAAATGTTCCGCGCCCTGGCGGAGGAAGGCATCAACATCCGCATGATCTCCACCTCGGAAATCAAGGTGTCGGTGGTTCTGGACGAAAAATACCTGGAACTGGCGGTCCGCACCCTTCACGAAACATTCGGGTTGGATACTCCTCCGGGGGCATGATTTGGCGCAATGGGTTTCCATGGCCCCTTGCCAGGCGCACGATTGAATGTTCTTTGCCGTAAAAAAACGAAGTGCTATAATCGCCCCAACCACGCACTGGCATCGATCCAGTGCCTGTGACGGCTGATTTCAGCAAACAGAAAGGACGATCTTATGCTTATTTTGACTCGGAGAGTTGGGGAGACACTGGTCATCGGCGACAACGTCACAGTTACCGTGTTGGGCGTCAAGGGAAACCAGGTTCGTATCGGTGTCAACGCCCCCAAGGACGTGGCCGTTCATCGCGAGGAAATCTACGAACGCATCAAACGCGAAAGGGAAGAAGCCCAGAATCCATCCGAGACAACCGAAGAAAGCCAAAGCGCCAGGGAACCCGAGCCGGATCCCGGCGAAGACTGAATTCCCGTTTCCTGTTCCCGGAGAGGTGGCCGAGCGGCTGAAGGCGCTCCCCTGCTAAGGGAGTATGGGTCAAAAGCCCATCGAGGGTTCGAATCCCTCCCTCTCCGCCAAAGGTTTGAGGAACCTCGTTGGTTCGAGTGACCGACGGGGTTTTTTTGTGCTCCCGCGAGAGGGAGGGTGAGAATCCTCGACTGGGTTCGACAAAATCGCCGGGAGCGATTTTGGACGTGCGGAGCGCGGCCCCGAGCGCAGCGAGGGGTGAGCCCCAGGGACGGGGCGAACAATCCCTCCCTCTCCGCCATAGTTTACAAAGGCACTGCGACTGAAACCGCAGTGCTTTTTTCATATGTCCACCATTCTTCCAGGCACGGATTTTTGTCATCCAATTTTCATCCTTTTGTCATTTTATTGTCACATTCCCACCCGATAATGATTCGGTTTTTTTTGTTGATGACAACAGGATGATGAGCCAATGCGCATTTACCATCACTCCCTACGATCTTTGAAGCTATCCCTGCTGGGGGGGCTGACCATGTTTTCCTTCCACGCCATGGCCGATAGAAGCATTGAAGACCTTCTACTGGACAAAGGCGTCATTTCCAAACAGGAATGGAATCAGATCAAGCAGTCGGGCACCCGTTCCACCGGCACCCTGGAACGAATACTGATTCAAAAGGGAATCCTCAGTAAGGAAGATCTGGCCGAAGCCCCTCCGAAACAGGCGGTGACTTCTGACGCAGAGGAACAGGCGGCTCCCGAAGTCCAGAAAATGGTGGAGGCAGAAATACACCGTCAGGTGGACAAGCAATTCCCGGTCAAGGTCAGCTGGGGCAAGAAAGGCTTCCAGATGGAAACGCGGGATGGCAATTGGGCCACCCATATGCAATGGCGGGCACAGATGCGTTACACCTATCCAATGCGTTCCGATCCCCGCACCTTCAGTCACTTTGCCGACGACAACGAAAGCACCTTCGAGTTACGCCGTGTCCGGATGAAAATCGGTGGACATGGTTTCAGGCCATGGCTGAAATATTATTTCGAAGTGGATCTGCAACCCACCCGGAGCCACGGTGACGATTCCGAAAAATCCAGTACCCGCGTGATCGACTGGAGAGCGTCCCTGGAAAAATACAAATGGGCTTCTCTGCGCCTGGGTCAATGGAAAATCAACTATAACCGCGAACGGGTGGATTCTTCCGGGCGCCAGCAATTTGTCGAGCGCTCCATTGTGAATCGCATCTTCACCGTGGACCGGCAGATGGGTGCAATGTTGTATGGACACTTGTTCCCGGGTACGCTGGCGGACATGCGCTACTATGGCGGCGTATTCACCGGCGAAGGCAAAGGGGTCAAGAACGACGACGACAACATGATGTATATGGCCAGACTGCAGTGGAATTTCCTGGGGCGTGATCTGAAATGGCGCCAGACCGACGTGGAGTTCCATGAAAAACCCGCCGGCAGTCTCGCCTTTGCGGCGGCCACCACCAAAGGGCGCTGCACCCGTTGGTCCTCCAGTGGATGCGGCAATCTGGACGGCTTCACCAAACCCGGAGATGCCGAGGACAGTCAATTCCAAGTGCAACAAATGATGGAGGAGGCCGCCTTCAAGTGGCAAGGGTTTTCTCTCCAGCACGAATACCACTGGAAACGGGTCCACGACCGGGTCAGCAACCAGACGGCAAGCATGTGGGGCAGCTACGCCCAGGCGGGATACTTCTTCCATAATCTGATTCCCTTGATCCCGGAGAATCTGGAAACCGCTTTCCGCTATGCGTTCGTGGAAGAGCCGATCAAAGGCAATCTGAGCGAGGATCAGTTGAGACAGGAATACACCGTGGCGCTCAATTACTTCTTCGCCGGACACCGCAACAAAGTCACCGTCGATTATTCCTATCTGACCCTCGAAGAAGAAGACAGCGGCCGGGATACGCAGGACAACCGGGTTCGGGTACAGTGGGACGTTTCCTTCTGATATCCGGTGACGTACGTTTGATTTTTCCAATCGGGGAAATCAGGGTGCCTGTCATCAGGCACCCTTTGGCTTGACACTTTATGCGTAAGAATGCCAAAAATCGGACGGAGCTGCCGGCTTTTGGCTTTTTTCAATCGTTTCATTTTTAGTTCGTAAGGAGGCAAGATTTGCACATGTTAATCACTACGCAAAGAGTTCTTTTTCTTCTTGGGCTGATATTGCTGACAGGGTGCGCCCATACCAGCCATTTCACCGCCACGGTCTACCAGGATCAGGACCGGGTTGTGCGATTGATGTACGTACCGAACGCCAATGATGGACGGGGTTACGCCCATCCGGCTCAACTGGATGAGACTCTGATGGATAAAGTGCTCTCCGGAATCCTGGTGGGAACCGGAAATCCGGATCCAGAGAAAGCGTATGCCCCGGTATTCACAGAACATGAACGCAAACAGATGGCCAGACTGTTGAGCCGCGGATTGCGTGAAGCCGGCCAAATGGAAGTCGTGACCTTCGTACAGGTGACTCCGGCATCCTCCTGGCAGGAGAGGGTGACATCGGGCGGGGTTTTCGTGGAGGGAGACAAGCTGCACTTCATACTGGCCAATTTCCAGGTCAAACAGGCCCACTGGCAAGACATCGAACAATATGACGCGCCAATCGAAACATTGCCACTGGAGCCGGTGGAAAATCTTCCCCGGGAAATCATTTTCCGCCCATCCGATGCCGTGGCAGAGCCCGGTCCCGCAGCCGATGATTTCGATCCGCTGTTTGGCCGTGCCCCCTGGCATATCGCCATCCGTTATAATTCTACTTTGTCACATTAGCGGTTGCTTTATGTCGATGCTGATTGTATCATTATCTTGTTGTTTTATAAGGAGTATTTACGATGTCCTCGTAAAATTCCTTCCCCCTTGCAAAGGCCTTTGAAAGCCTCCCAGATCGCCTCTCCGACTACCTACAGCAATTTTCACCTTTTTTCACTTCCCGCACCCGAAGTGTGGTGGCGGCGTTCTATTGCTATGTCCATGGTTTATTCCAGTCCAGCCGGGGTACCATGCTTCGCATGAGCGAGATTGTCGAGTCCGATTCGCAGGCGATGCAGCACATGCTGTGCAGTGCCCGTGTGGATTGGGAAGGATTGTCCACCGAGGTGGCCCGGGAGGCCAATCGAATGCTGGGCGGGAAAGACTCCGCCCTGATCATCGATGAGAGCGCCTTTGCCAAGAAAGGCAGGGCCTCGGCGGGGGTGGCCCGGCTGTGGAACGGGCGTCTGGGCAAGATCGAGAATTCCCAGGTGGGGGTCTTTTCGGCGTTGAGCCGGGGCAGGCAGGTGGCCTTGGTGGGAAGCCGTTTGTATCTGCCAAACCGTTGGGTCGAGGATCCGGCGCGTTGCCAGCGGGCCAGGATCCCTGAATCGGCCCGGGTGGCGCGTTCCAAATGCGACCTGGCGTTGGAGTTGGTGGATGAAGCCTGCCAACAGGGAATCGAGTTCGGTTACGTGGCGGTCGATGCGGGCTATGGCAAGGATCCCGCTTTTCTTCGTGGGCTTGAGGATCGGGGGCTGTGTTTCGTGGCCGATGTCCACCGCAGCCAGAGGATCTATCTTGCCGATCCCAAGCCGTATTGTCCTCCTTCCACCGGGCGGGGACGGCCGACCCGCAAACTCATCGCCCAATGTTCCCCCCTCTGCGTGTCGCAGTGGGCAGCCTCGAGATCGCCCGGAAACTGGAAAACCGTGACGATCCGGGCGGGGGAGAAAGGGCGGATCCGGGCCGAATATCTCCATGCCCACGTGTGGCTGTGGGACCACAAGGAAAACCAGGCCCGGCAATGGCATCTGCTGGTGCGCCGTGAGTGTGGCGCCAGTCAGCCGTCCCACTATTTCCTTTCCAATGCCGATCCTGAGATCTCCCTGTATCGTTTGGCGCAAATGCATGCCAGCCGCTTCTTCATCGAGCATGCCTTTCGCGAAGCCAAGAGCGAACTGGCCATGGCAGACTACCAGGTGCGCCGATGGGACGGCTGGCATCATCACATGGCCCTGGTGATGATCGCCATGCTCTTTCTGGTCCGGGAGCGGCAGAGGTTGAAGGACAAAGCCCCCCTGTTGTCATTGGCGGATCTGGTACTGGCATTGCGTGAACTGCTCCCACGGCCGGAACCCACGCCAGACTATATCGCGGAAATCGTCCAGCATCGTCACCGAAGGCGAAAAAATGCCTTGAAATCCCGCTTGAACCGGGCCGTTCATGAAATATGACAAAGTAGAAATAAAAAACTCTGATCGCCTATTCTTCCCCTCGCTTCATAACTGAAAGAGGGCCGTGCCAGCCCAAGTTGGAGCAGCCCTCTTTTTGGGCGCCCCCCCGGGGGGAAGCAATGCAGACTGGTTCCAAACCATTCCTTCAGCCCGACCAATGGCGCCTGGGAGGAAATCCTCAGCCACAAGGGTAAGTTCCAAGAGATCCTCCCAGCCGTCCCACATCTCCTCAAGCAGGCCCCCGCCTGGAACGGCCATGACACGGAAAGAAGGAACCTTCAGCTTTTCAGGGTAGATACTTGATGGCGGCCACCACCAACCCTCCGACGGTGAGGGTAAGCGCGAAAGACCAACGCATAAAGCGGTCGATACGGGTGGTGAGTTGCTCAAAGCGTTTATCCACCTGTTCGAAGTGCCGGTTCATGTCCTCGCGCAATTCCAGATCGTAACGCACCCACCCCTGACCGGGGGCGCTCTGGGCCTGCACTTCCTCCCGGATCAGGCGGCGGATCTGTTCGAGGTCTTCTTCGGCAAGGGACATGGGAACCGGCTCCAGGAAAGGCTTCGGATTGCTTCATTATAACGCAGGGGCAAGGAAGGCGGATACGCCACCTTCCCGCCACAAGGCGATCGCATGACCGCCATTTTTCCGTTGGAGTTGATTTTGTGCTGAAGCCCTTCTCCCCGAGGGAGAGGGGGAAACCGGTTTATGCGATTACCCTGATCCCACCGCCGGACGGGGCCATGAGGCCGGTTGTTTGACCCATCATCCCCGGACCCGGTCGGATTTCCTGCTCACAACAGTTGCCTTTCGCGGAAAATGTGATGGAATGTATCCCCATGAAAAACGAACAACTTCTCATCGGGGGCGACGGCCACACCCGGGTGTTTCTCGACCTCGCCCTGGCCAACCGTCACGGGCTGATCGCCGGCGCGACCGGAACCGGAAAGACCGTCTCGCTGCAAATCCTGGCGGAAGGATTTTCCAGGGCGGGAGTGCCGGTTTTCATGGCGGACGTGAAAGGGGATCTTTCCGGCATCGCCGCCCCGGGTGCCGGCAATGGAAAAATCCAATCGAGGCTGCGACGCATCGGCATCGAAGGCTTCACTCCCCGCGCCTGTCCCACGGTGTTCTGGGACATCTTCGGCCGCAGCGGCCATCCGGTGCGGGCCACCCTTTCGGATATGGGGCCGCTGCTGCTGGGAACGTTGCTGGAGTTGAACGATACCCAAAGCGGCATCCTCTACGGCGCCTTTCGAATCGCCGACGACGAGGGCCTGTTGCTGCTCGACCTGAAAGACCTCAAGGCGCTGCTGCGATGGATGAACGACAACCGCCGCCAACTGGGAGAATACGGCCACTTCTCGTCCGCCAGCATCGGCGCCATCCAGCGGCGGCTGCTGGTGCTGGAACAGCAGGGCGCCGAGCGCTTCTTCGGCGAACCGGCGCTGCTTCTGGACGACCTGATGCATACCGACTTCTCCGGCCAGGGAGTGGTCAGCCTGCTCGACGCCCGCGACCTGATCCGGAATTCGCCCAGACTGTATGCCGCTTTCCTGCTGTGGCTGCTGTCGGAACTGTTCGAGAACCTGCCGGAGATCGGCGACACCGACCGCCCCCGACTGGTGCTGTTCTTCGACGAGGCCCACTTGCTGTTCAAACGCGCGCCAAGCGCACTGCTCGACAGCATCGAACAGGTCGTCCGCCTGATCCGTTCCAAAGGCGTCGGTGTCTTTTTCATCACCCAGAACCCGCTCGATCTCCCGGAACCGGTTCTGGGCCAGCTGGGCTGCCGGATCCAGCACGCCCTTCGCGCCTACACGCCGAAAGAGAAGAAAGCCGTGCGGGTGGCGGCGCGGACCTTCCGCCCCAACCCCGGTATCGACAGCGAACGGGCCATCACCGAACTGGGGACGGGAGAAGCCCTGGTGTCGGTGCTCGGGCCGGACGGCGCCCCAACGCCAGTGGAAAGAATCCTCGTCCGTCCGCCCCATTCCCGGATCGGCCCCATCGACGAGGCGGACAGACAGAGATTGATGGCGCGTTCCCCCATCCGGGGCAAATACGACCAGCCCCTAGACCGGGAGTCGGCCTATGAGCGCCTGAAGCAACGGGCCGATTCCCCAACGCCCCCCGTTGCGGCGAAAAGAACTTCCCGTTCCCGGGCCGGACGCCAGGGAGTCGGCGAGGCGTTTCTCAAAAGCGCTGCCCGCAGTATCGGCCGCCAGATCGGCCGCGAGTTGATCCGGGGGCTGATGGGATCCCTGTTGGGAAGAAGGTGAAGGCCCAATGGCGCTAGCCGTCAACCCCGAACAGGTCAGCGAGGTCTATGGCCGTATCGGTGAACTGCTGGCGGTCGCCGCCCGCCACTTCGGCTGGAAGGTGTTGCCGGCTCTGGAGGTATCTTTCGATCTCAAGGGTCAGGCGGCAGGACAAATGCAGCTGCGGGGAAAGCAGATGCGGCTGCGGTTCAACCCGGCGCTGATGGCTCAAAACCGTGACCACTTCATTCACACGGCCGTCGGTCATGAGCTGGCCCATGCGGTCGCCGCCCTGGTGTACGGACGCCAGATCAAGCCCCATGGACGGGAATGGCAATCGATCATGGTCTTGTTCGGCCTGGAGCCGGAACGCTGCCACGACTACGACCTTTCCCGGGTCAAGGTGAGGCGCTTGCAACGCTTCCGCTACCGCTGCGCCTGCCGGGAGCACGAGCTGACCAGCATCCGCCACCGCCGGATCCAAAGTGGCGAAAGGAGCTACCTTTGCCGCGCATGCGGACAAAAGCTCACGCTGGCCGGGGAGGACCCGTGACGCTTTCCCCCCTACAGCAGAAACTGACGGCGCTGCTGTCGGGCATGGACACTCTGACCTGGGTGGTGATTCTGCTCAACCTGATTCTCATCGTGTTCGCCAGGCCTCTGGTCAGGCTCGCTTCGGGGGAGGAGGACAAAGTATCCCGGCAACGACTGCGGATCCACGTCCTGCAGGCGCTGAACCTGGCCATCATGCTGGGATTCATCTACTGGCATTTCTTCGCTTCCACCGAGGGGCGCTGGGGGCGAACCCTTCTGGGCATCCTGGTGCTGCTCTACCTGGCCTACCTGGTCGCGCACCTGCTCGGCATCTGGATTCTGCGCCGGTACGGCAAGCGCAAGCAGATCCGGGGAGACTGGCGCCGGGTGGAAACCTACCAGTCACGCCTGCTGACCCTGATGGCCAGGATCTTCGTCGCCGTGGTCACCCTCATCAGCGTGGTGCGGATGCTGGGGTTCGAATCCCAATTGCAGACGACCGGGGTTCTGGGTTTCATCGGTGTATTCCTGGCCCTGACCCAGGCCACCTGGGCGCCGGATCTGTTCAGCGGGCTGATCATGCTGCAGAGCGACATTCTCGAAGAAGGCGACGTGATTCGGGTGAAGGGCGGAGAACCCTTGTACGCGATGGTCTTCAAGACCAAGATGTTCCATACCGAACTGCTCGACATCGTCGGCAACCACCGGGTGCTGGTGCGTAACGCCGCCCTACGCGACCAGGCGATCCACAACCTGTCGAAATTCGCTTCCGCACGCGGCCTCAGGGAGCGGCTGGATTTCAAGATCGGCTACGACACCCCGCCGGCGAAAGTCCGGCCGATGCTGGAGGCCGCCTGGCAGAAAGCGATCGAGGCACAGACGGAGGGCGTCGAAAGCCAGTTTCCCCTGGAAATCCGCCTCAACGAGACCGGCGACCATGCCCTCGAATGGTCGGTGTTCTATTACACCAAACAGCCCGAACGCCTGCCCGCCATTCGCCAAGCGCTGAATGAAATCTTTCTCAAGACCGCCGTGGAACACGGCATTTCCCTGGCCACCCCCTCCACCCATGTGGTGGCGCTGGAACCCCCGCCCCAATCCGCGGCCACACCAGGGACCGGATAAACTCTGTCGCCGCCAGGCATCTGCGAAGGAGCAAAGCCCGTGCAGGATCTGGAACAGTGGATTCTAACCCATGAGGTTCCCCTCAGAATGGCCTTCACCTTCGGCATACTGGGGGTGATGGCGGGATGGGAATCCCTTGCCCCGAGAAGAAAACCCAGGCTGCCCAAGCCGCTGCGCTGGCTCAACAACCTGGCCCTGGTGGCGCTCAACAACCTGCTGCTGCGGGCCCTGTTTCCCACCGCCGCAGTGGGCGTGGCGGCATTCGCCCAGGCCCGGGACTGGGGACTTTTGAATCTTTACACCCCTTCCCTCCCCTTCGCACTGGCGGCATCGGTCGTGGCGCTCGATCTGATCATCTATCTGCAACACGTGATGTTTCACGCGGTGCCCGCCCTGTGGCGATTGCACCGGGTGCATCATGCGGACCCTGATTTCGACGTCACCACCGGCTTGCGTTTCCATCCATTGGAGATCCTGCTGTCATTGGGGGTCAAGTTCGCCGCCATCGCCGTCATCGGCCCGCCCGTGGTCGCCGTGATCGTGTTCGAGATCCTGCTCAACGCCACGGCTATGTTCAATCATGGCAACGTCAGCCTGCCTCCCGGCCTCGACCGGCTGCTGCGATGGTTCGTCGTGACCCCGGACATGCACCGGGTGCATCATTCGGTGGAAGACGACGAGGCCAACAGCAATTTCGGCTTCAACCTGCCGTGGTGGGACCGGCTTCTGGGCACCTATCGCGACAGCCCCCGGAGGGGGCAGAGCAGGATGACGATCGGCATCCATGGCACGCGACACCCCCGCCATGCCATGTGGCTGCCCGCCATGCTCTGGATGCCTTTCTCCGCCCCGGTTTCAGGTTACGTCATCAACCGCCGCGGCCGGGGCAAATTTCGAAAAACTCAAAAAAAGGAATAGAATAATCTGTTTGACATGGGACTGCTGACAAACATCACTCACAGGGGAATTCATGACCATTCACCAACACCATCTGGATCAGATAGACGTCGAGGTTCTGCTCGAACTCTATCGCCAGGCCTGCATCAACGCGCGAACCTACCTTTCCTTGCGCTATTTACGCTTCGCCATCTTCATCGCCATCAACGCGATCATCGGCGCCGCCACCTTCGCCATCACCGAATTGCACCCCTACCATACCTTCATCGCGGTGTTCGGCATCGTCATGACAATCCTGTTCTGGATCCTGGATCACCGCACCCAGCTGTTCTACGACCTCAAATGCAAACGAATCCATGCCTGTGAAAAACTCCTGGGCGTCGCGGATTATTTCGTTCCCCAGACCGAGGAAACACCTGCGGGGGTTCCGGTTCGCCTGATGATGCATCTGATCTTCGCCACCATTTTTCTCGGCTGGCTCACCATCGAGATCCTTTTCATCGTGCAACCATGAGGGTCACAAAGAAATAGCCCCGGAACCGGAGCGCTCCCGGGGAGAACGCTCCCCGGGACGCGGTCGCGGCAGGGCTTTTTCCAACTCCCGCTGCAACCGTTCCATTTCCCGCTGCAACTTGGGCAAGGTCTGATATTGCAGCGTCTTCTCGGCCTCACGCATCTGCCGGGCCAATTCTTCCATCTGCCGCTGGAGCTCCAGATATTCCGATGACTGGGGGAGTCGATCCAGCTCCCGGTGGAACAATTCCAATTGCCGCTCGAGTTCCCCCAATCCCTTGCCAAGGCCCTGGAGCAAAGGGCGCAGAAAATCGGGCAGCGGCTCGCTGCCCTCGACCACCTGCCCCTCGACGATGGGATCACCGCGCGGGTCGGGAACGATGCGCAATCGATAACGACCGTTTTCATCCGGATCCGGCTCGATGTAGAAACGCGACCCATTAGTCACCTGGCGGCGAAATGGCCTGTCGATTTTCACCGCCACCTTCCAGTCACCGTTTTTCTCCCGGGATACGTTTTCCACTTCCCCCACCCGCTTGTCTTTCAACCATACGGGACTGCCCGCATCCAGCCCCTGGCGCTGGTGGAAAACCACGTAGAAGCGCAAACTCCCGTCCAGACACGCCGCCAGAAGAACGGCCGAAAAAAGCCAAAACCCTGCTTTCATACTTCTGCCTCAATGATCGAGCAATGCCCGAAATTCTGCCACTGTCCGGGGACGTTGGCCAGGATCCAGGTTCAAAGCCCGGTCGATCGCAGAGAGAAGACGCCTGCCGGCGCGGTCCCGATACTGCCGCAAGGCCGGTTTGAGCGTGTCGTGCTCGAAACGTTTCGGCACCGGAGGCGGCGGACGCCTGTCCAGGCAGGTCCAGAGAGTGGCCCCCAGCGCATAGAGATCACTCCAGGGACCGATCGGAATCGTTTGATCGTACTGTTCCGGTGGCGAAAAGCCGGGCGTTCGAACCTTGCCATAGCCCTGCCAACGCCCGGATCCATCCAACAACCGGGCGGCGCCGAAATCCAGCAACAAAGGATCGTGCCCGGGGCGGATCAGAATGTTTTCCGGCTTCAAGTCCAGATGCAGCAACCCGTGGCCGTGAATGACTTCGAGCGCGTCCAGCAACCGGTCCGCCAGCTGCCGCAAGAACGCTCCGTCCAGGCGATTCGGCCGATTCTGGAGATACCATCTGAGATTTTTTCCATAGTCATAGGCCATCACCATGTAAACGGTGGCATTGGCGTGGAAAAAACCGGTGACGTTCACGATATTGGGGTGTTTCAAGGTCGCCAGCACTCTGGCCTCTTCGACGAAAAACCTTCTTCCCCGCAGGAAGGCGCCGCGGGCCTCATCGTTATGGGGCACCACTTTCCCCTCCCAGTTGCGGTAGGAAAGTTTGCGCGGCAGATACTCCTTGATCGCCACCTGATGCTGGTCGGCCAACTGACGCGCCAGATAGACGGCGCTGAATCCCCCATCCGCCAACGGGCGTTCGATGATGTAGCGGTCGATCACCGTGCCGGTGGGCAGATGATCGAAAGGCCGCTCCTGGGTGTCTTGTCCGAACATCGGGGTTTAATCGCCGGGCGATTGCGCTTAATATTCCTCGTTAACAAAAGGATAGTTGGAAAAATCGCATGATTTGCAGCATGACGGCTTACGCCGACCAAAAGATCCAGGCAGGGTACCACACCCTGCACTGGGAGGTCCGTTCGGTCAATTCACGTTATCTCGATCTCGTATTGCGCCTGCCGGAAAACCTGAGATTCCTCGAGCCCGGGATACGCAACCTGCTCGAGCGCTTTTTCAGACGGGGCAAAGTGGAGTGCAACCTGAAGCTGGGGCCTTCGGAAAACGCCTGTTTCGAATTCAGGCTCAATCGGCCCATGGTCCAGGCGGTGATCGCGGCACTCGGGGAAATCTCCCCCCTGCTCCCCGCCGCGGCGCCCGTTTCGCCCCTGGACGTGGCGCGCTGGCCGGGGGTGGTGCAAGAACCCGAAATCGACCGGGAGCAGCTGGCCCGGGCCGCTCTGGAAGGGCTGGAAAGCGCCTGCGGGAAATTGCTCGAATCCCGCCGCCGGGAAGGGGAAAAACTGGGCGAATTCATCCGCCGGCATTGCCGGCTGCTGGCGGAACAAGTCGAACTGGCGCGCCGCGCGATGCCCGAAGCGCTGGCGGCCCTGCGCGCCAGGTTGAGACAGAAGGTGGAGGAAATCAGCGCCCAGCCCGATACCGACCGCCTGGAACAGGAGCTCGTTTACCTGGCGCAAAAACTGGACGTCACCGAAGAGCTGGATCGCCTCCAGACTCACCTGGCCGAAATCGACCGGCTGCTCGAATCCACCGGCCCCATCGGCCGCCGGCTGGACTTTCTCTGCCAGGAAATGAACCGCGAAGCCAACACCCTGGCTTCCAAGGCCGCCTCTTCGGCCCTGACCCAATGCGCCATCGAAATGAAGGTGCTGATCGAACAAATCCGTGAACAGGTTCAGAACATAGAATGAAACATCGATCCCAAGGCACCTTGTTCATCGTCTCCGCCCCTTCGGGCGCGGGCAAGACGAGCCTCCTGAAACGGCTGCGGGAAGAACTGGAAGGCGTGGTGATCTCGGTCTCCCACACCACCCGCCCAAAACGGCCGGGCGAAGTCGAGGGAAAAGACTATTTTTTCGTCTCCCGCGAAACGTTCGAGGCCATGCTGACCCAAGACGCGTTCCTGGAACACGCGAGGGTCTTCGACCATTATTACGGCACTTCCCGCCATCAGGTGGTGGAAAATCTCGAGCGGGGACTCGACGTCATCCTCGAAATCGACTGGCAGGGCGCCCGCCAGGTACGGGAGAAGATCCCCGGCAGCCGCTCCGTTTTCATCCTTCCCCCCTCGCTGGAAGTTCTGGAAAAAAGACTGCGCACAAGAGCCCAGGACAGTGAGGAAACCATCGCCAGAAGGATGCGCGATGCCCGAAGCGAGATGTCCCACTACGACGAATACGACTATCTGGTCGTCAACGACGACTTCGAAACGGCCCTCGGCGAACTCAAGAGCATTCTGATCGCCGACCGGCTGCGGCTGGAGAGGCAACGGCGGCGATTGGGGCCGGTGCTCGAAAACCTGCTGGAAGAACCGTCAGATTTTTTTACATAGAAGAAACCGAACCCTGGTGCCAGGCCGCATGGTCCGAAACTTGCTTTTCAATTGGTACGATCATCGGACAACATCGGGCGAATCAAATCTCATGTGGCGAAAACTGGGACTGGGATTGGCGATACTCTTCGGCATCCATTGCGCCGTGGCCGAACCGGCCCCGCCCGCCGGGAAGCTCCTGCAGGCCGCCCTGCGCTACGAGCGGGGCGCGGGTGTGGAGCGGGATTATCACAAGGCATTCCGGCTCTATTGCATCGCCGCGGCCATGAAGAACCGCCGCGCCATGTATCAACTGGGTTGGCTCTATTTCAACGGCCGCGGGATCGAGCGCGACCGCTCCATCGCCATGGGCTGGTTCCACCGCGCCGCCAAAAAAGGCGACCGCTACGCCATGAGGATGGTGAAAAAATTCAACCGCGTCCCGCCCCGCCGGGATCCCCGTTGCCCCATCGTCCACGATCCCGGGAAGATGCGCCGCGGCCAGATCGCCGCCTGGGCCCACCTGCTCGGCACCGAACTAGGGGTGGATCCGAAACTGGTCATGGCGGTGATCGAAACCGAGTCGAACTTCGATCCCCTGGCCCGCTCCCCCAAGCTGGCCTACGGGCTGATGCAGTTGATGCCCGCCACCGCCAGACGGTTTTCGGTCGACCGCCTGCATCCGGTGGAAAACATGATCGGCGGCGTGCTCTATCTGCGCTGGCTGCTGCGGCATTTTCACGGCAACGTGGGCCTGGCGCTCGCCGCCTACAATGCCGGGGAACACGCGGTGGAAAGGCACCACGGAATCCCCCCTTACCGGGAAACGCGGCACTACGTCCGCAAGATTCTGGGCCAATACCGGCGCAACCGGCACCCGGTTCCTCCCCGCAACCGTTTCGGGCTATCGTAACGGCGCCAGCATTTCCTGAATCTGACTCCTGGCGTCGTGCAGCACCGCCAGAGAGTACTCCGGGCACAGGCTGCCGTCCCGCAGCTTGCCGCACGCCGGAATCGAACCGATGGCCGGCACCTCGCCCAACATCCCCTTCTCGAGATAGCGATGCAGTTTCGACAACATCACGATGTCGCTCAATTGCAGTGCCGGGCCGCTGTCGTAATGCCACATCTCCGCCAGCAGGGGGATCTTCCTCACATCCTCGGGAAACCCCCACTGATTCAGCACCAGGCAGCCGGTGGGACCACGAACCGCCGCCATCACCGCATCGACATCCTCGTTCCGGTAATGCTCGCTGGGAAACTCGCTGGCAAAAACCAGAAACGGAATCGCCCCGATGTCGCAGACCAAGCCCATCAGCAACGCCTCATCCGGGTTGGGCCACTGATTGTCCTTGGCCAGAACGAAGGACAACGCGGCCACTTGCAGGCTCTCGCTCCACAGCGCGTGCATCTTCTTGTTGAAGAAAGGCTGCCTGGCCTTGAAGAAATCCTTCAGGCACAGCGTCACCACCAGGTTGCAGGTGGCTTTCAGGCCCAGCCGGTTGATGGCTTCGAGGCAGTTGCGGATCGGCGAGGCCGGATTATAGAGGGGGCTGTTGGCGATACGAATCAGCTTGGCGGCGATCGTCGCGTCCAGTTCGACGATCCGGGTGGCCTCGGCCACCCCGATGTCATCTTTCTCGATCGCCCGCCGCAGCCGAAAGGCGATGTCCGGAAGGGTCGGCAGGCGCAATTTCTCGCTGACCACGTACTGACAGAACGTTTGATAGAGAGGCAGGCTCCTGACCGCCTCCGGCACCTTCCATTGATCGGGGCTCAACCAGTTGCCTTCTTCCAGATGATCGCGGTAATTCCGATGCATGATGGCGACCGGAACCCGCAGCACCTCCACATCCGAGTCGGCGATCGCGGTCAACCGGTGCCCGTCGCCATGGGCCAGAGGAAAGCGCGCCTTGGCGGAACCGGCCTGCACCTGATAACTTTGTTCTTCATTGATATTGATGGTCACGGAACCGGCGAGCAGGTACAGGACACTCTCCTGTTTTTCTTCTCCTTCGAACAGGACCGATCCCGGGCCATAGGTTTCGACCTGCTGGGTCAGGGAGAAGGCGGTCAGCGCCTCCTCGTCCAGGTTGCGCAAAGGAATCAGCTGGCGCAACTCGGCGACGCTCACAGGCCTGGGCGCGAACCTGGACGATGCGACGGTCTTGCCGCCGCCCGTGGCGGATGTCTTGCGGAAAAAACGGTTTAGCATAAAAACAAAGCGACCGACTGTTCTGGAATCACCTCTCCCACTAGAAAGATAGTCGAAATCTCAGCCATTGACGAACAACCGGATGCCGGCCACCCCCTGGGCGCCATGGCGACGGGCCCGCGTCAGATCGCGGCGATCCAGCCCGCCCATGACATAGACCGGCATGGCGCGCCCGGCCAGCCAGCGGCCGACCAGCGGCCAACCCAGCGGCTTGGCGCGCGGATGGGTGAGGGTGGGACGGACGGGGGAAAGCACGGCGAAATCCAGGCCCAGCGCCTCGGCCCGAAGCAGATCCTCCCTGTCGTGACAGGCGGCGGCCACATACCGCCACCCCTCCGGCCGTGCGCTCAAGGCAGCCAGCCGCCCGGCGGAAAGATGCAGCCCCCAGCCGCCATGGGAAGCCTCCACCCGGCCCCCGGCACCCCTCTCCTTCCGGGAGAGGGGTTGGGGCGAGGGCGAATCCCGGCGCATCAAAACCGCCCCCCCCGGATCGGTGACGGGCGAACACGCCCGGATCAGAACCCGATATTCACTGTCGGACAAATCCCGGGCGCGCAGATAGATCAACCCGATCCCCTGTTCGATCAGACGATGCAGCCGGTCGAGATAACCGCCCACCGAACCTTCACCCTCCATCACCGCATACCAGGGCGGTAACGCCAGACAATTGAGAATGGGGCGGTTCGCCGGCGGAAAGGGGTAGCGGCACAACCGCCGCGGCGCCACCCAGGCGAGGGGCTGTCCTTCCCGCCCCGCCGGCTCGCCGCGGTATCCCGTCACCTCCCACACATCCAGCAGCACTTCGCGGCCCGGATAGCGGTGGCGAACCTGGAGGAAGGGGGCGGCCGACTCCACCTGGATGCCCAGTTCCTCCTCAAGCTCGCGCCGCAAGGCCTCGCGGACCGGCTCCCCGGCCTCGCGCTTGCCGCCGGGAAACTCCCACAGCCCGCCCTGATGGACCCGATCCGGCCGGCGGGCGATGAGCACGTCGCCGCCGCGGTTTCGCACCACGCCGACGGCGACGTGAAGGCGCTCAGGTCCGGTATTCGGCGTTGATACGGACATAATCGTAGGAGAAATCGCAGCTCAGAACCCGGGCAGTGGCCCGCCCGCGCCCCAGAGCGATGCGCACCGTGACCTCCTCGCGCTGCATCACCCGCTGCCCGGCCTCCTCGGTATAATCAGGCGCCCGCCCCCCGCCGGCAACGATCTGCACCTCGTCCAGCCAGATGCGCACCCGCCCGATTTCCAGGTTCTCGCAACCCGCCCGGCCCACCGCCGCCAGAATCCGCCCCCAATTGGGATCGCCAGCGAAGAAAGCGGTCTTGACCAAGGGGGAATTGGCCACGGTGAAACCCACCTTGCGGGCTTCCTCCCCACTTCCGGCCTCCTCCACCTGGACCCGGATCAACCGGGTGGCCCCCTCGCCGTCGCGGACGATGGCTTCCGCCAATTGCCCGCAGACCTGGAACAGCGCTTTCCGGAAAGCGGCGAAATCCGGATGGGATGCGTCGCAGGCCGCGTTGCCGGCCCGGCCGGTGGCCATCAAGACACAGGCATCGTTGGTGGAGGTGTCGCCATCGACGGTGATGGCGTTGAAGCTTTCGGCCACCGCCTGCGACAGCAGCCTTTGCAGCGCGCCGGCATCGACCGCCGCATCGGTGCCGACGAATGCCAGCATCGTCGCCATGTCGGGCGCGATCATGCCCGCGCCCTTGGCGATCCCGGCCACGGTGACGGGTTTGCCGTCGAGGGTGCAGCGGGCGACCGCCCCCTTGGGGCGGGTGTCGGTGGTCATGATGGCCCGCGCGGCGCGGCTCCAACCCTGCGCGGAAAGGCCGTCCAGCGCCTCGGGCAGCGCCCGGACGATCTTCTCCAGCGGTAGGGGCTCGCCGATCACGCCGGTGGAAAAAGGCAGCACCTGCTCCGCCCGGCCCCCCGTCTGTTCCGCCACCGCCGCGCAGGTTCCCCTGGCGTCGGCGAGCCCCCGGGAACCGGTGCCGGCGTTGGCGTTGCCGGCATTGACGACCAGCCAGCGGCAACGGCCGTTTTCCCTTTCCAGGTGATCCCTGGCGACGACGACCGGCGCGGCGCAGAAAGCGTTGCGGGTGAACACCGCAGCGACCCGGGTGCCCGGCGCCAGCTCGATCACCGCCAGATCCTCCCCCTCGCCCTTGCGAAGCCCCGCCCTGGCGCAACCCAGGCGAATGCCGTCGATCGCCGGCAGCAAAGGAAAGGTATCGGAACCGACCGCCATCAGCTCAGCTTGCCGTGACACTGCTTGTATTTCTTGCCGCTGCCGCAAGGGCAAGGCTCATTGCGGCCGATCTTGCGGGTGGGGCGGGTATAGGGCTGCTGCGCCACCTCGCCGACTTCCCCGCCCGGCGCCTGGGCCTCTTCCCCGGCCATGGCGCTGGCTTCGGCGTGCTCATAATGAACGTCGTGGGGAGCGCTCTCACGCCGCTGTTCGTCCACGGCCTCCACGTCTTCCTCGCTCTGCACCTGGACCCGGGAAAGCATGCTGATGGTTTCGTGCTTGATGCTTTCCAGCATCGAGCTGAACATCTGGAACGCCTCGCGCTTGTATTCCTGCTTGGGGTCGCGCTGGGCGTAACCCCGCAGGTGGATTCCCTGGCGCAAGTGATCCATCGCCGCCAGATGCTCCTTCCAGGCGTTGTCGAGGATCTGCAGCATCACCGATTTCTCGAACTGACGGAGAATCTCCGGTCCCACCTGCTGTTCCTTCTCCCGGTAGGCCCGTTCAGCGGCCTCGACGATCTTCTCCTTGAGTTCCTCGATCTGCATCTCCGGATGCGCCTCCAGCACCTGGCGCACCGGATAGCTCAGGCCGAAATCGTTTTCCAGCGCCTGCTCCAGGCCTTCCAGATCCCACTGTTCCTCGAAGGTGTCGGGGGGGATGTGCTTGTCCACCTCCTCGGCGATCACATCCTTGCGGATGGCGTCGAGAATGTCGGTGATGTCCTCGGCCGCCAGCAATTCGTTGCGCAGCTCATAAACCACCTTGCGCTGGTCGTTGGCGACGTTGTCGTATTCCAGCAGCTGCTTGCGGATGTCGAAGTTGTGGGCTTCCACCTTGCGCTGGGCGCTCTCGATGGCCCGGGTCACCCACGGATGCTCGATGGCTTCGCCTTCCTCCATTCCCAGGCGCTGCATCAGGGCCGCCACCCGTTCGGAGGCGAAGATCCTCAGCAGATCGTCCTCCAGCGACAGGTAGAAGCGGCTGGAACCCGGATCCCCCTGGCGGCCGCTGCGGCCGCGGAGCTGGTTGTCCACCCGGCGCGATTCGTGGCGCTCGGAACCGATGACGTGCAAGCCGCCGGCCTTCACCACCTCTTGGTGGCGTTTTTCCCATTCGCGGCGGATCTTTTCCCTCGCCTCCTCGGGGGCGTCCTCGCCCAGCGGCGCCAGTTCGGCCTCCAGGCTGCCGCCCAGCACGATGTCGGTCCCGCGGCCCGCCATGTTGGTGGCGATGGTCACCGCCCCCGGACGCCCCGCCTGGGCGATGATGTGCGCCTCGCGCTCGTGCTGTTTGGCGTTGAGCACCTCGTGGCGAATCCTTTTGCGCTGCAACAACTGGGACAGGTATTCCGAATTCTCGATCGACGTGGTACCCACCAGCACCGGCTGGCCGCGCTTGACGCAACCCTCGATGTCCTCGACGATGGCGTTGAACTTCTCCCTTGCGGTCAGGTACACCAGGTCGCTGTGATCCTGGCGGATCATCGGCCGGTGGGTGGGGATCACCACCACCTCCAGGCCGTAGATTTGATGGAACTCGAACGCCTCGGTGTCGGCGGTGCCGGTCATCCCCGCCAGCTTTTCGTAGAGACGGAAATAGTTCTGGAAGGTGATCGACGCCAGGGTCTGGTTCTCCTGCTGGATCGGCACCCCTTCCTTGGCCTCCAGCGCCTGGTGCAACCCTTCCGACCAGCGGCGTCCCGGCATCACCCGGCCGGTGAACTCGTCCACGATCACCACCTCGCCGTTCCTGACGATGTAATCCACGTCGCGGTGATACAGCGCCCGCGCCCTCAGGGCGGCGTTGAGATAATGCAACAGACGGATGTTGGCAGCGTCGTACAAGCTCTCGCCTTCCTGGATCAGACCGTGCTCGGCCAGCAGCCTTTCCACCTTCTCATGGCCCCGCTCGGTCAGGAACACCTGGCGGGTCTTCTCGTCCACGGTGTAATCGCCAGGCTTTTTCACCCCCTCCTTCTCATCGCCCTCCTGCCGCTCCAGGGCGGGCACCAGCTCGTTCATCTTCAGATAGAGGTCGGTGCGCTCCTCGGTGGGGCCGGAAATGATCAAGGGGGTGCGGGCCTCGTCGATCAGGATCGAGTCCACCTCGTCGACGATGGCGTAGAAGTGCCCGCGCTGCACCTGGTCCTCCTTGCTGAAGGCCATGTTGTCGCGCAGGTAGTCGAAACCGAATTCGTTGTTGGTGCCGTAGGTGATGTCCGCCGCATAGGCTTCCCGCCGCTGCCTCTGATCCATGTCGCTGGTGATCACGCCGACGCTCATCCCCAGGAAACGGTAGATCCTGCCCATCCATTCGGCGTCACGCCTGGCCAGGTAATCGTTGACCGTCACCACGTGCACCCCCTTGCCGGGCAGGGCGTTGAGATAGGCCGCCAGAGTGGCGACCAGGGTCTTGCCCTCGCCGGTGCGCATTTCGGCGATCTTGCCGTCGTGGAGCACCATGCCGCCGATGAGCTGGACATCGAAGTGGCGCATGTCGAGCACCCGCCGGCCGGTTTCACGAACCGCCGCGAACGCCTCGGGCAGAAGGTCGTCGAGGGTTTCCCCCTGCTCGAGGCGATTCCTGAATTCCTGGGTTTTGGCGCGCAAGGCGTCATCGCTCAAGGACTCAAATTCCGGTTCGAGGCGGTTGATCTTCTGCACGATCCGGTACTTCTGCCGGACGATGCGATCGTTGCGTGAACCGATGACTTTTTTAACCAGCTTGCCTAGCATTGTGTTTTAATCTCAAGTTGAAGGGTGGCGCACCCGTTGTCCAAAATGTCGGCTATTTTACCCCACTGGACGGGATGGCTGGAAATTACCCGCCTCCCCCGCGGGGAACCGGGCGAACATTCTCACGGGTTCGACGCCGAAATCATGGAATCGTTCTGGAATCCAACGTGTCCAAGCGTCCGGCCGGCACCCTGCCGGCCATCGAGAAACTCAAGCTGAACCGGGGGCTTCAACCCCTGCTGGCGCGGCTGAAACGGCACCGGGATCTACTGGCCGCCGTCAGGCGGTTTCTGCCCGAAGCCATGCGCCCCCACTGCCTCGCCTGCGTCCTCGACGACCGGGGGCTGCTGACCCTCTATGTGGACACCGCCGCCTGGGCTTCGCGGCTGCGCTTCCAGCAGACGGCCCTGCTGCCCGCCCTGGGGGAGATCGCGGCGGTGCGGCGGATTCAAGCGCGGGTGCTGCTGCCGGTCGCCCGGGTGGAAAGGGCCGCGCCGCCGCCCCGGGTTCCCGACCCCGCCATTTTGGCGCAGCTGGAACACAACGCCCGTTTCGTCGACGACCCTAAAATCCGCCGGGCGCTCGAACGCCTGGTCGAGGCGATGAAACGCTCCCCCCCGCCCGGAGGAAAACCGTGAGCGACATTCCCCGCTTTCCGCATCACGTCTATCTGGTTTCCGAACAGGCGGCGCCCAACATCACCCCGGCCCTGGACCCAGCGGTCCGTCCCCGCCAGGTCACCCTGGTGGTCAGCCCGGGGATGCAACGGCGCGCCGACTGGCTCAGCCGGGTGCTGCGCGAAGGGGCCGGCATGCGGGTCGATTTCTGGGAAGTGGAAGACGCCTGGGACATCGAACACCTGCTGGAACGCTTCATGATCCTGCTGGAACGGGCCGAGCCGCCACCGGCGCTCAACGCCACCGGCGGCACCAAGCCCATGAGCATCGCCGCCTTCGAAGCCTTCCGCGCCTACGAGCGGCCGGTCTTCTACATTCACCCCCACACCGACGATCTGTTCTGGCTCTACCCCCACAAGCACCCCCGCCACCAGATCGAGGACCGGATCAAGCTGCGGCATTTCCTGCTCGCCTACGGCGCCGAAATCAAATCCGAGGGCGACATCCGGATTCCGGCGGCCTACCAGGCCCTCACCGAACACCTGATCCGGGAGATCGAAAACCACGGCCGCGCCATCGCCGCCCTCAACTGGTATGCCGCCGCCGCGGGTGGCACCCTGGAATCCCCGCCCCTGGAACCCGAACACCGGCGCCGGGACGCCTTCCTCGACCTGGTGTACCAATTCCAGCGGGCCGGCGCGCTGCGCCTTGCGAACGACCGGCTGGTCTTCCCCGACGAACTCGCCCGCGCCTACGTCAACGGCGGCTGGCTGGAACAGCACGTCTACCTCCAGGTGCGGAAGCTGCGCAAACGCCTGCCGCTGATCCAGGACGTGAAACAAAACCTTCGGGTGGTCCGCCACACCGGCCGGGGCGAGGTGGAAAACGAGCTGGACGTGATCTTCCTGGCCAACAACCGCCTGTTCCTGGTGGAATGCAAAACCCGCCGCTACCGGCCCGGCAACCGCATGGACGGACCCGGCGCCGAGGCGATCTACAAGCTGGACACCCTCAAGGAACTGCTGGGCGGCCTGCACGGCCAGGGCATGCTGGTCAGCTACCTGCCGATGCGCGAAGCCGACCTGACCCGCGCCCAGGATCTCGGCATCCTGGTCTGCCAGGGCAGGCAACTGCAACACCTTCCGGCCCGGCTCGAACGCTGGATCACCGGCCAGTCGGACCGCGGCTGAGCGCCCTTTTCCCCGCAAGCCTGCCGCCTCCGGCCGGGCGGCGCGAACCGTTCTATCATTTAAGGCTGTCTTGTCCATCGTGAAAAGGAGAGCATCCGCATGCAGCCCATTTACGATTTCATCATGACCTGGCTCGACCCCCTCGGCATCGTCCTGGGGCTGGTCGCCACCGTGCCCATGATCTGGACCTGGTGGGAAGTGGTGTTCGGCGAACGCCGCCGCCGCAAGCGCTGGTTCGAGGCCGTGCGCCGCGATCCCGGTGCGCGCCCGGCGATTCTGATCGTCGACCTGCTGCCGGGCAAGGACATCCGCACGGCGGTGGAAAAATTCCGCTCCGACGACCCCGCCCTCCAGGACATCCCCGACGACCGCATCCTCCATATCGCCCGCGACGCATCGCTGACGCCCGGCGACATGCCCGACCTGCTGCGGGAGATCCGCGAAACCGCCGCCGGCATCCTCGCCCGCGGCGCCGACAAGATCCACTACTTCCACGCCGGCCCGGCGGTGGCCGCCGCGCCCGTGGGGGCCGAATTCGCCAACGCGGTTCCCGTGAACCTCTATCACTTCCAGAGTGGGAAATACATCAACTTCGGCCCCCTGCGGCCGCCCCCCTGACCCCCCTTCCGGCAAGCCTGCCATCCCGGTTTTTTCCCTACCGCCGGGTTACTCTGACCCCGTGGAAACGAACCGGGAGAACGCCATGCCCATACAGCGCCACCTTCACCTGATCGCCTACGACGTCGGCGACCCCGGCCGCCTGCGGGCGGCGCTGCACCTGGCCCGCCACTACGCCACCGGCGGGCAGAAGTCGGTCCACGAATGCTGGCTGACGGCGGCGGAAAAGGGCCGCCTGCTGGCGGATCTGGCGCAACTGCTGGAAGAAAACCGGGACCGGCTGCTGAGCATCCGCCTCGACCCGAGGCAAAAGACCGTCACCCTCGGGCGCGGGGTGGCGCCGGAAAACCCCGACTGGTTCTATCTGGGGTGAAGCCATGAGCACGCTCTATCTCGACCGCGGCGACGGCGAACTGAAACTGGAAGGCGGCAGCCTGGTCTTCAGCCACGGCGACGGACGGCGCACCGTGCCGGTGGCGCTGCTGGAACGGCTGGTGATCGCCGCCCGCACCCGCTTCGACAGCCTCCTGCTCGGCAAGCTGGCCGAAGCGGGGGTGGCGGTGATGCTGCTCGACACCCATCGCAGCCGCCGCCGGGCGCTGGTGCTGGGAAGCGGCCACAACGCCGCCGCGCCGCGGCTGGCCCAATACCGGGCCGCCTCCGACCCCGCCACCCGGCTGGCTTGGTCACGGCCGCTGGTCACGGCGAAAATCCGGCGCCAACGCCGCTGGCTGACGGCCCTGCGTGACGGGCGCCGGGAACCGGGGCGGGTGCTGGACGAAGCCGCCGACCGGTTGCGGCGGCTCGAAGCGCGCATCCCCGATGCCGCCGACCTCGCGACCCTGCGCGGTGTCGAGGGCAGCGCCGGACGCTGCTTCTTCCGGGCCTATGTCCGACTGTTTCCGCCGGGCCTGGATTTCGACGGCCGCCACCGGCGCCCCCCACCCGACCCGGTCAACGCCGCCCTGTCGCTGGCCTACACCCTGCTGCACGGACGGGCGGTGCAAACGGCCTGGGCCGCCGGGCTCGACCCCATGATCGGCTTCTATCACGAAACCGCCTGGGGACGGGAATCGCTGGCCTGCGACCTGATCGAACCCTGGCGCCCCTGCGTCGATGCCTGGGTGTATGAATGGTTCCGCACCCGCTGGCTCGACGGCAACCACTTCCGCCGCAAGGGCGGGGCCTGCCTGCTGGGCAAGGCGGGGAGGCAACGCTTCTTCTCCGCCTTCGAAAGCCGGGTCGGGCCGGTGCAACGGGCGCTGCGGCGCCAGACGGCGCGCCTGGCCGCCGGGCTGCGGGAGGTGGCGCCATGATGCAACCGGTCTATCTCAACGCCCCCGGGGTGCGCCGCGTCACCCTGGAAGGCCCGGCGCTGAAAGTCCACAGCCAAGGTCAGGCCGACCGTTTCCTGCCGCTGGCGCGGGTGGGGCGGATCGTCTGCCGCGGCCCGGTTCACTGGAGCACCGCCGCCCTGCTGCAATGCCTGAAAGGCGGCATTCCGGTCACCTTTCTCGACCGGGAAGGCCGGGAGATCGGCCACTGCTTCAGCGCCCACCCCCCGGGCGACCCGCTCGACGAACTGCTCGGCGGCTATCTGGCCCGGGCGGACGGCCCGGCGCGGCTGGCGGACTGGTTCCGCGCCTGCGGCCGCGCCCGGCTGCTGACCCTGTTGCGGCGCCGGCGGCTGCGACCGCCGGATCTGCGGGTCCGCGCCGTCCGCCGCCATCTGCTGGCGGCGCTGCGGTCACGGCGGGGAAGCGGCGCCGTCTCCCCCCTCGTCTTCAAGCCCCTGCTGAAGGCCCAGGTGGGCGAGGTGCTCACCGGCTACCACATCGCCCCCGAAGCCCTCGAACCCGGCCACGACTGGCCCGGCCTGCTCAACTGCGCCGCCGGCGTGATGGAATGGGATCTGTGGCACCTGGCCCTCGACGGCCGGCTCGACGCCGACCCCGCCGACCCCCGCGCCCGGGTGGCCGCCTACCAGCGTCACGCGGAATGGCTGGAACGGCGCATCCGCGACCTGACCGCCCGGCTGTGGCGCTGGCTGGAACACGGAGAGGCCTACACACCGTGAACCGCCGCAAACTGCCCCACATCGTCTGCTACGACATCACCGATCCCAAGCGGCTGCGGCGGGTTCACCGGTACCTGAAGGGCCTCGGCATCCCGCTGCAATACTCGGTATTCCTCCTCTACCTGAACCGGGAAGGGCAGGCGCGGGTGGCCGGAAAACTGGAAGGGCTGATCGACCCGCGCGAAGACGACGTGCGCCTCTACCCCCTGCCGCAACACCCCGACTGGCAATGCTGGGGCCGCCCCCTGTGGCCGGAAGGCGTGCAACTGACCGGCCTGGACTTGCCGGAACCTGCGACTATGCTAAACTCGCAATGGAACCATGACGGATGATCTCCATATATGGCGATATGGTATTTACATATAACCACATGAGGATTCCGGCGCCGGGAATTTTCTTTACGGGCCATTCCAACACATTGATTTAATTGATAAAAAAAGGAGGGTGCGGTTCAGAAAGTGACCTGATTTAAAAGGGATTAAGACGGAAAAGACACGGCAATTCATCGGATTGGAGCTAGTTCAGAAAGTGACCTGATTTAAAAGGGATTAAGACCCCGGCGACACTGCCGAGATTACCGCTGACCTGTCCGTTCAGAAAGTGACCTGATTTAAAAGGGATTAAGACCTCATGGCCTGGTCCATGTTTTCCGGCGTGGAAAGTTCAGAAAGTGACCTGATTTAAAAGGGATTAAGACGTTCGATTTGATGCTTTGTGAAAATCATTTTGTTTGTTCAGAAAGTGACCTGATTTAAAAGGGATTAAGACGCCGATTCCGTAGTTGGACCGCGCCCCTCCATTACGTTCAGAAAGTGACCTGATTTAAAAGGGATTAAGACATATGCACTCGCATTGAGTGCATATAAAGGAAGGTTCAGAAAGTGACCTGATTTAAAAGGGATTAAGACCTCTTTGTCTTTTCGCCGTGGACAAACCTGCCTTGGTTCAGAAAGTGACCTGATTTAAAAGGGATTAAGACGTGGCCAGCCTGTGGGCGGTCAAGCGGCTTTGCGCGTTCAGAAAGTGACCTGATTTAAAAGGGATTAAGACTTGGCGGAAATTGATCGCTTTGCCGGGGGGCAAAGGTTCAGAAAGTGACCTGATTTAAAAGGGATTAAGACCGTAGCCCTGGGCTCGGGCTACGATATCCCGAGCCGTTCAGAAAGTGACCTGATTTAAAAGGGATTAAGACGATCCTCTCGATCATGGCTGCACCTCCAATAGAAAAGTTCAGAAAGTGACCTGATTTAAAAGGGATTAAGACCTCCGCGTATGCGGGGATGAGCGGCGGAGGGATTGTTCAGAAAGTGACCTGATTTAAAAGGGATTAAGACACCCCGTATGTGATCGTTGTTGGGGCTCGGTGGGGTTCAGAAAGTGACCTGATTTAAAAGGGATTAAGACACCCCGTATGTGATCGTTGTTGGGGCTCGGTGGGGTTCAGAAAGTGACCTGATTTAAAAGGGATTAAGACAGCGCTTGCGGGACCAGCTGACCGCGAATCAGATTGTTCAGAAAGTGACCTGATTTAAAAGGGATTAAGACGGACCCATCTTCTTGTATTGCCTCCACGACCTTTGTTCAGAAAGTGACCTGATTTAAAAGGGATTAAGACCGTTCCCCACTCGCCATCACCAGCGAGACGATCCGCGTTCAGAAAGTGACCTGATTTAAAAGGGATTAGGACTAACCACCTTGTTGGCAAACTGAATAAATTCAGGTGGCCTGAGGTGTCAGTAAAAGAGGCTATTTGCTCAAGACCTGGAAAAACGTGGTCACCTCGGTGGAGAAACGCTCGGAAAGCTTCATGGCCCGTTCCGACGCAGCAGCCAAGGTGTCTGGATCGAGGAAAAAGCTGTAAGCATGAACGATCCGGTGGCGTAATGCCCGCATGGCGTGAAGCTCTTTCAGGAGTTCTTCGGAAAACACCGGGGGCCGGTTTTCCGTGGCCACGCCCATGCGATTCACCAAGTCGGCGTGCCAAGTATCTCCGCGGGGGACGTGACCGTCTATCTCTTGGCAGATCTTCTTCATGATGTACTCGAAGCCGTTGTAAAGGCTTTGCAGGCTCAATGCCATCGCCCTCACCGGCATCCGGGAGGCGGGATCCTTCCGATGCCAAGCAAGGGATTCCTCCATAGCCTGGCGCTCCTGGGCGATGTAATCCAGGTGGGGCTTGATTCATACCACACCGGCAGCATCGCCCGCCTCCAGCTCTTCCAGGGTCTTCCGTTCAGCCAGCAGTTTCCGCCGCCAATACAGATCCTGAATCTCGTCCAAAAAGATCAGGTGATAAGGCATGTCACCGCACAGCTGCTCGACTTCGGCCTCCAGCAACAGACGATCAATGTCCCGGGGGCAGTGGGTTACCAAAAAGTCGATGTCCGAGTGGGCCATGAACCGTCCGCTGGCCAGGGAACCCACCACATAGCCTTCGATGCCCAGATTCCGAAAGCGGGACAGAACCCGACGGGCGCATTCGAGCGCCTGGTGCCTGCGACGGGTAGCCTGACGGTCAAGCAGGGGGTGAACCTGGCGAATGCCCAAAGCCATCATGCGCTCCTGTCTCCGAAAACTCATCGACATCCTCCTCTATTGAGGAGGTGTTTTCAAGAGACTGTTTCAGAAGGCTTATGAAGTTGAAAAGGGACAGCCGGTTCTCGAATCTCCTGAAAACGTTCGTTTTTAAGAGACCTGGAATGTACTGGCATTGTGTGTACATTCATGCTAGATTGCAATACAGGAGGTATAACGATGATGGCGAACAAACGCACTGACCGAATCGATCTGAGAATTCATCCACAAGCCAAGAAAGCTTTGCAGGTGGCCGCCTCGTTACGGCACAAGACCGTCAGCGAATTCATTGTGGAAAGCGCCTTGAGCGCTGCGGATGAGGTTCTGGCGAACCGTCGGTATTTCGGCCTTGACGCTGAACAATGGGAGGCGTTTCAGGCTGCACTGGATGCGCCACCGCGTCCCTTGCCACGGATTGAGCGGCTGATGCGGGAACCGGGAATCTTCGATTGACCCGTGAAATGGAAAACCGTCCGCGTATTGAGAAGCTTCAACGTACACATGACGTTGATAGCTTCGATTGCGGGCAGGCACCCCTGAACCGGTACTTGAAACGTTACGCCCTGATGAACCAGCGTGCGGACGGGGCACGGACCTATGTGGGCGTCGCCGGTAAAGACATCATCGGTTACTACACCCTTGTCGTGGGGAGCGTCGCCTATGAGGATGCGCCCGATCGACTGGCTAAAGGGCTTTCCCGTCATCCTGTTCCCGTCATGTTGCTGGCCCGGTTGGCTGTTGATCTGAAGTGGCAGGGTAAAGGTGTCGGTGCCGGGTTATTGCGGGATGCGATGCAGCGGACAGTCCAGGCGGCGCACATTGCGGGCATCCGGGCGTTCCTGGTTCACGCCAAAAACGATCAGGCCAGAGCCTTTTACGAGCACTTCGGTTTCCTGCCTGCTCCAACCGATCCTTATCACCTCTATTTATTGGTCAAGGATATTCGTAAAGCGATGATCGGTTGACAGAAACCGTGCTGGACAGAGGGAATCCAGTCATTTTTGGAAGACCGGTTGCCTACGGCCTTTGAGGCTTTTTCGGAGTTTTTTCAGTTCCTCCCGTGCCCGTGCCTGGGCCTCGTCCCAGGTTTCACCTGGCTCGGCTATCTGCTCAGCATGCCGCCTGATGTTTTCCCCTGTCCAGGGGAGAGAGCAGGGCGGCGCCCCGGACGTGGATGGTGGCGTCGAAGACGGTCAGCACCGCCGCCAGGCGGTCGGCGGCCGTGTCACGCCCGGATGGCGGCAGGTTGCCGGCCACCAGATCCCTGTTCAGAAAGTGACCTGATTTAAAAGGGATCGGCGTTCGGAAAGCCGGCGCGGGCCGGCAGGCTTGCCGGCCTTGCCGAACCATGACCGCGGCGACTAGACTTGGCGGTGGAGACGATGAACTTCCACCGCCCGAATCATGCCCGACCCCGCATCCGCGCCCACGCCTTCCCGCCGCATCCTGCTGGCGGTCACGGGCCTTTCGCCCCAGGTGGTGACCGAAACCCTCTACGCCCTCGCCAAAGGAGAAGGCGAAGTGCCCACCGAAATCCACCTGATCACCACCGCCACGGGGCGGGAGCGGGCGGAGCTGGCCCTGCTTTCCGACCAGCCGGGGTGGTTCCACCGCCTGCGGCGGGATCTGAAGCTGCCGCCCATCGATTTTTCCCCGGACCACATCCATTGCGTATGCGACTCGGGGGGAAAACCGCTCGACGACATCCGCACCGTGGCGGACAACGAACGGCTGGCGGACCTGATCAGCGAAAAGGTGCGGTCGTTCACCGTCGACCCGGAAAGCAGCCTCCACGCCTCCATCGCCGGGGGGCGGAAAACCATGGGGTTCTATCTCGGTTACGCCCTGTCCCTCTACGGACGCCCCCAGGACCGGCTTTCGCACGTGCTGGTCAGCGAACCGTTCGAGTCGAGCTGGAATTTCTTCTATCCCACACCCTACAGCCAGGTCATCGAAACCCGCGACGGGGCCCTGGCCGACACCCGGAACGCCACCGTGACCCTGGCCGACATCCCCTTCGTCAGCCTGCGCCACGGCCTGCCGGAAAAATTGCTGACCGGGCGCGCCCGCTACAGCGAAACCGTCGCCGCCGCGCGCAAGGCGCTGGCCCCGCCGCGGCTTGTCATCGACCTGGCGGGACAGCGCATCCGGGCCGGGGACGAAACGGTGCCTCTGCCGCCCCGGGAGCTGGCGCTCTACAGTCTGTTCGCCCGCCGCGCGGCAAAAGGGCAAGGGCCACTGCCGGCGCCACCCAAGGATGTACCCGACAGCGAGTGGGGAAAGTGGTTCATCCAGGAATACAAAAACATCCGCGGCCATCAGGCCGATGACATCGAACGCACCGAAAAGGCGCTGCAACACGGCATGGATGGCGATTACTTCTCGACCACCAAATCCAAACTGCACGCCGCTTTGAAAAAGGCCCTGGGCCCGGCCGCGGCCCCCTACCTGATCGACGACGGCGGCAAAAGACCGCGCCAGTACAGCCTCAAACTGCCGCCCGAGGCAGTGCGTTTCGGCAAGCTTGCGGGAAAGGAACGGACGCAGCGAACGGGACTACCCTTTAATGGCAAACCGGAGGAAACCAGTGGTGACGAAAATACAGGGGAGAAGTGAAAAAATGCTCCAGCGTAAATACACCGTGCGCTTCACCACCCCCGCCTTTCTCGGCAATGCCGAGCAGGAAGGACAGTGGCGAACTCCGCCCTTCAAACATTTACTGCGTGAATGGTGGCGGGTCGCCTGGGCGGAAGAGCACGGCTACCCGGCGGATGTTTCCAAAATGCGTGCAGAGGAAGCGCGGTTGTTTGGCAGCGCCGCGGATGGTGCCAGCAATAAAAGTCTTTTGCGAATACGGCTGGACAAGTGGGACAGGGGTACAAAATCAAAATGGCCAAGTACGGCGACCGTCAAACACCCTGAGGTCAAGGGCGGCATGGCCGTAGACTCGGCCTTGTATTTAGGCTATGGCCCTGTAAAGAAGGCAGGTGAATTGAATCATGCGCCAGCAATCGACGCGGGCGAAATGGTAACGCTGAGGCTTGCTTTTCCCGATGATGACAATGCCCGGTTACTGATGCGTGCGTTGGAAATGATGTCGTGGTTCGGTGCAATCGGCGGCCGTTCTCGCAACGGTTGGGGCTCATTCATGTTGCTGGGCGAGGAGTCGGTCGAGCCGGAAATCAAAACGCGCGATTGGAAAGAATGTCTTGAATATGAGTGGGCGCACGCCATCGGCGGTGACGAACAGGGCCCATTGATGTGGTGGACGGAATCGTTTGGTCGTTGGGAGGATGTCATTGCATACCTTGCTGAACTGAAGATCGCTTTGCGCACTTCTTTCCCATTCACAACGGGGAAAGATGCGGCAAAGCCAGAGGCTCGGCATTGGCTGTCGTATCCTGTGAGCAATAGCCATTCTGTGAAAGGCTGGGGCAATAAACGGCTGCCCAACAGTTTGCGCTTCAAGGTGCGCAAAGACGAAAGCGGAAAACTCTACGGCGTGATTTTCCACATGCCCTGCAAGCCACCATCGGATTTCAGGCCGGACAGAGCGACGTTGATCAGGGTCTGGTCATCGGTCCACAAGTTTCTGGACGCTGAAGGCGGCTTGCAAAGGGGGCGGTGATGCTATCCGTGAATCACGGAGTTTCTGTGGGCGTCCATAACCGCAGGCCGGGTTCGATTTCGGCAATGCGTTCGAAATCCCGATCCTCGTGCAGCAAAGGGGTATCGTGTTCGATGGCCAGGGCGGCAATCAGGCAGTCATGGGGGCTGCGGATGGTGATGCCCTGCCAGCGGCAACGGGCGTACAACTCGCCGGCCAGCCAGTATGTGGTATCACCGGCTCGGAGCATGGGTTGGTCGGAAAACTCATCATGCAGCCGCCGTATTTCTGCTTTGCTGCGTGCGCCCTGCAGCAGCTCCTGCAGGATGACCGGTGCCAACAGGGCGTTGGCTTCGTCCAGCAGGGTGTCGAGTTGTAGGGTGAACGGCGTTTCCCGGCCAAGCAGCCAGGGAATCCAGACGCTGGTGTCAACCAGCATCATCCATCCAGCGGCGTGTTTTGAGCAGGTCGTAGCCGGGGTCGATCAGCTGGCTGCCTTTCAACTTTTTGAGCCGTTGCTGCTTTTCCTTGTACAGCAGCTGGCGCAGCGCCAGATCGACCACCTCACGCTTGGTCTTGGCGCCGGTGAGCTTCATGGCCTCGGCCACCAGTTCATCATCGAGAACGATATTGGTACGCATGATACACCTCCTGATGTGTATTGTAGCACGACAAAAAGGGATGACAGACAATGAACAACGATACATTTTGGCAGACCAAACTGGCCGCCCGGGTTCACGATCCCCTCACCCCGGCCCTCTCCCGGGGGGAGAGGGAGTGTCGTCACTCAGTCCCAGAGCGTCTTGACGGGATACCGGCGGATATGATCATTGGGGGTGACGATGGCCAGGCCATGCTCAATGGCCTGGCAGATGAGCAGGCGGTCGAAAGGGTCGCGGTGAATGATCGGCAATGCTGGCAAATGCAAGACATCAGCAGGTTGGACAGGAATAACCGAAGCCTCCAGCGCCTCGCACTGTTCGCGCCAGAACCCGCCCATGCCCTGGTTGCCGGTATCGATGCGCAACTGCCCCTTGCCGATCTTGATCAGGATTTCCCACAGAGTGAGGGTGCTCACGGTCAGCGGCAGCGTCGCGAGCCGTTGGCGGGTGTTTGCCGGAATTCGCTCGAAATCGCTGATCAGGAACAGAAAGGTGCAGGTATCCAGCAACAGCTTCATGGTTTGTCCGCCTCATCATCCGGTTTCCAGTCGGGATTCAGCGGGTCTTCGGGATACATGCGGGTGCCGTCGAACAGATCCAGCAGTTCTTCGTCCAGCGGCTCGTTGAAATCCGGCGAAATCCATACCTTCCCCTTCGCCAGCCCGAAAGGCCGTTTCTTCTTCGGCTGCTCCGGCTCCACCGCAACGAGCTTGGCGACGGGCTTGTTGCGCCGGGCGATGATGATGGTTTCGCCGCGCTCGACGGCGGCCAGATATTCCGACAAATGGGCCTTGGCCTCGTGAACATTGACCGTTTTCATTGATGATGACCTCATACTTGACCAACTGACAGGATTATAGACCATGTTAGAAAAGCAGGCAGGGCTTGCAACAGCATGGCAAGAACTACGTGAACGACGCCAAGGGCTTGCCGGCGCTGATCATGAACAGCGGCCTGATGCAGGTGATGGCCTTTCTGGAGCAAAAAGGCGGGCGGCACGTTACTCTGGGGCGGCACTTGCGCCAATGGCTGCATCAAACCTGCAACACGCCGGAAGACTTCAATGAGTTCATGGAGGCGATGATGCAAGCCGACAGCCGAAACTTCCAGGCCGTGACTACCGAGGCCTTCGCCTGGCTGCGTTGGCTGCGGCAAATGGCGGCGGCGCGGCAAGGGGACAGTCAGTGAGGCAGGTCACGCAGCAGAATATAGGCGTCGCGCGGCGAGCGGATCGGCAGGTTTTCGACCGTGTCAAGCGCCAGCAGCGCCTTGTCCCCGGTTATGAACAGGTCTGCACCGGCAGCCAGGGCCGCGCCGATGATGGGCGCATCGTCCGGGTCAGGGAAATCGCCGGGCAGTGGTGCAGGTTTGTCGGAAACCAGGAAGTCATCGAGAAAAGCGCGCACCGCAACGACCTCATCATACGGTACGCGGAATTTATCAGTCGCAATGCGTTGGAATTCCGCAATAACCGGCGCGGACACCAGAATGTGATGGCGCTGCTCAAGCAGCAGGTAGTCGAGCAGCTCGGTGCAGAGTCCGTGACCAAAAAACGCGCTGAGGCAGACATTGGTATCCAGGAAAACCTTCATGAATCGATCTGCAGAAAATCCTCGTCGGTCAGGTATCCCGCCGCTTCGGCGTATGGCCTGAGCCGCTCCCGCAGTTGTTTCAGCTCGTCGAACTTGGTCTGGCGCCACAACATATCGCGTACCAGGTCGCTTTTGCTGCGATGCTGGCTGCGGGCAAGCTTGGTCAGCCGCCGGTCCAGTTCGTCGTCGATGCGGACATTCAGGGTGGTCATGGCGTTTTCTCCATTCAATATCGTATTACATTGTAACACAGGAGCTGTCCGATGAGTATCGCAGCAGTGCCCGCGTATTTGGGACAAGACTTCAAAACTGCTTCGCCTGGGTTACGCTTCGGTTTGTACCTGCCTGGCAGCGGTATCAAGGGTGTGCTGCGCCAGGCGGTGCGTGAGCTAAGTCAGGGCATGTGGGACGAAAGCCCATGGACCAGTGAACCCGTGGCCGAGATCAAGATGGACAAGAAACCCGTCTCCCTCACCGCGCTGGACCTGCTCTTTGGACTGGAAAGCAAGGACAGCGCGAAGGAGCATTTCCGCGGTGTGCTCAGCTTCTGGGATGTGATTCCTGAAATCAGGGGCAATCAACTCATGGTGGAAATCATGACACCCCACCAGACCCACTACTACCGTGACGGCGAGCAACCCCACGACTCCGGGCAGCCGACGCCCATCCCCTTCCTCACCGTACCGCCCGGTTCCGGGTTTACTTTCCATGTGCAGTGTGACCTTGCCCGGCTGATGCGCCTGGCGCCGGATCTGGCGCGGGACGGCCAGTGGAAGACCCTGCTCCAGGCAGCGTTTGAGCATGCCTTCGAGTGGCTGGGGTTCGGTGCCAAAACGGCAGTCGGTTATGGGGCGATGAAAGAGGATGCCTTGCAAGCAGGCATCCTGGAAAATCGTCAAAAGAAAATGGTCGAGGCCGGCCTTTCGGATGAGGAAAAGCAGATCCGCAATCTGAAAAGACTGTTCGAGGAGGCCAGGAAAAGGAATGACCAAAGCCCAGGGGGACCACTCAACGATGCTCGGGTCAAGTTGCTCAAGGAGGCCCAACAGTGGCAAGGGACGGCCAGTCGCCAGGAGGCGGCCCGGTTGATTCGGGAAACAGTCGCTTTCCTTCCCTGGTCGAAAAAGAAGAAAAAGGAAATGCAACAACTCCTGAAGACGCTGGAAGAAAGATCCTGAGAATATGACGCACATTACATTCATCATCTTCTCCGGCCGTAGTCCCCGGGGGGTACGGCCGGGCAACCGACGGCAGACCACCTTCGGAACCATCCGCGGTCCGGGAGGCATCAACCCATGACCCGCCGCGTTATAGAGGACTTTACAAAGATTTCGTCAGGTTCGCCGTCCTCCTCCAACAATCGACACGTTATCACCTACCTCCTCAACAGCCCGGTACTCACCGACCACGGCTTGTGGCGGTTTTCCCCGCTGGAGGTGGAAAAGGCGCGTGATTTGGCCGCCGGAGGATTTGTGTCGGCGATTGGCCACGACGCCTCGGCAAAGCTTCTGGGCGAGGCCTTGCGGCAGCCGGTGCCGGTGGTGCGTGAGCGGGTCAGCTTGCAACCGGGGGATCGCGCGATCGTTTTTCGCCTGCTCAAACGCCTGCCCGAAGGGGCCATATTGGGGCTGGACGATTTGCAGGCCCAGGATTGGGAACTGGCGCTGCTGGAGCGCTTGGAATAGCCGGGTGGCATGATGCACAAAACGGGTCAGACCTGTTGGCTGTACGCTCTTTTCCATAGCTTCGCATCACGCGGATTGAGGGGTGTCCGGTGACCGGGAACGGTTCCCGCAAGCTTGTGAACAAAGACAACCTCATCAATGACGGCATGATTACAAGAATGAAAATGTGGGATATGAGTCCATGGCAAATGAAACGATGAAAGAAAAAATCAGCGCCAGTTGCCGCATCGCGTTCGCGGCCTACCTGCACGACCTGGGAAAGCTGGCCGAGCGTGCCCGGATCGATGAGGCGATGGAGAAAGACGCGGACGGGGTTTCACGGGCCGACCGCAACAAGCAGTTGTACTGCCCGTCATGGGACGGCCGCCATACCCATATCCATGCCGCCTATACCGGTATCGCCATCGACCTGCTGGAGGCGGACCTGCCGCCGCTGACCGGGGCGGAGGTCACGCCGTTTACGGCCTGGAAAGACCCGGATACGGACGATTCCCTGATCAACGCCTCGGCCATGCACCACAAGCCGCAGACCTTCTTGCAGTGGGTGATCGCGACGGCAGACCGGGTGGCGTCGGGTTTCGAGCGTGACGAGTTCGATTCCTACAACCGGGCGGAAGAGAGAACCCAGGCAGGGTGCAATCACTACACGGCGCGCCTGCTGACCCTGTTCGAACAGATTCATCCGCAGGGCGATGAAGACAAGGCTGTTGCAAAAGCCGACCTGACCTGGCGCTACCCCCTCGCGCCCGCCAGCGTCAAATCCCTCTTTCCCAGACCGGCCGGTAAATGCGAGCACAGCGACAACAAGCAAGCCCAGGCGGAATACCGCGTCATCTGGGACGGCTTCATGGAGGCGGTAAAGGCGATACCCAAATCGCACCGCCAGAACTGGAGCCTGTGGCTCGATCATTTCGATTCCCTGTGGGCGGCCTACGCGGCGGCGATTCCCTCGGCGACCGCCGGCAAGACCAAGCCGGAGGTTTCCTTGTACGACCATTCCCGCACCACGGCGGCGCTGGCCACCGCCCTTTGGCGGTTCCATGAAAACGACGAGGAAGAAACCATCCGCGAGCAACTGCGCGCCCAGTGGGACAAAAGGCGCCAGCACCAGGGTCTGGCCGAACAGGCCTGGAACGATGACAAGTTCCTGCTGATCATCGGCGATTTTTTCGGCATCCAGCCCTTCATTTTCGCCCATGGCGGGGAAACCCAGAAAAATGCCGCCAAACTGCTGCGGGGACGCTCTGCCTATGTGTCGCTGCTCACCGAATGTGCGGCGTTGAAAATCCTCGACGAGCTGGGGCTGCCGCCCACCAGCCAGGTGATCAACGCGGCGGGCAAATTTTTGATCGTTGCCCCCAACCTGCCCAAGGTGCGCGAAAAGCTGGGCGCATTGCAGCGCGAGTTCGATCAATGGTTCCTGCGACAGACCTGGGGCGAATCGGGCATCGGCATCGCCTGGGAACCGGCGGCCTGCGCCGATTTCGTCAATCACAAAGACAGCGGCGAACCACCGTTCAAACAACTGATCGACCGCCTGTTCAAACGGCTGGAAGACGCCAAGGCGCGCCGCCTCTCGCTGTGCTCGGAAAATGCCCCCGACCCCGTGTTCGGCGGTTTTCTCGACGCCTTCGACAACACCCAAGGCGCCTGCGCCATCGACGGCCGTTCGCCCGCCACCGAACCCATGCCCAAGGCCGAGGGACAATACGTCTGCAAGCTGGCATGGGATCAGATCCACACCGGCAAGTGGCTGGCTCATCACGACCGTATCCTGATCAGCACCGGGGGCGACATACACAATACGCTGAAACTCGATATTTTCGGCTACCGGATCAGCTTTACCGGCAGTGAAGAAGCCAGTGGCAAATTCGGCGCCCTGGCAGCGGAAGGCACACTGCGGCGGGCCTGGGATTATTCCCTGGCATCCGACAAGGAAGCCGTACTGTTCAACGGCTACGCCCGGCGCAACATCAATGCTTATGTCCCACCAATGGGCGACCCAAACGCCTGGGAAGCCGAGCGTTACCAGGGCATCGAGGAAGATGCCGAGTGGGACACCCGAGCCCCCAAATCCTTTGAACATATCGCCCGCGACGACCGCTGGCTGGACGAAAAAGGCCGCTGGAACGGCACCGAAGCCCTGATGGTGCTCAAAGGCGATGTGGACAACCTGGGGCGGATCTTCGAGCAGGGCCTGAAGCGCCCCAGCTTTGCCAAATGGGCGTCGTTGTCACGGCAGATGAACGCCTTTTTCGCCGTTTATCTACCGTGGTTGTGCCGCAAGAAATACCCCTCCACCTACACCGTGTTCGCGGGCGGCGACGATTTCTTTCTGATCGGTCCGTGGAAAAGCACCATCGAACTGGCGCGCAAGATGCGTTTGGCGTTTTCCCGCTACGTGGCGGACAACCGCGACATTCATTTTTCCGCCGGCCTGCTGATGACCAAGCCGGGCATGCCGGTGCGCCAGCTGGGCGATATGGCCGAACAGGCGCTTGAACACGCCAAGAGCCATGGCGATGGCGAAAAGAACGCGGTGACGCTGTTTGGCGAGACCGTCTCCTGGGACGACTTCGACAGGCTGTGGCAGGTCTTCGAAAAGATACGGGAAAAGGACGAGGAATTCGGACTGAGCACCGGTTACCTGTACCGGCTGCAGGAACTGGCCGAGATGGCCGAAAACCTGAAATCCGACCAGCCCAGACCGGAAAACGCCATCTGGCGATCCTGGTTCAGTTACCGCAGCTGGCGGATGCTGGAACGCATGCGTGGCCTTAACGACGCGGAACGAAAACGGCGTATGCAGGAACTGGCCAGCATCATCAGCGAGCCCATTGAACAACATGGAAGCCGTTTCCGGATTCCACTTTTTATTCATCTTTATCAGCAGCGCAGCTAGAGGAGAAATGTGATGGCCGATCATCATCGACAAAACAGAGGGGGCCACAGGCCCCAGCAAAACAACCGGAATCAGAGGCGGACGCTGGGGTTCACGATTCGATTCAGGAATGGTGAAGGTAAAATCGACACCGATCTGTTCGACAAAACGGCAAAAGAGGCTGCAAAAACGGTTTCCGATTGCCGGCGGGAACAAAACAAGAGCACGCAGCTGCGCCGTTTCTACGACGAGCTGGTGATGTGGGAGGAGAAAGCCCGCCAGAACCAAGACGAGTTCGATGAATACCTGCCCTTTGTACGCATGCTCAAGGCCAAGGCCGCCTATGCCGAAGGCCGCAAGCTTGTCGATGGCGCTTTTGTGGATTTGATGGAGCAGACTATCGATTTCGTCAAAAGCACGGATGATCTGCGGGTGGCCAAACTGTTTTTCGAGGCGTTCCTCGGATTTTACAAGCTGGAAAAAGGAGACTGACCGATGAAACTCGACAAAATCGCAAAACTCACCGGCACCATTGAACTGGTCTCCGGCCTCCACATCGGCAGCGGCAATACCGAAATGCACATCGGCGGCACCGACAATCCGGTGATCAAGAACCCGGTCACCAATCAGCCCTACATCCCCGGCTCCAGCCTCAAGGGCAAGATGCGCAGCCTGATGGAATGGCATGCGGGCACGGTCTCCATTTCCGATGGCAAGCCCCTGGGCATCAAGCACATCGACAGGCTCAACGGCAACCGTGAGCAGGGCATCGAGATACTCCGCCTGTTCGGTTACGCCCCTACCGGCACGAACGACGATGAAAGCCTGGTGAGGGAAATCGGCCCCACCCGGCTCGCCTTCTGGGACTGTGAGCTGGATTCCGGCTGGGTGGATGAAATGCGTGAGAAAAACCTGCTGCTCACCGAAACCAAGATGGAAAACTCCATCGACCGGATCAAGGGCACGGCGGAAAACCCCCGCAACACCGAACGCGTCCCCGCCGGCGCGCGCTTCAACTTCCAGTTGACCCTGAAAGTCATCGATGGCGAGGACTTGCTGGAACCGGTCTTGCGCGGCCTCAAGCTGGTGGAATTGTCCGGCCTGGGCGGCTCCATCTCCCGGGGCTATGGCAAGGTGGCTTTCCGCGGTCTGCAACTGGATGGCGAACCGGTACAGGCGCGCCTGGAACAGGTCGAGGTATAGGCTTTGATGAAAACGCTGATGGCACAGATCAGTCCCCGGTCCGGCTTCGGCGGCGTGATTCGCGGCGACACCCTGTTCGGGCAGCTTTGCTGGGCCATATTGCACCGCCGGGGCGAGGCGCGGCTCGATGAATTGCTCGAAGGCTACACGCAGAACAGGCCCTTTCTGGTGGTTTCCGACGCCTTTCCATCCGGGTTTTTGCCGCGTCCCGCCTTGCCCCTGCACCGATATGCCGAAGTGGCCGGCGCGGATCGCAAGCAGGTGAAGAAACGCAACTGGATTCCGGTGGCGCATTTCGCCGAACCGGTTGACACCTGGCTCCATCACGCCAACCCTGAGCGGAAAATTTTTGACGCCGATCTGGCGGAGGCGGCGATACAGCCCCACAACACCATCAACCGCATGACCGGCACCACCGGCACAGGGGAATTCGCGCCCTATGTCATGCCGCAACTGCGTTTCGCCGATGGCCTGCGCTTCGACCTCTATCTCGCCCACGACGAGCGGATAAAAATAGAAGAAATCCGCCAACTGCTCGTGGATGTGGGACTGTCCGGCTACGGGCGCGACGCCAGCATCGGCCTGGGGAAATTCGAGGTGGAGGCGGTTCAGGAAGCCCGATGGCCGGCGCAATCCAACGCCAACGCCTGGTACACCCTGGCGCCTTGCGCGCCGCAAGGGATGAAACTTCGGCCGGACAATAGCTGGTATCAACCCTTCACCCGTTTCGGCCGCCATGGCGACATCGCGGTTCACAGCGGGCAACCCTTCAAGACGCCGGTATTGATGGCGGACACCGCCGCTATTCTGACACCCGTGGAATACAATGAGTCCGTCTTCATCGGCCGGGGGCTGGGCGGTGACGGCAGCCTGTCGAAGGCCATCCCGCAAACCGTACATCAAGGCTACGCGCCGGTGCTGCCGGTCTCTCTGGAGGAGCGAGCATGAGCGGCATTCCCGAAACCCGAAAACTCTGGATCACCCCCTTGTCGCCGGTGCACATGGGCACCGACGAAGACTATACCCCCACAGGCTATGTCATCGAAGGCAATGCGCTGTACGAATTCGATCAAACCGCGCTGGAAAACCTGCCCGCCAGCCAGCGCCAGGCGCTGGACAAGATTCTGTCCGGCAAGGCCACGCCCCACCTGCTCAAGCAGGTGCAGGCCTTTTTCCACGAAAACCGCAAATGGCTGATACCAGCCGCTGTCAACGTGGTGTATGTCAGTGACGAACTGGCAAAGCTGTATGAAGACCGGGTGGGCAAGACGGCCAATATCGAAAGCAGTGGCAAGCAAGTGCTCAACGCGCTGGAGATCGAGCGGGCGGCCTACAACCCCCGGGACAGGCGCTTGTTCCTGCCCGGCAGCGGATTGAAGGGTGCGATGCGGACGGCCCTGCTGGATGCGGTCAACCAGGGAAACCGGGCGGAACGCGGCGAGCGTAATCGCGACATACAGCAGCGCCTGTTTGGCTACACCATGCGCGATTTGCATCAAGACCCGATGCGCCTGATTCAGGTCGGCGACTGCGCCTGGCAGGGGCCGGACGAACTCAACAGCGCCGAAATCCTGTTCACCGTCAACCGCAAGAAACAGCCGGTGATGAAACATGGCAGGGAAGTTTCCTCTCAGGCGGAGCAAAGAAACCTGTATCAAATGCTCGAATGCGCCGCGCCCTTCCGTTTCCGCGCCTTTCAGGGGTTGCTCAATATTTCCGACCTGGCCGGTTTCGATGAGCGGGGCGA
This sequence comes from Methylothermaceae bacterium, assembly GCA_026981855.1. GTDB lineage: Bacteria > Pseudomonadota > Gammaproteobacteria > Methylococcales > Methylothermaceae > Methylohalobius. Next base: position 60,204 of record JALSIB010000002.1, on the reverse strand, counting down.
CAAACTGCCTCGCTTCCAATTCAGCTTTGGGGAAATCGCAACCGCCTGCAATCGTTTCTACCGCCCCATCTTCGAGCGCGAAACCGATCTGCTCGGAAAGCGCGGGCTTCTCGACAGCGAGTGGCGCCAAACGGTGGAAACCCTGCTGGGAGATCCCGCTATCGAGCGGCGGTTGCAAAACAACGACGCCTTTTTGCTGCGGGTGGGCCGGCACAGCGGCGCCGAATCGGTCACCCTCAATGGTGTGCGCTCCATCAAAATCATGAAGGGGAAAGGCGAAAAACCCGCCTGGGAACCCCAGGCGAAAACCCTTTGGCTGGCCACCGGAAGCCGTCAGGACAAACGCTATCTACGCCCCTTCGGCTGGCTGCTGGTGGAAATGACCGAGCCTAAAGAGGCACTGCCCGAATGGAAGCCGGCCGAGGCCCTCATGGCCCGCCATGGTGAAAAAATGCGGGCCTGGATTTCTACCGTCAGGCAATACCAGCGGGAACTGGCGGACAAGCTGCAAGCCATCAAAGAAGAAGCGGAGAAGCGCGCCAGGGAGCAGGCCGAACAGGAAGACGAGGCGGCCCGCAAAAAAGCCGAAGAAGCAGCCAGGCTCGCCCAACTTTCGCCACTGGAGCGTGAGCTGGAGGAAATCTGCCGGCGCGAAAAAAACAATAATCCGGCGGCGGTTCTGTTCAATAAACTGCAAGCGGGCGACTGGGAGAGTGATGAAAACAAACACACAGTCGCATTAAAAATCAAAGCCCTCTGGCAGGCCGAAAACAGATGGAACCCCGGCTTCCAGGGAAAAAACAAGCAAAAACTCAAACAACGCGATCGCTGCAAGGCGGTGGAGCAATTCCTGAACCTCGAGGAGGATTGAATGCGAGACATCACGATCCGTTATGACTTCAGCGAAGCCGGATTTTCCCCGGCTTTCCTCGCATTACAGGGCGATGTCGCAGCCTGAACGGACGAAAACCCCGGCCGGAGCCACCTGTCCCATGAACATCCTGCTGTGCACCCTGGGCCAGACCTGGGCGGTCATTCCCGAGGCACTGGCCCTGCTGGACCCTGACCGTTGCCCCTTGTACAAACGTCACCCCCGCAAGGCGTTCATCGAAAACTTGCGGCGCGAATACCGGCTGGAAGCGGTCGATGAACTCTGGATCTGCACCACCGACGACCCCGGCCTCGATTCCGGCCTGGAAAAGCTGAGAGCCTGGAAGCGGACCATTGCGCCGGCCATGCCCCTGCGTATCTGGCGCACCGCGGAAGTGAGCGACCTCGCCGACAGGGAGAGCACGGCCCAAGTCCAGGAACTGATCTATCGCGCCGTGCTGCTCGCCTCCCGCCACAAGGGTGAAAACGGACACCTCTATCTCAGCCTGGCCGGTGGCCGCAAGACCATGTCCGCTGACCTGCAACAAGCCGGGATGCTCATGGGATGCGATGCCCTGCTGCACGTCATCGCGCCCCCTTACCGCCAGATGACCCCGAAGATGCAAGAGGCCGCGCCCGCCTCCTTCCAATCGCCACTGGAACCGGCCGATCTCGAAGGCGTGTTGCCACTGGTGGTGGGCCGGGGGCTGCGCAGTGAACTGCTGGACATCCATGAACACGGATTCCCGGACGTTGACGGCACACACTTTCCACTGCCCCTGGCCAGTGAAGACGGGGAACCACTCGCCTGGACCCGGAAACCGGGTTCCACCAGCCTGCCCGGCGAGCTGGAGCGCCGTGAACGCGAAGGCAGCCGCCTGCTGGGCAACTTTCTCCAGGCCGTCGCCCGGGACGAACGCCACGAAAGCTGGCGCTCCCTCTATCGCCTGCCACCCGCCCGCATCGCTCAACTGCGCGGCATCCGCCTGAGCGACACACCGGGAGAGTGGATCACTCGCCTGCCCAAGGCGGATCTGCACCGGCACATCGGCGGCTGCCTCGATCTCGCCGCCCAGCGCAAGGTGGGGCGGGCCATCTGGCAAAGCCTTTCAGACAAGGAACGGCGACAGGCCTATCGGCAGGTCGGCCCCCTGCTCGAACAAACCGCGAAACCCTGGGCGTGGAACTGGCCCGAGTTGCTGAAACAGGGGGTGCGCAGCCACAACGCGGCGGCCCTGCTGGTGGAAGCCAGCGATGAACAGCTCGAACGCAATCTTTATCAAGAGACGGAGCCACGCAAGGGATTGAACGACGGGCCACGGGGCTTTGCGGCCTACGAACGGCCCGGCGAGCTGAGCGGCTCGGCCACCCTGTCCCATCCCGCCGCCCTGGAACCCTACCTGCGGGCGCTGTTGGACGATGCGCGGAAGGAAGGAGTGCGCTATCTGGAACTGCGGGGCAGCCCGCAAAAATATCGCCGCACCCGGCAACAGCAGATCGAGTTCCTGCGCCGGATGCAGGCCATCGCCCGCGAATACGGGGGCGGGCGCCAGGAGATCGAGTTGCGCTTTATCATCATCGCCGACCGGCGCAAGATCCACAAATTGGGAGAAACGGTGCAGCTGGCCGTCCAGGCACGGCAGGTGCTGGGAGACTTCGTCGTCGGCCTGGACCTGGCCGGCGATGAAGCCCGGGACAGCGACCAACGGCTCAAGGAAATCGCCACCCATTTCGAGCCCGCCTTTGCCGAGTGCATCCCCATCACCATCCATGCCGGCGAAGGCACGCCGGCGGAGCAGATCTGGAACGCCGCCTACCGCCTGCATGCCGACCGGGTCGGCCACGGCCTGACCCTTCTCGACCAGCCCCGCTTGCTGGAGCGCTTTCGCGACCGGGGCATCTGCGTGGAACTCTGCCCAACCTCCAACGACGAAGTGGTGGGGTACGATGCGGCCAGCTATCCCCTGGTCAGCTATTGGAAGAAGGGCGTGCCATTGACTTTGTGCACCGACAATCCCGGCATCAGCCGCACCACCCTGAATGAAGAGTTCCGCAAGGCGACCGAATACTGGCCGGATATGAGCGCCTGGGATGCCCTGGCCATCCTCAAGCAGGGCTTCATTCACGCCTTCCTGCCCGCCGAGGATAAGGAACGGATGCTCAAGCGGATGGACAGCCTGGTGTACGACCTGTTAGAAGACAGAAACGCCTTCGCCATCACCCATCGCCAGAGATGAACCGCCCCCTCATCCTCTTTCCCGGCATCGCCCGACCGGGCCCTGTTCGCGGGCGGAGTTCATCCCCATGCTGTCCGCCCTGGCGAGGAAAGGCGGCGGCCCCCGGTTCGAGGTGGAAAAACTGCAATTACCGAAGCACTTTCCAGACCTGTGAACAAGCACTTGCCCGAAATGCCGGATGTGATACATTTGAATCATACCCCGCCAACGGGGAGCGAGGAAAAACCCTAATATAAAAAAATGTTATACTTGTATAACCACATGAGGATTCCGGCGCCGGGAATTTTCTTTATGGAGCATTCCAAGACATTGATTTCATTGACAAAAAAAGGAGGGTGCGGTTAAGAAAGTGACCTGATTGAAAAGGGATTAAGACGGCGGCTGCCCGGATGAGTGACATCGAACCAGTGTTAAGAAAGTGACCTGATTGAAAAGGGATTAAGACGAATTTTCTTATTTACGGAAATCCCCCGTAAAAACGTTAAGAAAGTGACCTGATTGAAAAGGGATTAAGACGGCCGTCCCTGGCCCTGGGCTATCACTCGAACCGTTAAGAAAGTGACCTGATTGAAAAGGGATTAAGACCTGGGGGCGGCAAGCTTGCCGGCTTTTGCCCGCGGCGAAAACAGGCTAAGCTGAGGTGAGGTTCCACTCCGCCAAGCCGCTCTACCATGATTTCACTGCCTTTTTCCCGCTTCCGCTTCCACTGCCGCACCGTCACGCCCCTGTCGCTGCCTCCTTACGCCGGTTCCGCCTGGCGCGGGGCCTTTGGTTACGCCCTCAAACGCACCGTCTGCGTCACCCGAACGCCCCGCTGCCCCGACTGCCTGTTGTGGCGAAGCTGCGCTTACAGCGACATTTTCGAAACCCCGCCACCGCCGGACACGCCGCTGCTGGCGAACTGTTCCGCCGCGCCTCACCCCTTCATTCTTCACCCGGAAGCCACCAACGGCGCCACCTGGAAGGTGGATGAAGCGTTCACGGTGGATCTGACCCTGATCGGCCGCGCGGTCTCGCAATTGCCTTATATCGTTCATGCCTGGGGGGAAATGGGGAAGCAGGGGGTCGGCAGGGGGCGCGGCCGCTATCGTCTGGAGGGAGTGAGTCAGCTGGCGGGCGGCGTGTGGCACCCGATTCACGAGGCCGGCGGCGGCCTCTCCCCCCTGCCGGCGGAGGCGGAGGCGCCACCGCCCCCGCCAGAGGGCGTCTGCCGCCTGGTGATCGAAACCCCGCTGCGCATCCGCCACGGACAGCGGCTGATGGGACCGGCGGCGTTTCGCTTCCGCGGCCTCGTCGCCAGCCTGTTGCGGCGACTGTCGCTGCTGCATCACTTCCACGGCGACGGCCCCCTGGAGGTGGATTTCCGCGATCTGGTGGCGCGCGCCGAAACGGTGGAACCGGGTGAAAGCAGCCTGGGCTGGTACGATTGGCAACGCTACTCCACCCGCCAGCGGACGGCGATGAAGATGGGCGGGCTGACCGGCTGGCTGACGTTCGCGGCCGGCGACCTGCGCCCCTTCTGGCCCTGGCTGGCGCTGGGGCGCTGGCTCCACGTGGGCAAGAGCGTCAGCATGGGGTTGGGGCGTTACCGGATATCGACGGAGACGGACTGACACACCCTCACCGCCGGCAAGCCTGCCATTCATTTCCGCTTCAGCCCCGGCCGGCATAATCTTCCTTCGGCTCGATCCTGTCTCCACGAAGGATCGGGGAAAGGAAGTCTTTTCCCGGCAGACGATCCAGGATGACCAATCGGAGCCGCGGTGTACGTCCTTACCCTACAGGGAGGTGAATGGAATGATCGTTTACAGCAAAAGCTTCGTCTGTCTCGCCCGCTCTCTCCGGGGTGCGGGGTACCGCATCGCCGGCAAGGAATGGCGCGGAAACGGCCCCGGGCCGTGGTTTCTGCCGCTGGCCGAGGGCGGAAGGGATTTCTTCCATTCCTGGGAAATGGGTTGCGTGACCGGGGAAACGCTGGACGTGCTGCATATCGTTTCAGCCACCTTCGCCGCCGATTCGGGGAAACCGGGGCGCCTGCCGGCCCAAGACGGCCGCTGGCGGTATCTGGGCCGGCTCGCCTGGAGCGAGCTGACGCCCTGGCTCGATCGTCCGGCCGGCTTGTGGGAAAACGGCCATCACAGCAGGGAGGGGTACAACGATCTGCTCCCCGGCAAACCGAAAACGGCAACGCCCCTTCTCATTCGGGTGCAACGGCTGGATCTGTCGGTCAGGTGCCACGGCCGCGGGCGGCCGGTCATTCGGGGGCGCTTCCCCTGCCACGACACACTCTACGACCTGGAAGTCACCGACAGTTGGCTGAAAGAAAGTGTCTGTCACGCGGAACCGCAAAAGTATTCCCTGCTCGATCCGGTGATCTGCGTCGATCTGGAGAAAGACGCCGGGAACCGATACCGCAAGGTCATCACTTCGGTTCTGTTCCAGCGGCGGTTCTACTGAATGACCCGCCCCCGGGCCGGTGACGGATCCTTCCCGGCCCCCTCCGACAGAAGCGACAGGGGATAAGGTTCGCCGTATCGGGGTTTGACGTCGTTTGCCTGTCTTTGGTTTTCCGGGGTTTTACCATCAGTTGATCCGGGACATCCAGCGCGATCCATTCGAGGGACTGGGGTGCGGAAATACTCGATGAGGTCGCGGCTGGAGCGGATGGATACGAGGCGTTCAGGCAACTTCATTCCGCCGCGCCGTATCATCTGGAATCACGGTGAGGCGGCAGCCCAGGGCCTCGACAATCTTTCTAACCGTTTCGTATTTCGGGCTTCCCTCGCCGGAAAGCGTCTTGTACAGACTGGCACGGCTGACGCCGGCCTTACGGGCGACTTCGGTCATGCCGGCAGCGCGGGCGGCGGTATTCAGCGCATGGATGAATTCCTCCGGTGTGCCTTTGGTGGCTTCTTCCAGAAATTCGCGGATGTCCTCTTCCGTTTCCAGGTATTCCGCCGGATCGAAAGGTTTGATGGATTCGCTCATGATTCACTCCAGACTGTCGAGGATGGTTTTGGCCTTGGCGATGTCGCGCGCCTGGCTGGACTTGTCACCGCCCGCCAACAGCAGCACGACTCGGCCATCTCGCAAGGTGTAATAGACGCGGTAGCCGGAACCGAAGAAAAACCGCATCTCATACAGCCCTGGCTGAAGCTGCTTGTGGTCTCCAAAGTTGCCAAGGCACACCCGGTCAATTCTGGCGAGCAGCCGGCACCGGATGCCGGGGTCCAGTTTCTCCACCCAATTGCGGAAAGTCGTTGTACTGGCAAGCGTATAGCCCATCTTCTGATTGTATCCTACAGGATACACCATGGCCATTTCTTGACCTTACCACCTGTCACTTCCGCCGGAAGGCCCCGTCAGCGGCCGGGGAGGACTGCGCCTGGCCTGAATTTACGGGCGAATTTCAGCGTTGGCAAAGACCTTGCCCATAAAGCCTTGCGTTTGGCTGAATCTTGACTACCTGACAACAGTCGCGGAAAGCGCGGAAACCTTGCAGGCTTTTCCTGCTGTCGGCGACAAGAAAAAAGCCCTGGCGGCGCGATCCGGCAGGGCTTTATATTTACGAAAGCTAATTTACCTTTACGTTTCAAGGCGTTATCATGCCCCGGACATTTGCGGAGATTTACGCCCCCCCTGACCTTCCCCGAAGGCAGAATGGAAACGGCCGTTTGAAAGGTAAGACGCGATGCCCCGAAAGCTCAATTTCACGAAAACCGCTATCGAGAACGTCCTGATTCCCGCCTATGTCCTCAAGCGCCTGCTGAATCACTCAACCGGCAGCGACGTGATCGACGGGGAACGCCTGCGAGAGTCGATGCAGAAAATCACCGGCTTCATTCTGAAAGCCGCCGGGGTGAAGGAAAGCGCCACGATCACCCCGTTGAAACGGAAGGAGGTTTGACCATGTGCCGTCAGGAAACCGCCGAGCGGATACGCGAGTTGACCAAAGACCTGCCCGAGGAAGACGCCAGGGAGGTGTTGAATTTCATCGAGTTTCTGCGCTTCAAGCGCCTGGCCGGGGAAGATGAGACCGCCTATCTGTTGAAGGAACCGGCCAACCGCCGCCGGTTGCTCGAAGCGCTGGAAAACATCCGCCAAGGCCGGCATGTCGAGGCCAAGGAACTGCTGCCCGATGATTAGCTTCGAGCGCCGAGCTTGGGAAGATTATCTGTACTGGCAAAAGCACGACAAGGCCAAGCTCAAGCGCATCAATCAGTTGATCCGGGACATCCAGCGCAACCCGTTCGAAGGGCCGGGCAAACCCGAACCGCTCAAGCATGAACTGGCCGGATTCTGGTCCCGCCGGATCGACCATGAACACCGCTTGGTTTACACGGTGCAGGACGGCCGCCTCATCATCGCCCAATGCCGCTATCACTACGGGTGATCGAGGCGGTGGAAGGGAAGTGCCGCACCCTGCCCACCGTCTCCACCTTCCAAAAGAACCTGGCGACGTTCAAGAGGCTTTTGCGCCGTGAGCGGGATTGAATTCAATGCAAGAAAAAAGCCCTGGCGGGCGATCCGGCAGGGCTTTGTTTTACTGGTGGCCAGGGACAGAATCGAACTGCCGACACGAGGATTTTCAGTCCTCTGCTCTACCAACTGAGCTACCTGGCCGGAAGAAGGCAGTATTAAACTAGGCCGGGCGGCGTGTGTCAAGTCTGGCCGTGTTCGGCATCGGGCGGAACGTAGCCTTCGGGCATGGCGGAACCGCCGCCGAAGAGGAATTTCTCCCGCTCCCGGGCCAGAAATTCCTTGGCTTCCGGCTCGAATACCGTTAGGCGGTGTTCGTTGATCAGCATGGTCTGGACTTCCAGCCAAGACTGCCAGGCTTGTTTGGAAATGTTCTCGTAGATTCTCTGTCCTTCGGGACCGGGGAAAGGGGGCGTGTCCAATCCTTCGGCCTCAATGCCCAGTTTCGCGCATTTGACTCGGCGGGTCATTTTTACTCCTCGGCATTCCTGACAAAAACGCTATGTTAGCATATTGCCGCTTCCAAGCTCTGCCAGCAGTTTTTTTACCGGAGAAGGCACCGCCACTTCCGGCCGGCCTGTCGGCACAATCCAGCGGGAAGGGGTGTCGCCCACCCTGGGCACGGCTCGTTTCAAGGCCGCCAGCACCGGGACGTATCGCAGCTGAAAATGGGTGAAGGTATGACGGCGGGGCGCCAGCCATGTCAAGGCGCCGGTTTCCAGGCCGATGTCGAGACAATGGTCTTCCAGCGCCTCGCGCCTGTCCCAACTGGGAAAACTCCACAACCCGGCCCAGACGCCATTGGCCGGGCGCCGTTCCAGGTACAGCCGTTCCCGCCCGTCGCTCAGCACCAGCCAATAACTTTCCTTGACGGGTTTGCGCACTTTGGGGCGGGGAGCCGGAATTTCGCTCACCTTGCCGTGGCGGTGGGCGAGGCAGTGATCGCGAAAAGGACAGCGATCGCATTTGGGGCGGCTTCGGGTACAAAGGGTGGCGCCGAAATCCATCAGCGCCTGGGTATGGACGGCGGCGTTCCGATCGGGCAGATAGCGTTCGCTCAACCGCCACAGCAGCCGTTCCGTCGCCCGTTCCCCGGGCCAGGTCTCGATACCGTGAAGCCTGGTCCACAGCCGCCTGACGTTGCCATCGAGGATCGGCGCCGGACGGTCGAACGCCAGGCTGAGGATGGCCCCGGCGGTGGAACGGCCGACACCGGGCAGGGCGCACAACGATTCCAGCCGCTCGGGAAACCGGCCCTGGAACCGGTCCTGCAGCAGGCGGGCCGCCCGGTGCAGGTTCCGGGCCCGGGCATAATACCCCAGGCCGGCCCACAAATGCAGCACCTGGTCGAGTTCGGCCCGGGCCAGTGATTCCACGGTGGGAAAAGCCGCCATGAAACGCTCGAAATAGGGTATGACGGTGGTCACCTGGGTCTGTTGCAACATGATCTCGGACACCCAGACACGATAAGGCGTCCGTTGCCGTTGCCAGGGCAGATCCTTGCGCCCTTCGCTGTCATGCCAGCGCAGCAGGATTTCCCGCAACCGCTCCGGTTTCATTGGGAAAACAGCCCCTTCAACGCTTCGCCTATGCCGGGCCCCAGTTTTTTATCCAGCTTTTCGATCACCTTTTTCTCCAGCTTGGATTTTTGTTTCTCGATCTTCTTCCGGAACCTGGCCTTGGCCATTTCCGCCACGTTCAGCATGTAGCCGGGCTTGTCGAGGGGGCCGGTCACGTCGATGATGATGGGCAGCTTTCTCGCCCTGGCCACCTCCTTGCCGCTTTCGTCGGTCTCGTGCCGCATTCTCAATACGCGAATGGTATAGTCGAGCCGTTCCCGCGCCAGGTCGATGTTCCCCGTGCCTTCGATGCGCAATTTGCGGCTGTCGATCAGGAAACGGTCGGTTTGAACCACGCCGTTTCTGACCGTGGCGAGAAAATCCAGGCCGACGAATTTGAGTTTTTCGATCTGGCCGGAAGAGGGGGGAGCGGGCTTGCCTTTCCACCACGCTTCCCCTTGCTTGATCAAAGTCAGGATCTTGACATTGGTCAGGCTGCCATCCTTGACATGAAACGACAGATTGCCGCCCAGCGTGCGCTTGATCGCCGCCTCGGTGGCGCCCCTGCCACTCAGCTTGACATCCAGAAAAGCGCTCCCTTCAAGGGGCGGTTCTTTCTTCCGCAAGTCCCGCAACAGGGGCCCCAGGGCCGCCTTTTGCAATTTGGCGGTGAGATCGAGCGTCGGCTGGCGGCCGCTTCCGATACGGACGGCGCCATGGAAATCGCCCTGATAGAAACGGCCGATGCGGGGCTTCAGCGTCAGGGCGCGTCCATTCCCGGCCGCGGTGAGTCCGATCCCCTCCATCTTCAGGTTCTTCACCTTGAGCCGGTCTATCTGCAAGCGGCCGTTCAGGTTCAGCCTGGCCAGCTTGTCCAGCGGCAGGGGTTTCTCCTGCCCGGCGGGAGCCGAAGGCGCCGCGGCGGAGGTTTTGGGGGCGTTTTCCACCGCCTTGGGCAGATAGCGGTCCAGATCGATGGCGTCCAGTTTCAGCTGGAAGCCGATTCCGGGCCTGGAAAAAGAGGTCACGCTCAGTTGCCCGGCCAGCCGGGTATCGTCGAAGACGCCTTTGAGATCCCGCAGGGTCGCGGCATCGGCGCCGGCCTCCAGCCCGAATTCCAGCTCGGCCAGTTTCAGCACGGCGGGATCGCTGGTCTCGGGCGGGGGAATGTCCAGGGTGGCCAGGGTCTTTCTGGGGTCGAAGCGGAGTTTGAAGCGCCCCGAGATGCGGGGTTTATCCAGGATGGACCTGCCCGCCAACCGGCCGTTCAACGATGCCTCGGCCGCCTCCAGGCGGAAATCGTCCGCCGTCAGGGTTTGCTGCGCCAGATCCAGCACCACCGTCGATCCCAGCCCGGCAGTCAGCCTTCCGGAAGGGACGATCTGTCCTTCGGTACGGGACTGGATCTTCAGTTTCCTGAATTCGAAACGCTGCAAGGATTCATCCACCACCAGATCGGTGGTGACAGAGCAAGTCTCCTTGAGCGCCGGGTCGTTCATCTGAAGAACGAATCCCAGATCGAGAGCGGCCGGCTCGCCAAAGCGCCACCGATCCAGGTTGACGTTGAGATGGTCGATGCGGATCGTCTTTCCCGCCTGCCGGTCTTTCCAGGTGACGGCGCCCTCCTTGAGAGTCAGGCCGCCGACCATCAATTCTTCCAAAGCGGGCTTCTCCGCCCCTTCCGCTTGCTTTTCCGCGGCCGCTTTCCGCTTTCTCCCTTCTGTCAGATCCTGCCAATTGGTTCGCCCACGGGCGTCCTTGGCCAGGGACAGCCGCAACCGGTCGAGGACGATACGTTTGACCTCCAGCCGTTTGGACAACAGGGGGATGAGCTTGACCCGGATTTCCGCGCCATCGAGCTCGGCGAAAGGTTCCGGCCCGAATCCAGGCGCATTCCCCAACACCACACGGCCAAGTTGCAAGCCTATCCAGGGAAAAACCGACAGCTCGATGTCTCCCTCGATCGCCAGCGTGCGGCCGGTGTTTTCTTCCACCTTGGCGGCGATCTCGTCACGAAATTCATTGGGATCGACCAAAAACACCACCGCGGCCAATCCGATGACGACCAGTAAAACGATGACTGCGAGGCTATAAAACAGATATTTCAAAACTCCACCTCCCGGTTTCGATATGGATGGTAATCGCCGCTCAGAGCACGTCTTCAGGCGAGGGTTCGTCCCTTACTAGCCTATATCGTAAAGGATTCATTGCAAGGCGAAAGGAAACATCCGCCAGGACGATTGCATGAAGGCCCCCTTCGCCTCCGGCGTCAGCCGCCGTGTCGTTGCGATTCCATTGGATTGAACAAAGACCTATCATGTGCCTGTCCCGGCATCATGACTTCTGGAGGCAGGTCCGCCCGGACAACCGGAGGCGCCGCACGGTGTTTCCGCCCAAATATAAAAACACGGCAGATTCGAGGAGGTTGACGCATGATAGGAGGACTGATTGCAGTGGCGATCGCCATCTGGTTCTATCACACTGCGGTAAAAATCAATGACCCCAATCCCTACAAGTGGGCCATCAATGGCGTGGCGGCCTATTACGTGGTGGTGTTTCTCTGGTGGTTCCTGCTTCTCAGGCCCGCCAGCCAGACCTTGCATCACCAAAGCCCGGCGCTGTTGACGGCCCTGCATTATGGCGGAACCATCCTGGGGATTCTGGTGGCCTGGTTCATTCGCAGCCGTTTGGTCGCCAGCGCGGAAAAGGAGGAAAGCTGAACCATTGAAAAAGGCCGGGCACGATTGGCGCGCCCGGCCTTGCTCGTTATCCGGGAAGCATCCCTGCTCCCGGCGGATGGATACCGCCCTCTACCGGCTCAGAGTTCTTCGGCATGTTTGGCCAGATATTCGGCCACCCCTTCCGGATCCGGCTTCATGCCTTCCTGGCCGGGTTTCCAGTTGGCCGGGCAGACTTCGCCGTGCTGCTCGAAGAACCGCAGGGCATCGACCATCCGGATCAGCTCGTCCATGTTTCTGCCAAGCGGGAGGTCATTGACCACCTGGTGACGAACGACGCCTTCCTTGTCGATCAGGAAACTGCCCCGGTAAGCCACGTGGGCGCCTTCCGCTTCCACATCGTAGGCCCGCACCACGTCGTGCCCGACATCGGCCGCCAGGGTGTAACGCACCGGACCGATTCCTCCCTTCTCCACCGGGGTGTTACGCCAGGCATTGTGGGTGAACTGGGAATCGATGGAGACCGCGATCACCTCGGTATCGCGCTTGCTGAATTCTTCCACCCGGTGATCGAGGGAGATCAATTCACTGGGGCAGACGAAAGTAAAATCCAGCGGGTAGAACACCAGAACGGCGTATTTTCCTTTGGTCGCTTCGGAGAAGTTGAATTCGTCGACGATCTGGCCGTCGGCCAGCACGGCTGGAACGGTAAAATCCGGAGCCGGTTTGCCTACTAATACACTCATGGATTCCCTCCTTTTCTTTTTGGACAGGGTTGACTTGTGTGGCCTCCAAACCAGGAGGCCCGAACCCGTGCAATTCTACACCATCACAGTGAGAAATACCGCCCCGCCCCGGGGCAATCGCACGAACCGGTTTCCTCTCTCTTTGGGAGAGAGATCGGGAGTGAGGGTTTAACCCGGTACCTGCGATCACCCTGGACTGACTGCGGAAAATCAGAATTCCCCGAAATTTGCAAGTCCCTGGCAGGTTATGTAAGATTTGACCGACAAGCGCGACTGTCGCCACCTGGAGACAGAAAAATTATAACAACATCATAAACTTCGCAGCAGGTTGAAGATCATGGCAGAACACAAACACATCACCGAGCCGGATCCGTTCGGCTTTCAGGTCCGGATCGTTCGCCGCGGTGTCGAGCGCAGCCGCTACTTTTCCCATAAGCTATGGGGCGGCAAAAGCAAATCCCTGCAGGCCGCCATCAACTGGCGCGATCAGATGCTCGCCATCCTCAAAGGCAGCCGGACCCGTTTCATGAAAACCCCGTGCAACAAGGTCTCCACAGGGGTGACCGGGGTTTCCAGAACGATCAAGTACGACAAGCGCAAGGACAAGCGCTATCTTTGCTACACCGTCTTCTGGATCAAGGAAGGCAAGCCCCGCAACAAGACTTTCCAGGTGGGCAATGTCAGATCGGTCACCGCCGACGAGGAGCTCCACGCCTACCGCACAGCGGTACTGTTCCGAAAGGCTTACGAATACGCCATCGACAACGACCGTCCGTTCGACGACTTGTTGTTCAAGAACTGGAAGAATACCCGCTTGTACGAACTGACGGATCATTCGCCGGTCCGCGGCGACCGTTTCGCCGTGCCCACCGTCGGAGTGGCCACCCTGCAGTAGCTCTCATGGCGCCAGGGACGGCGCCCACCGCCGTACGGAGGGAGAAGAGCGGGTTCAGCCGGCGGACGGAAAAGGCGGCGAAGATTCGTCGTCCCCGCCCGCCTCCGGCGGTATTTCCTCACCGGGTATGAAGCGGTCGCCGGCCGCCCAGGCACCCAGGTCCACCAGCTTGCAGCGCTCGCTGCAAAAAGGCCGGTACGGGTTGTCCCGGCTCCACTCCACGCGTTCTCCGCATTCGGGACATTTCACTTTCATTGAATCAGAACTGGCACTTGTTCAACAGAAACGGGATGTCTTCCGTCGCCTGGTGGATGCTGGTTTCAGGCCCCAGGGACATGAAGCGGATGCTGAAACGATGCTTGCCGCCACTGATTTCGGCGAAAAAGGGCAGATCGCTGTTCAAACCGATTCTCAGAAGCTGAAAGGGCAACGATTTGTCCAGATTCTCCTGATAGAAACCCGCTTCCGCCACCGCCTCCTCCGGCAGGGCACTGTGACGGATGGTATCGAGCACGAACCGGATCGCATCGATCACCGGCTGGAAAGGCTCCATCCACAGATGCAACTCTTGCTGGCGCTTGGAAACCGGTTGCTGCAACCAGTAGTGATAACAGGGCAGATCGAAGCTGCAGGTGCCGCCGGGAATGGCGCTGCGCTGGGCGATGCTCTTGAACAGCCCATCACCGGACAACTGACTCCCCAGTTTGCCATGGATGTTCCGCAACCGTTGGCTCAGAAGCTCGATCTCGTCGATGATTTCCTGCAATTTCTCCCGGTCGATGCCATGACTGCGTGCCAGCCGGGCCAATACCTTGTAGTGGCGCTCGAGTTCCTTGAGAAGTTCGGCGCGAATGTCGCTCCGATTCGAAATGGTCAGTATGTCCAGCAGGCTCTCGATCGCGGCCCGGCTGTCCCATTCCGATTCGCCCCGGGCGAAATGACCGACCTGCTGGAAAAGCTTTTCGAGACGGATGAAGGTTCGGATTCTCTCGTTGAGAGGGAATTCGTAGAGGATCTGGTCGTTCAAGATCGCGGTGTTCCTGCCGTCGCCTGTGCTGTTTCAAAGATTGGACAATGGGGTATTGTAGACAGTTTCCCCCCCGACTGCACCCGCCTTTTCACAGATAGAAATGCTCCCCCAGGTAAACCTGACGCACTTCCGGATGCTCGAGGATTTCCTTCGGGCTTCCTGAAGCCAGCACCCGGCCCTGGTTGATGATATAAGCACGTTCACAAATCCCCAGGGTTTCGCGCACGTTGTGATCGGTGATGAGCACGCCGATCCCGCGCTGGCTCAGATGGCGGATGATTTTCTGGATGTCGAGAATGGAAATCGGATCGACCCCTGCGAAAGGTTCGTCCAGAAGGATGAATCTGGGCTCCAGGGCCAGCGCCCGGGCGATCTCCAGCCGTCTTCTTTCCCCCCCGGACAGGCTGGCCGCCGGCTGCCGGCTCAAAGTGGTCAGGCCGAATTCCTGCAGCAGCTCGGTCGCGATCAATTGTCTTTGCCCCGCCGTCAGATCGGCCCGCAGCTCCAGCACTCCCAGCAGGTTTTCAGCGACCGTGAGACGGCGGAAGACGGAGGCCTCCTGGGGCAGATACCCCAAACCGAGATGGGCCCTGACATGGATGGGCAGAGGGGTCACATCCTTTCCATCGAGAAGAATCCGGCCGCCATCACTGGGAACCAGCCCCACGATCAGATAAAAACTGGTGGTCTTGCCGGCGCCGTTGGGTCCCAGAAGGCCGACGATTTCACCGGCTTTCACTTGCAGCGACACGCCATCGACGACGGTCCGCTTGCGGTATTTCTTGACCAGTCCCTTCGCCTCCAACATGGAATCGGGATTCATTGGCCTGACGACTTGGCGGAGCCGGATTTTTTCGGGTTGAGTATGATCTTCACCCGCTTGGTGTCGGACCTGGCTTCTCCCGCCCTGATGACACCGGTCTTCTGTTCATACTCGATCCGGTCGCTGGTGTACTTGTTGGTTCCATGAAACACCACGGCATCATCGATCAGAACGATGACCTCCTTGTCGAGGTAATATTCCGCCCGCTTCGAGGTGCCATGGATTTCCTCCTCGTCCGGCTTGGGTTTTTGCCAGAAACGCACCGGATTACCGTAAAAGATCACCTTCTCGACCTCGCCGTTGGGAAGATAGGCCACCATCTTGTCCGACAGCACTTTCAGGCTGCCCTGGATCAGCACCACGTTGCCGGTATAGGTGCTGCGATCGCTCTTCTCGTCATAGAAGGCGCTGTTGGCCTCGATGTAGATCGGCTTTTCGGAATCTTCCTCCAACGCCTGGAGCGGCGTGGCCACGGCAATCAACATCAGAATGAGAAGCATCGACCCCTTTTTCATTTCAGATACCGTTCGATGGAGGGATCCAGGGTATTCTGGGCCCGCATGATCAGGTCGCACACCTCGCGCGCCGCCCCCCTCCCGCCCGGCGTGTCGGTGACCCAGTGAGCGTGGCGTTTCACCGCATAATGGGCATCCTGGACCGCGATGGCCAAATGCACCCGGCTCATGAGCGGCAGGTCCAAAGTGTCGTCCCCGACACAGGCCATGTGTTCCAACGCTATGCCGGTGGCCGCCTGCAGGCTTCGCAGCGCCTCCCGTTTGTCCTCGTAGCCTTGATAGACATGGCGGATTCCCAGGCTGTCCATACGCAGGGCGACCGAGCGGGACTTGCGGCCGGAAATCACGGCCGTTTCGACCCCGGTCCGTTGCAACAACTTGAGTCCATGCCCGTCCCGGGCGTGAAAGGCCTTGTATTCCCGGCCTTCGTGATCGAAGAACAGGCGGCCGTCGGTCAGCACCCCGTCGACATCGAAAATCACCAGGCGGATCACCGCTGCACGTGCCAAAATCTCATCCATCAAAAAACTCCCGCGCGTAACAGATCGTGCATATTCAAGGCACCAACCAGTTGGTCTTGTTCGTCCACCACCAGGAGCGCATTGATCTTCTTGTCCTCCATCAACTTGACCGCCTCGGCCGCCAGCAAACCCTTGCGGACCGTGGTGCCCCCCCGGGTCATCACTTCACGGATGGGGGTGGCATGGACATCGTAGTCACCCCGTTCGAACAACCGCCGCAGATCGCCATCGGTAAACACGCCGCAAACATGGCCGTCGTCATCGACGACCGCCGTCATGCCCAGCTTCTTGGCGGTCATCTCCAACAATGCCTCACTGAGGCTGACCGATTCATGAACCACCGGGATGTCCTTCCCCGTATGCATCACGTCATCGATCTTGAGGAGCAGACGACGGCCCAGGCTGCCGGCCGGATGCGAGCGGGCGAAATCGTTCTTGGTGAAGCCGCGGGCCTCCAGCAAGGCCACGGCCAGGGCGTCCCCCATGGCCAGGGCGGCCGTGGTGCTGGCCGTGGGCGCCAGACCCAGGGGGCAGGCCTCCTGGGGCACGCTGACATCGATATGCACGGTACTTTGGCGGGCAAGCGTGGATTCCGGCCGCCCCGTCATGGAAATCAGCGGCACCCCCAGACGCTTGATAATCGGAATGATGAAGATCAGCTCGCTGGTTTCGCCGGAATTGGACAACGCCAGCACCACGTCGTGTTCGGTGATCATCCCCAAATCCCCGTGGCTGGCTTCCCCGGGATGAACGAAGAAAGCGGGCGTGCCCGTACTGGCCAGGGTGGCCGCGATCTTGCCGCAGATATGGCCCGACTTGCCCATGCCGGTCACGATGACCCGGCCGCGGCAACGCAGCATCAATTGGCAGGCACGACCGAAATTCTCGTCGATCCGCCCGGCCAGCTGGGAAACCGCCTGCGCTTCGAGACGGATGACTTCCAGACCCAGCTGACACAAGCGCTCCCGTTCCGATGGTGTCATGATTGCAGCCTCAGATAAAGCAAGTATTGATAAGTGACGAAACAGGCCACGAGCGCCCCCCCTCCCAGACGGCCGATGCGGCCGGGATTACGGCGCCCCAGGCCAAGCAGCAGCAAAGCCAGCGTCAACCCCAACATCCAGGGAAAGTCCCGGGTGACCACCAGATCGGACAACGGCCCGGGTCGGATAAGGCCCGGCATCGCGTACACCGCCAGCATGTTGAACATGTTGGAGCCGATGATGTTGCCGATCACCAGATCATCCTCGCCTTTCAACATGCTGGCAATGGATGCGGCCAACTCCGGCAGGCTGGTTCCCAGAGCGACCACGGTCAGGCCGATCAGCAGATCGCTGACGCCAAAATGATGGGCGATACCGACAGAAGCCCAAACCAGCGCCTTGGAACTTGCCACCAGGCCCACCAGGCCCAGCGCGAGCCACGACCAGGCACGCCAAAGAGAGATCGCCGGCGGCAACTCGTTTTCCACTTCCCGGATGAGCGGATCGGAGACCGGCGCCCGGCGCGCCTGCCAGACCAGCCATGTCAGGAACACGGCCAATCCCCCCAACAACCCCGCTCCCTCGAGCCGGCCAAGCTGGCGATCATGGCTCAATCCATAGGCGATCAGGCACGCCAGCAGCAGAAGCGGTATTTCCCGCCGCAACGCGCCCGAATGCACGCTGATGGGCATGATCAGCGCGGTCAGACCCAAAATGAGCCCGATGTTGGCGATGTTGGATCCCAAGGCGTTGCCCACCGCCAGACCGGTATTGCCACCCCAGGCGGCGATCGAGGAAACCAGGATTTCCGGCGCCGAGGTGCCGAAGCCGACGATGGTCAAACCGATGATCAGGGAAGAGACCCCAAGATTACGGGCGATACCGGCCGCACCCAGGACGAAGCGGTCGGCACTGTAGATCAAAACGACAAAACCGCCCACCAGGGCGGCGATGAAAAGCCATAATCCGGCCATCAACCAACCAGAAAATCAAATAGCGCCAATTATACACGGAAAAGGCCGCCCCCCCGGCTTGCCTTTTGAACCCTGGCGATTAAGATGATTCCAAATCGATACCCCAAAACAGACATCAAAACATGACCAACCCTTTACTCGAGCATCACCTGTTTCCCCCTTTCTCCCAAATCCGGCCCGAACACGTGGAGCCTGCGATCGAGCAGATACTGGAAGACAACCGCCGCACGGTCGCCCGTCTGCTGGAAGAAAACACCCGCTTCACCTGGGACAACCTGATCCGGCCCCTGGAGGACATGGATGACCGGCTGGACAGGGCCTGGTCCCCGGTCCGGCACCTCAACTCGGTGGTCAACACCGAGGCTTTGCGCCGGGCCTACAACGCCTGCCTGCCCAAGCTGAGCGAATACGCCAGCGAGCTGGGCCAGAACACCCGCCTGTTCCAGGCCCATCAGGCAATCGTCTCCGGACCCGAATACCAAGAACTGGACCGGGCGCAGAAAAAGATTCTGCGGGACGCGCTGCGGGACTTCAAGCTGGCGGGCGTGGCGCTGGCGGAAAAGGACAAGGAAAGGTTCAGGGAGATCGAACAGAGATTGTCGGAACTGTCGAGCAAATTCGAGGAAAACGTCCTCGATGCCACCAACGCCTGGAGCAAGCACGTCACCGACGCCAACGCCCTTGCCGGTCTCCCCGACACCGCCTTGGCGGTGGCCGGCCAGGCCGCTTCCGCCAAGGGTCTCGACGGCTGGCTGCTGACATTGGAATTTCCCTGTTACGCCGCGGTGATGACCTTCGCCGACGACCGGGCCCTGCGTGAGGAGGTGTATCAGGCCTTCGTCACCCGCGCCTCCGATCAGGGGCCTTTCGCCGGGCGCTGGGACAATACCCGGGTGATGGAGGAAATCCTCGCACTGCGGCACGAAAAGGCCCGGCTGCTCGGTTACGCCAATTTCGCCGAGCTGTCGCTCGCCACCAAGATGGCGGACACCCCCCGCCAAGTCCTCGACTTTCTCCAGCAACTGGCGGAACGCTCGAAACCGGTGGCGGAAAGAGATCTGGCGGAACTGCGTGAGTACGCCAAAACCCATCACGGGCTGCCGGACCTTGAAGCCTGGGACCTGATGTACTATTCGGAAAAATTGCGTCAGTACCGCTACCAGCTCTCGCAGGAAGAAGTCAAACAATATTTTCCCGCCACCAGGGTGGTGCCCGGTATGTTCGAGGTGGTGGAGAAACTCTACGGATTTTCCATCCGTGAACTGGCGGATGTGGACGTATGGCATCCGGACGTCCGCTGCTACGAGATTCGCGACCGCCAGGGCGACATCCGGGGCCGTTTCTACCTGGATCTCTACGCCAGACCCAAGAAACGGGGGGGCGCCTGGATGGACGAATGCATCGCCCGGCGCAGGCTTGAGGGACAGGTTCAGATTCCCGTCGCCTTCCTGACCTGCAACTTCACGCCACCGGCAGGCGACGATCCCGCCCTCCTGACCCATGACGAAGTCATCACCCTGTTCCACGAATTCGGCCACGGCCTCCACCATCTGCTGACCCGGGTGGATTATCTCGGCGCCTCGGGGATCCGCGGCGTGGAATGGGACGCGGTGGAATTGCCGAGCCAGTTCATGGAAAACTTTTGCTGGCAGAAAGAAGCCCTGGCGCACATTTCCGGCCACTACCGGACCGGCCAGCCCTTGCCCGATGCGCTTTTCGACAAAATGCTGGCCGCCAGGAATTTTCAGGCGGGGATGATGATGGTGCGGCAGCTGGAGTTCTCCCTGTTCGATTTCCGTATCCACCTGGAATACGATCCCGCACAGGGCGGCAGGATCTACCAAATTCTGCAACAGGTCCGCGACCAAGTGGCGGTCTTCGAGCCGCCGAAGTTCAACCGCTTTCCCCACAGCTTTTCCCACATCTTCGGCGGTGGCTACGCTGCGGGATACTACAGTTACAAGTGGGCGGAAGTGCTCTCGGCCGACGCTTTCTCCCGCTTCGAAGAGGAGGGCGTGTTCGACCCGGCCACCGGCAGGGCCTTTCTCGAACACATTCTGGAAACGGGCGGCAGCCGCCCGGCGCTGGAATCGTTCACCGAATTCCGCGGCCGCGAACCCCGCATCGACGCCCTGTTGCGCCACAGCGGCATTCTGGACGAGGAAACCCCGGAATGAAGAATGCACCCCCCTGTCACTTCTATGGGGGGCTTTACCCCAAGATTGCTTCAGGAAGCGTAATAAAACAAACACTGGCCCGGCCGCAGCCGGCGCGGATCCCTCACGCCGTTGACGAACATCAGGTGTTTGACGGGAACCCCCAGGCGTTTGGCGATCACACCCAGGTTGTCCCCCCGGCGCACCCGGTAATGCCGGCGCACCAGCCGGGCGGCTTTGTGGCCGGGGATGACCAGTTTCTGTCCCGCCACGATATGGTTGCCCCGCAGACGATTGGCCCGGCGGAGCTGCCTCACGCTCACGCCGAACATCCTGGCGATGCTCCCCAGATTGTTGCCCCGCTTCACCTCGTAGATCAGACCCGGACGGCCATTCCTCGCAGGGGAGGATTCGCGCGCCGGTGTATCGTCGAGCGCGATCTGCGGCATCAGCGGACTGAATATCCTGACCGTGGCCAGTCTCCCGTCCAGTCTGCGGGCCGCCTTGGCAGGCAGACGGATGAAATAGTTGCTGACGGGTGTTTTCCGGTATCGCTTGAGCTCGGGATTGAGCCGTAACAGGGTCGAAGGCCGCAGTCCCGCCAGAGAGGAAAGCTTGCGGACAGAGACGGGATCGCGGATCTGGACATAGCGGTACTTGCGCTCACGCCGCACCGGAAATCCAAAATAGGCCGGATCCTTGAGAATCAAGGCGGCGGCGAGAAATTCCGGCACGTAGCCCCGGGTTTCCTTGGGAAGATAGCGCAATACGTGACTGTAGCCACGCCGCCTTCCCCTCACGCCGCTCCTGCGTATCACTCTGGCGATCCGCCCCTCACCCGCATTGTAGGCGGCGATCGTCAACAAGACCGAGGTTCTGGCGAATTTACGGTTGAGAAATTTCAGATATTTCACCGCCGCATCGGTGGCCCGCGCCGGATCGGCACGCTGATCCACCCGCCTGCCCACCTTGAGACCATAATGCCTGGCGCTGGCGGGCATGTATTGCCACAGCCCCCGGGCGCCGCTGCGGCTGCGGGCATCGAAGCGATAGGCGCTTTCGGCCATCGGCAACGCCTCGAAAGCCAGGGGCAGGCCCGCCCGCGCCAGTTTGCCGCGGATCATTGGCCGATAACGATCCCCGCGCCGTAACGCATCCAGCGTCTTCTCATACTGGCGGCCGGTGAAAGCCCGAAGATAGGCGGAAACCGAACGGGTCAGACGATTCAGCTCGCGCTTGGACCACTTGGGCTCCCCCAGTTCGCGCAAAAGGCGGTGGAGCCTGCGGCTGATTTCGGCGGTGGAAATTTTCTTGCCGCTGACGGTAACGATCGGCTTCGGAGTTTTGGCCCCTGCGGGAACGGCCAGGAAGAAAAAAAACAGTATCGCCGCCCACCAGAACGATGCGAAAGACGCTCTCCTCTGTTTCGGCGTCATGATCATCCACCTGCTTTGCTCTTGTCCGCCGGTCTCCATCCTAGCAGAGACCCGCCACACATTCCCAGTCCTTCGTCACATTCAGGAGAATCAGACCAGCAGCACCGGGCAGGGGGCCTCGTCGGTCAACCGAACCGCAAGAGGACTGGTACGGGGACAGAATACCGCCGTGCAACCCTGTTGCCGAACCAGCTCCAGCCAGTTGTCCGGGGTAATGTGGAGCACTTTGCCCGATTCGGGTTTCAAATCTTTTTCCGCAACCGCCACCAGCAACTGGCACCCTTCCTCCGCGGCAAGATCGGCCGCCATTTTCAAAGCCCGATCCGCTTCGGGAGAAGCGTCATACCAGACCCACACCGCGGGCTTGAGCCCCACCACCTGCCATCGATGGCGGCTGCCGAACACCACCAAATCGCCGTGGCCCGCCTGGGCCAGGGGCGTTTGTACGTAGTCGCCCCGTTCCACCACCAAACCACCCGGCAACGAGCGGTGATCGCGAATTTCGGCCAACCAGCCCTCGATTTGCCTGATCTGCCGCCGCAACAGCCACTGCAGCTGGGCCGGCTCGAAAGGCTGCAAAGTGGCGGACAGGCGATCCACCTCCCACACGAAAGGCAAGGCGGCAGCGTGGCACAGTTCTATGTTTTCGATGAACAGGACGTTCAACCTCCACCCTTTGCCGGCAGCCAGACGGGCGGCAAGCTCCAGGGTCCGGCGCTCGGCCCTGCGACAATCCAACGCCACGATGACTTTCGACAAACCCGTCATGGCTTTTTTCCCATCTCGCCACGGCCAAATTTCTTCTTGAGTTCGGCAAATTGCGACAGCTGTCGCTCCACCCGCCCGTTGACCGTATCGGAAGGGAAGCGCCCGTCTTCATCGCGGGAACCGGCCGGCATGCCGAGCAGCAATTCCAGAGCCTGATCCACCGTCGTCACGGCATAGATGGCAAACCGGCCAGCGGAGGCGGCCTCCACCACCTCCCGGCGCAACATCAGATTCTGTACATTGGCGGCCGGAATGATCACGCCCTGGCCACCCGTCAGGCCCTTGTGATTGCAGACATCGAAAAACCCCTCGATCTTCTCGTTCACGCCCCCGATCGGCTGCACCCGGCCATGTTGATCGATCGAGCCGGTCACCGCCAGATCCTGACGCAGGGGCAGATCCGCCAGGGAAGAAAGCAGGGCGCACAATTCGGCAAGCGAGGCGCTGTCGCCTTCCACCGGCCCATAGGACTGTTCAAATACCAGGCTCGCCGCCATGGAAAGGGGTTGAACACGGGCATAGCGGGCGGCAATGAAGTTGGAAAGGATCATCACCCCTTTGGAATGAATCGCCCCTCCCAGTTCCGTTTCCCGCTCGATGTCTATCACTTTGCCATCCCCCATCCGGGCGGTGGCGGTGATGCGCGAGGGGCGGCCAAAACTGAAGTCTCCCAGCGAAATCACGGACAAGCCATTGATCTGCCCCACTCGTTCGCCCTGGGTGTCGATCAGGATGGTACCGCGTTCGATCAACTCCTGAATCCGGATCTTCAACCGCTCACCACGACGAAGCCGGCCGTCGATGGCATCCTCCAGATCGGGCAGGGTGATGACCTCCCGCCCATTTCGGCGGGCACGGTAATCGGCCTCTTTCAAAAGATCGGTCACCGTCCGCAAATGAGTGGTGACCTTGTCCGCCTGTTCCACCTGTCTGGCGCCCTGTTCGATCAACCGGGATACCGCCTGCCTGTCCAGCGGGAGCAGGTTTTCCTTGCGCGCCAGGGTCGCGACCACGTGGGCATAGAGCCTGTGCGTTTCCGCGTTCCTGGGAATCTCTTCGTCGAAATCGGCGGGTATCTTGAACAAATCCTTGAACTGGGGATCCAGGGCTTCCAACAGATAGTAGAGAACTCTGTCACCGATCAGAATGACCCGGACGTTCAGCGGTATCGGCTCCGGTTCCAGGGGCAGGGTGCTGATCAGGCTCATGGTCTTTTCCAGCGATTCGATTCGGATTTCCCCTGCCTGCAGGGTGCGCTTGAGGGTTTCCCAGGCATGAGGCTGGAGCAGGACTTCGCGGGCCTCGAGAATGAGAAACCCCCCGTTGGCCCGGTGCAAGGCTCCCGGCTTGATCATGCTGAAATCGGTCATCAAGGTGCCCATGAAAGCGTGGTAATCGATCCGGCCGATCAGATTGGTATGGTTCGGCAGCGTTTCGTGGATCACCGGCGCCCCCTCGGCATCGCCGTGGTCGACCAGCAGATTGACGCGGTAACGCTTGAGCCGTTCTTCCGCCTTGGAAACGACAAAGGGGAGGGGAACGGGGGGCGCGGGCTGGGGCAGGAAGTCCTCGACGTGCTCGACGATATCCTGCTGGACTTCGTCCATGTGGGCCTGCACCGACTGCAAATCGGGATAATGATCCTTAACCACATCGATCAAGTGACCAACCGCGTATTGGATGATCTCGCGGTTCAACTGGCGCAACTTCTCGCGGGTTTCCTTGCGCCAGACAGGAAATTGACGAATCAGCTTTTGCAACTGCTGCTGCAGCCCGGCCACCGTTTCTTCGATTTTGCGGCGCATCTCCTCCGGAAGCTGATTGAAGACTTCCGGGCTCATCACCTGGCCCTCGTGGGTCAACGGCGCAAAGGCAAAGCCGGTGGGCGTCTCCAACAGGGCGATCCCCTTCTCGCGCGCCTCCTGACGCAACTGCTCGATCGCCTTGAGTTCGCGTTCTTTGGCCTGCTGCTCCAGTTCTTCCACCCGGGCCCGATACGCTTCACCCTCGAAAGCCGCGGGGATGGCGGTTCGAAGCTCGTCGATCAGTCCGCTCATATCCCGACACAATTGCCTGCCCCGCCCCGCCGGCAACCGTAACGCCTTGGGCTTGACCGGATCTTTGAAATTATGGACGTAGCACCAATCCGCCGGCACCGCCTTCTCTCTCGCCCGCTCCCCCACCACCTCGCGCACGGCGGTCAGTTTTCCGGCTCCGGAAGGGCCAAGGACGAAGACGTTGAAGCCCGGATCGCCCATGTCCACCCCGAAATGCAACGCCTCCATAGCCCGCGGCTGATCGAAGACGAGGGGAACATCGGGTAGATCGGCGGTGGTTTCGAATTCCAGCTGGGAAGGATCACATGCCTGGTAAAGCTGTTCAGGCTCGAGGGGGGTGATTTTCTGTGACATACCGGCCGCCTTGGAGTTTTTTGCCTATTGTAGAGCAAGAACCCCCACGATCACATAAAGTTGTTTTACTCCCGCCGGCCTGGTGTAGACTGCCATCGAACAGCCCCTGGCAAAAATCATCCATCGTGGATTTGGAGACATGACCGACCAACTGTCGCCGCAGCTGTACCTGGAACTGTTCAGAAATCTTTCCTTGGCCCTGGCGCTGGGACTTCTCATCGGTCTGGAACGGGGCTGGTCAAAACGCGAGCTGGAACCTGGAAAGCGAATCGCCGGGGTACGCACATTCGGCCTGATCAGCTTTCTCGGCGCCCTCACCATGCTCTTCAGCCGGGAGATCAATTTCTGGGTGATCGCCCTGGCCTTCGGTGGGCTTGGACTGTTGATCGCCACCGCCACGGCCATGGAATCCTTCAAGACGGGCGACTACGGAATCACCACCGAAGTGGCGATACTGATTACTTTCGTTCTCGGCGCCCTGGCCATGACCCGATACGCCACGCTGGCGGCCGCCGCCGCAGTCATCACCACCGTGGTGCTGGGCACCAAACCCATTCTCCATGCTTGGATACTCAAGCTGCAACCCCAGGAAATCCACGCCGTCTTCAAATTGCTGCTGATCTCGGTGGTCATGCTGCCCATCCTGCCGGACCGCACCTTCGATCCCTGGCAGGCATTCAACCCATATCAGATATGGTGGATGGTGGTCTTGATTTCCGCCATCTCGTTCGTGGGCTATTTCGCCGTCAAGATCATCGGAGCCGGGCGGGGAATCCTGCTGACCGGGATGTTCGGCGGACTGGCTTCTTCGACCGCCGTCACCCTGAGCCTTTCCCGCCTGGCCCGCATGCAGCCGTCGGCGCATCGGTTGTTGGCAGGGGGCATCGTCATCGCCTCCACCACCATGTTCCTGCGGATTCTGGTGATCACCACCCTGCTGCGCCCGGCGCTGACTTCGATATTGTTACCACCGATGGTGGCCATGGCGGCCACAGGATACCTGTGCGTGGGGTGGCTGATGCGCGCCCGGCCCATGGGAACCCGAAGCCCCGGCGTGAGCCTGCGCAACCCGTTCGAGCTGGGAACCGCCCTGGGATTCGGCGCTTTTCTGGCATTCATCCTCTGGTTGACCCAGATTCTGCGCCTGTGGATCGGCGAGGTGGGAATCTATCTGACCGCGGCGCTGTCGGGGCTGACCGACGTGGATGCCATCACCCTGTCACTGGCCCGCATGGCGGCACAGCCGGAAATGCTGACCCTCGCCGCGAAAGGGATTGTGCTGGCGGCGGTGGTCAATACGCTGGTGAAAGGGGGTATGGCGGCGGTGATCGGAGGCTGGGGGGTGGGGCGTTATGTCACCGGCACGTTCCTGATCCAGATCGCCACCGGCGCGGCGGCGATGGTGTGGATGGCCCGGTAAACGCTTACCAGCAGGCCTTCACGTCGTCGGCGTCGCCGGCGGTGCCATCGCCGTCCACATCGGCGCTGACGCCTTTGCGGCCGACGTGATCATAAGTGAAATTGCCACACTTGTCGTTGGCCTGGTCACCTGTCGGTGTGGCTGTCAGGGTGAAAGCATTGGGCGAGAGGGAAGCCGCGCTCAAGATGTAATAACCGCTTTCGGTGCTCGTGTAGTCACTGGCCAATTCGGAACCACCACTCCCATCATCCTGCACCGCAGGGCAGCCAGTGTCATCGTAAGCATTGTATTCGGTATAACAGCGTTCCAACACCTGAGCCGTCTTCAACAACGCCGCCGTGGCATCGCTGCGCCGGGTCTTGCGCACTTGGCTCACGTAGCCTGGATAGGCGATCGACGCCAGGATGGCGACGATCGCGACGGTGATCATGATTTCGATGAGGGTGAAGCCTGATTTCGACAGTGTAATCGCTTTCATTCCATCTCTTCCCTCATCGATTCAATGACCGTATCCGCTTGATAATCGGTGATTATTCTCAGTGTTTCAACCATATATGTATTTCCGTAGGAGCTGGGGGAACGTTTTATCTTCACGATCGTTCCAACTTCCAGCCCATCCACGAAAACTGGCCTTCCGTTCAGGTCGAAGAGTTGGCTACGCTTTCCGACCACGTAATTGCTGTCCCCCACGATAATCCGAGATTCAGCGGGATAAACCGCATCGATCCTACCCACCTGAATATCAGCGGCACGTGCCACCCGGCGGGTTTCAACAGAAACGGCCTGGGTAAATATGGTCATACCAAGAAATATAAGTAAACAACGCCAAAGTTTCATTGCACCACCTCGATCCAGGACAGCCGTTTTCCCGTGGGATTGCCACTGCCGATGATTCGGCGACGCTGAGGTTTCATGGTATTGGTTCCGGATGTATATTGGTAGTTCTTCCCATTACCGCCCAACACAGAAGAAGCGGAAGCGATCCCATAATCAAACCGCTCACCAGCCAGCGTCTTGTCATCCACCTTATCGCTATCGTCAAGCAAGTCGTCTCCATTGTAGTCGAACACCGTCTTGGTCGCCGACCCGCCTGTCTTCGCATCCACGGACATCAGGAAACTGTATCCACCAGCAGAACAAGGTGCGGATTGCGGCACAATGGTGTTGAAGAACACGATATCCTCGATCTCGAAAGCATCCACCACCACCCGCTCTCCGGTATCGGGAAGGTTCACATACCATCCAAGATTGCCCGCTGAAGGCGGATCATCATAATTAACAGGGTTTTGCGTCAGTGCCCGGGCGTCCGGATCGGAAAGTGTAATGAACGTCTGTTCGACCAAGTTGGAAGCGTTGACAGCGGCACCGGCATCCCAGATACCGTAGAATGTCTGACTGTCGGTGTTCGCGGCGTCACCAGTAGCAAGATACTGTCCTGTACCGAAATAGATCATGATATTGGGCTTGTTGGCTGCCGTATCGTTGATCCAGTCGGGACGCAGCAACAAAGGCTTCATGGTGATTGGTTTTGTCGAACCCGCCGCAAACAGGGGCTTGGGCGTGCCGCTATTTTCATAAGCGACCTTCCAATTCGCTTCATTACTGTCCGAGAGATCGAATGCCCAGAGGTTGCCGTGCAGATCGCCTGCATAGGCCCGGTCGACGATTCCATCGTCATTGAGATCAATAAGTGCCGGGGTGGACAATCCATTGGGGTTGCTCGCTCCGCCGACGCCCGTGTCGATCTCCAGGTAATCGCCTGCACTCCAGGCTCCATCGACACCTCCCTCAACATAAATGACCATCATCTTGGCAGTCTGGGAGCCAGTGGAATTATACCCATTGCCGACAATCACGGCCCACTTGCCGTTATTCATCATAGCCACCTGGGGCGTACTGAAAGTGTAGCCCAGGTCGGGATCATCCTGGTCGGTGAACTCCCACAACACCACCTCGTCGGCCGCGGTTTCCGTCTTGGAGAAAACGGAGGGATCAGTCACATCTAGGGCGAATAATCCCCGGCCACCACCACGTAAAGCGCCCACCAGAATCGTCCGCCAGGATCTCGCTCCGGATGCCTCTGTTCGTATGAAAGCATCGGCCACTACTGGTGTGCCATCCACGTAATAACGGTGGTTATAATCCAACTCACTCAAGTAATGGAGACCGGAATTGATCAGGCTCGACGACATGGCTCCCGGCAAATAAGCCAATATCTCCTCGCCGTCGCGTACCCGAAAACCGTGGAGCAATCCATCATTGGCGCCCACATAGACCACCGCTTCACGTGGTGAAGAAGTCAGCGCCGCAACATAGGAAGAATATTGCGAGGTGGAAGATCCAAAAGGAGCGCCATCAGGCCATCCCGATGCTGGCTTTCCGACAAAGGCGGGTGAAGAATGAATAATGTCGCCCAAGCGGCTGCCACGGTCCCTGAGTGTTGAGCCTTCCTTGCTTCTGTCCCCCTGCAGGAATGCCACCCGCTCTTGGGTATCAGTGAACGGAGCGCTCTCCGTCGAACCGTCGGGGTTTTGTAAAAAATCATTCTTGAGGGCGCTGTCGGGTTCCGGTGGGGTACCATCCCACCAGTTGAAGATCACCCCGTCACGTCCCGCGCTGGTGTCTCCCCAGGTATAGATGACTCGGTTCGAAGTCATGTCCGCATCGGAATGGGCGTCCAGTTTATCCGCCGCCTTCCATTGGGAGGAAAGCAGCTGACCCGTGGCCGGATCGAGTTTCCAGGCGACCAGATCCCCACGCCAGTCCACGGTGTTGAAGTTGGCGGAAAACAGCAGCGTATCGGCCTCCAAGGCCGTGGTATTGAACGAAACGGCGGCGGCACTGCCCTGGCGGGCCTCAATATCCGCGATGACGGTTTCCAAGACCGAAATCAGTTGCGCCGGATCACGGGCGGAAAGAAACAACCCCCGGCCGTTATAGGCGGCATGGCGCAGATCATCCACCGTCTCGTCCGAATTGGACGAGGGAGTGGGCCAGCTGAAGGATGCGTTGCGATCGGCAGGATCGCTGGACAAGGTACCGACCGGACCAAAGGCCACACCAAAAGTGACCAAGTGCTGTTCAGCGTTTTCATCCAGGTTGAGCTTGGGATCTCCGGTCTGAGTGGGCACCTTTCCAGCCAAGCCGGGAGCAAGATCGGTCTTGTACCATCTCATCGCCACGTCTGCCAGGGTATTACTAACGTTATCTCTATGTGCCGGGTAGACGTGGGTGGAATCCACTGTCTGATCCTGATGACCAACACCGGGACTTCCACCGTTCCACTGGCCGTCGGTCATCAGCATGGCGAAATTTTGTTGGCACTCCCCGCCGTCCGCCTGGGGTAAAATGGGGCTCGGCGCGGCGCCAATGTTCAACTGACTCGGCGTACTGCTGCCCTGTTGAAAATATTGCCCCACATTATTTAGGAATTGACGTAGTGGTGTACCTCCGCTTGGATCCATTGCCACCAAGTCCTCCAGCAGCACGTCCTTGTTGGAGAAAACACTCATATCGGCAACCGCCTTGCCGACGCTGTTGTTGTGATGTAGGGTAGTCATGCCCATTCTGGCACTGGAGGTAGCGACTACCCGCGTAACCGCCGCCTTGGTGGTGTGCATCCGGGTGCGGTAATAGGCGAACCAGTTGGCGAAGTTCTTCTGTTCTTCAGGACTCAACTCGCTCGCCCGTTTCACATAAGAACTGGCATCATAGAAACTCATAATGGGATCGCCGGCGTCAGCCCTTCCCCAACTGAAATCGCCACTCGGCACCGGGCACTCCTCCGGATCGAAAATCCCGTCTCCATCTGCATCATTCCAACCGGTAACCACCGGGGCATTGGACAGATCAATGATGGCATAGTTACGCCCACCGACTATGTAATTTCCATTAGTGTCGTCCCTGTGCCACAAATCATCATTCCCTGTACTGCCATCGATACCATCGGCGACCCCCGGGTTCACCCAAACCTGGGTGATGTCGGTCATATCGGGAAAGGGATTCCCATTCAGAGGATCGACGCCTTTCCAGGGTTCGTACACGATGTTAGGGTCGTAAGCGAGCAGATTGGCGCCACGGCACCAAGTGCGCCATTCCCACCTATCGTCTGGGATGGTGTCATAACCTCCAAGGTCGATCCAGAAATCACTTTGCACACCATCTACCGGCATCGTCCATGCCATACTGCCGGAATCGTCCAAGGCGAAGAATATGTTGGGAGGGGGATACGGAGCTACGAAAAGTGGAGTTTGAGTAAGGCTGCCAGGCGCGGCCCGAGTTACGGAAACGCCGGTTCCACACGCCAGTGCCACGCCGAGATTGAATGCCAAAATTCTGGATACTTTCATGATTTTCACCCCGACAGCTGCCTTTTGAACTCGAACATCAAATCAGTCCTCCCGCTGATAGTAAGAACGGAGGACAACCGCCGTTCCCTCGCTTTTGCCCTTCGCGTAGGCGGTGATTTTGAAAATTCTTTTACTACCCGATGTGCTGATATGCTTGATGATATAGCGGGGACGGGAATCGCCGATAAAGTTGCCACAGTTTGGACACAAAGCGTAACTGCCGACTGTGTGCCAGATGTCACTGGCGGGCGTGTAATCCACGCTGGAATCATCATAGGCAAGCCCCAGCTGCCCACTGGTTGTGTTGAGGGGGGGAGGGGCACCGGTGGCCGGGTCATTGGTGGCCCATTTCAAAGGATCCGAAAATTCCGCAACATCATTGACTCCAAGGATTTCTTGCTCCGCATACCGCAACGCCGCCTCCGCTGCCTGGAAAGCCACGTCCCGGTCGCGGAAATTACCCGCCATCTTCTCCTCCAGCACCGTGGACTGCATGGCCGTCACGCCGATCAGGGTCATCACCAACAGCAGAATCATGCTGATGATGAGAGCGGCGCCGGTCTGGTGATGACGGGGGGCATTCATGGCAGGCGGTTCCTCAGTCCGATGGTGGTGGTGTAGCCGCGTTGCAGGCGGCTGCCCATGGTCGTGCTGGTGTTGGCCTCGGCCGATTGCAGGGCCAGAATCATGCGCACACTGACCACCTGGCTCCAGTCGGTCACCCCGGCGGCGCGGTCGTAGCGGTTGGCGGTGCCGTCACCGTCGGTGTCGATGCCGTAGCGGATCGTTATTTGCTGAACGTCGGAAAGAAGAGGTTGACTGCCTGCTGGATCCAGATCGGTGGCGCATTCGAGCGTGCTGGCATTCACAAAGAATCGGGTGCTGACAGGCGTTGTCGCGGATATGAAGGTGTTGTCCTCGCAATCGCGCATGACGCCATCTCCTTGATAGCGGATCACGATTTCATCGTCGCTGCCAGCGATGACCTGTCCGGTCGCGAAGCCGTAACCGGCATAGGTCACCGAGGCGAAAGCGGTGGCGAAATCGATGGTGGGATCGGAACGGTAACCGGCAATACGCAAATACCGCCCCAGAATTTCCTCTGCGAACCGTGCGTTCTCCTGAATCCCCCCCTCGGCATCGAGCATCCGATAAGTCTGCTTGTTGGCGGTGAAGATCTGGATCACCCCGGCGGTGAGAATCAGCCCCACCACCAGGGAGATCATGATTT
The DNA here is from genome assembly GCA_026981855.1 of Methylothermaceae bacterium. GTDB lineage: Bacteria > Pseudomonadota > Gammaproteobacteria > Methylococcales > Methylothermaceae > Methylohalobius. Next base: position 28,123 of record JALSIB010000002.1, on the reverse strand, counting down.
CGATCAGGCCGAAGCCCCGTTGTCTGGAATATCGGTCGTTCATGGCTGGAAGGTGGTCACGAAACGTTTGATCACGGGATTGCCGTTGGTGGCGTCGAATTCATCCGTCCACCAGATCTTGACCGCATAGACGCTGCCGTTGCCGTCGCAAGCGTATTCACTCGCATCGACAGTCCCGTCGTTGTCGGCGTCACCCCCATCGTCGGGGGTGGAATCTAAACAAACGGTTCCGCTGCCGCCTGGCAAATCGCTGCCGATGGCAGCCCGCCATTGAGCCAGATCGAACTGGGCCATCTCGGTGGAGGTACAATCCTCGACCGCCGTGCCGTCCCATTCGCATTGTTTGGAAGTGGTGCCGGCCGGCGGGTCGATGTAGTTACCGTTATTCAGGAAGGCGGCCCGGTTGGCCCGCATCCGGTCGGTGATGTCATAGGCCAACAGAGTGGCCCGGGTACGAAAACCACTGCTGTGAGTCTGGTGCAGGCCGGTGGTTTGCAACTTGGCAAGGCCAAGCAGGCCGATGGCCAGCACTACCGCCGCGATGAGAATTTCCAGGAGGGTGAAACCTTTTTGCCTGTTCATGGACATGACGCAGTACCTTTGGAAAGCGTCACCCTGCCGGTGACATTGACGGCGATCGCCCTGGCGTTGGCCGTGTCGCTACCCTGACACAGGCGAAAGGTGTCATTGGACAAGCCTCCATTCCCTTTGCTTCTTCCAGACGGCAGATAACTCACCCAGTCGTCGAAGCTGCTCCCCGTTCTCAGAGTCAGGGAAGACGGCAACCCATCATGGATTCTCAGGATACATTCTTCACCGCTTTCGCAAAGAGTCGAATCACCGTCGTCGGCAAACGCGCCATCTCCGTTCAAATCGGTGAACACAATCCACCCCTGCTCCCAGTTTCCGGAGGTGGTGCAGGTGGCGCCGCCGGCGCTCTTGCACACCGTCACCCGAACGCCCCGCTTGATCGCTTCGCTGCGGGCCAGGTTGAGCGCGCCCACCAGTTCGTTGGCGGTGGTGGCCATGCGGTTGTTTTTGACCATGTCGGAAAAGTTCGGAACCCCCACGGCCAGCAGGATGGCCGCCACACTCACGGTGACCATCAGTTCGATCAGGGTGAAGCCTTGTCCGGTTCGGGTCATAATCTGCTCTTGACGTGGATGTCTGAATGCGAGTATAGGACAATGCCATCCCTTTTGGGTGTGAAGGAGTGCTCAAATTGAGCGATTGCTTGCTGTCCCGGCGGCTCCGAGATGCGGTTTCTTTGGGAATCCGACCAACCCTTACCGATAGTCTTCAATCCACGATCGCATTACCCTTGCGATTTCCTCCCAAACTTCCTCCTCGCTTCTCCCCGAACGCTTCAGCACCTTGAAGGAATGATCCCCGCCTTCGATGACGTGCAGGGTTACCGGCGCATCGAGACCTTCGAGCACCTGTCGCAGTTTTCCCAGATCGCAGAGGCGGTCGCGGTCGCCTTGGATGAACAGCATCGGGCGGGTGATACGGGAAAGATGTTCGGCCCGCAGCTTGTCGGCCTTTCCCGGCGGATGCAGCGGATACCCCAGGAAAATCAACCCGTCGCACACATCTTCTTCGGAAGCGAGGAGGGAGGCCACGCGTCCTCCCATACTCTTGCCGGAAAGGAGCAGCCTGGCGGGAGAAAGCAGCGGGTCGTTTTTCACCTCGGCGATAATCTTCCGCCAGGCTGCCAGCAACACCGGCATCCGGTCGGGTGCCTTTCTGCCTTCTTCCTTGTAGGGAAAGTTGAATTTGACCGAGAGCAGCCCGTGGGTCGCCAGCCGCCGGTGAATGAAGGAGAGGAAAGGGTGGTGCATGTCGCTTCCGGCGCCGTGGGCCAGGATCACAGCGGTTTTGCGGTCGTAACCCTCGGGCACGGCCCACAGGGAGGTGAAACGACGCTTGGCGTCGAGGATGTGTTTTCTTTCCAGAATTTTCATGGTTTCTCCGCCAGAAAAATCGCCCGCCGGGGGGCGGGCAGCCCCTCGACGGTCCATTCAGGGTTGTCGGGGTCAAGAAAATCGGGCAGGGATTGAAAAGTCATCCAATCGGTCGACCGTTGTTCCTCGAAGCCGGTCCGGCTGACGTCGATACATCGAATGCGGCGGTAACCGGCCCTTTGCAACCAGCACTCCAGGGTGGCCGGAGCCGGAATGAACCAGACGTTGCGCATTTTGGCGTAGCGTCCCGGGGGCACCAACACCTCGCCTTCCCCGCCCTCGATCACCAGGGTTTCGAGCACCAGTTCTCCGCCGGGACGCAGGCAATCCTTGAGGGCATACAGGTGGTCGAAGGGGGAACGGCGATGGTACAACACCCCCATGGAAAAAACCGTGTCGAACGCCTCCAGGCGGGGCGGGAGATCCTCCAGCGCCAGGGGCAACAGATCCAGCGGATGGGTGCCCGCCAGGGTCTTGATGGCCTGGAACTGAAAAACATAGCGGAGCGTCGGATCGATGCCGATCACCCTGGCCGCTCCCGCCCCCAGCATTCGCCAGCCGTAGTAACCGTTGCCGGCGCCCACATCCAGCACCAACCGGCCTCGCAGCGGGGCGATGTCATGGGCCAGACGGTTCCATTTCATGTCGCAGCGCCACTCGCTGTCGATGTGGAGACCGAAGATCTCGAAAGGTCCCTTGCGCCAGGGGTGAAGAACTTTCAGGCATGATTCCAGCCGGCGGCGGGTGGAATCGTTGCAATCGGAGGCCAGGCCGACGCGTACCCGGGGACGATCGAACGCCAAGACCGAGGGTGTGACCGGGGGCAGGGAAGCGAGCAGGCGGCGCCACGCTTCCACCTCGCCATGGGCGGCGAACGCTTTTTCCAATTGCCGGGGCAGGCCGGCGATCCACTGTTCCAGTCCGGGGGGAGGGGATTGGGAGAGCGCGCGATGAAATAAGTTCAAGTCAAACATGGGTTCCAGGAAGCGGACTTGTTCAGATGTCAAATGAGAGGCGCCGGATCGAAATGCCGCCGCAGATAAACCAGGCGGCGCCGGTATCCCTCGGCATCTCCGTAATCCACGAACAGGGGATAGCGGTTATGGATGGAGCGGGGTTGCTGCGCATGTTTGATCGGGCACCAGTATTGCTCGGTCCTGCCGGCAATCTCGCGCACGTAGGCGATCAACCCGTTGAAGTAACCGCAATAGAGGCAGTTGAGCTTTTCCAGCAAATTCAGATAAGGCAGGTGGTGACGATCGACGACGATGTAATCACGCCGTTTGACCTTGGGAATTCCCCACACGGGAAAACAGATTGCATGATAGGCGCTCACCCACAGATCGAGCAGCAGTGCCGGAACGATACAGGAATAGATGACCGGTGCGGTCAGGACGTGTTTGGGATGGGCACCCAGGACATAACGGAACAAATGCCTCCAACCGGCCTTGTGTTCCCGTGCCCATTGGGGATCGAAGATGACCCGGTTGCGCTCCAGAGTATAGGAGAATCGGTGCCGCGCCCGCCGCATTTCCTCGAGGATGTCCTGCTGGAGTGCGGCCAGCCTTTGATAGAGTTCGGCCAGGGTGTCGGACATGTCGATTCCTTATGTTGGTTTTCTATTTGATGGCGATCAGGGAAACGAAATTGAAGTACTGAAACCATACCTCGGCGCTGCTGAAACCCGCCGCCGCCAATCTCTCCAGGTGCGCGGGAAGGGCCTCCGGAATCAGCACGTTCTCCAGGGCCGTGCGCTTGCGGCTGATCTCCAGTTCGCTGTATCCCTGATCCCGCTTGAACGCGTGGTGCATTTTGCTGAAAAGGGCCTGTTGCCGGGGATCGGGCAAGGCGATCTTCTCCGACAAGAGCAATGCCCCACCCGGCTTCAGCCCCCGGTGAACCTTCTCCAACAGCCGCGCCCGCCCCGCAAGGGGAACGAATTGCAGGGTGAAATTCATCACCACCAACGACGCATCGGTTATGTGGATATCGGCAAGATCGGCGCACACCAGCCGGACCGGTATCCCCGCCGCCCTGCCACGAAGGTGGTCACGAAACCTGGAGATCATGGGCCAGGCGTTGTCCACCGCGATGATCTCGCAATCCGGCACCTGAATGGTTTGCGCCATGGCGAGCGCCGCCGCCCCCAGAGAGCAGCCCAGATCGTAACAACGGCTGTGGGGCTGGGCCAGTTCCGCGGCCAGAATTCCTATGGCGTCGATCACGGTGCGATATCCCGGCACCGAACGGGTGATCATGTCCTCGAACACTTCGGCCACCCGGGCATCGAAGCGGAAAGGGCCGACATGACCGGAAGCGTCACAGAAAAGGCGGTCTCGTTTGGATTTCATGGGGGGAAAGCGTAGACCCGGCGGCTATGGTGTGTCAAAGGGAGACGATGCTCTTCTTGACGTATTACGCAACACGTAATATCATCCCTCTCCATGATACGGAGCTTCAAGTGCCGGCACACCCAGGCCCTCTTCGAGGGCCGGTGCCCAAAACGGTTCCGCGCCATCCGGCCGATAGCCGAGCGCAAATTGACGTTGCTGGACAACGCCGAGACGCTGGATTTTCTGCGTTCCCCGCCCGGCAACCGACTGGAGAAACTGACGGGCGACCGGGCGGGACAATACAGCATCCGCATCAACAATCAGTTCCGGCTGTGCTTTTCATGGGGCGGCGAACCGTATGACGTGGAAATTACCGATTATCACTGAGGAGGCACTACACAATGAGTCGAGACGGCATGAGAGCCATCCATCCCGGGGAAATCCTGCGTGAGGAATATCTCGCACCACTGGACATGAGCGTGAACGCACTGGCGTTGAGACTGCGCGTGCCGCCGACGCGATTGCACGAGATCGTCAAGGAACGCCGCTCGATCACCCCTGACACGGCCATGCGGCTGGCCCGGTTTTTTGGCGGTGACGCCAAATCCTGGCTGAATCTGCAAGCAACCTACGACCTCAAAATGGCACGGGACAAGCAGGTGGAGATCGAACGCGAAGTGCTGCCATTACAAGGCGCTTCTTGATACGGTCAAGGTTGCGACGCGGGCGTCGCGTGTGAACTCAACCCCTTTCATCATAGGACGGCATGGCGCATGGAAAAAATCGATCTGGAGCGGGTAAAAAGCTATCTTCTCGCGTTGCAGGATGAAATCTGCAAGGCCTTGGAAACCTGTGAACCACAGGCCCGTTTTCGGGAAGACCGGTGGGAATACGGTCACGGACGGGGGGGTGGACGCACCCGGGTGATCGCCGACGGTCAAACGTACGAAAAGGGTGGCGTCAACTTTTCCCACGTCCAGGGAAGCGAGCTTCCCGCCGCGGCCACCGCCCACAGGCCGGAACTGGCCGGACGGCGCTTTCAGGCGGTTGGCGTGTCTCTGGTCATTCATCCCCGCAACCCCTATGTCCCCACCTCACACGCCAACGTGCGTTTCTTCCTGGCCGAAAAGGAAGGCGAGCCAGCTGTCTGGTGGTTCGGCGGCGGCTTCGACCTGACGCCCTACTATCCCTTCATGGAAGACGTGGTTCACTGGCACCGGACCGCGCAAGAGGCTTGCCGCCCTTTTGGCGAAGAGATCTACCCGCGGTTCAAGAAATGGTGCGACGAGTATTTCTTTCTCAAGCACCGGGGCGAGACCCGGGGCGTCGGTGGCTTGTTTTTCGACGACCTCAACGCTTGGGGTTTCGAGCGCAGCTTCGAATTCATGCGTTCGGTGGGGGACCACTACATTCCCGCCTATCTTCCCATCGTGAAAAAGCGCAAGAACCTTCCCTTTGGGGAAAAGGAGCGGGATTTCCAGGCCCATCGGCGGGGGCGGTATGTGGAGTTCAATCTCATCTACGACCGTGGAACCCTGTTCGGCCTGCAATCGGGAGGCCGAACCGAGTCCATTTTGATGTCGCTGCCACCGGTCGCCAAATGGGCGTACGACTGGAAGCCCCCTCAAGATACGGCGGAAGCGGTCCTGTTCGAATACCTACGCCCGAGGGATTGGCTGGCCGGGGGCTGACGACGCCTTGGCGCCGTCTTCGAAGGCCTTGCGATTGAGTTCGGCCAGGCGATCGATCAGCGAATCCAGCGAGCCGGTCTTGGCGATCTCCTCGCCAAAAGTGGTGCGGTAGTTCTTGACCAGATCCACCCCTTCGATGATGACGTCATAGACTTTCCATTCATCGCCGCGGCGGATCATGCGGAAGTCCACCTCGGCAGGCTCCTTCCCAGGCTGCACGAATTCGGTCCTGACGACGACCTTCCTGGCATCCGGCTTCCAGTTTCGCACCGGTTTGAAATGAATCTCCCATTCCGCATATTCTCCATAGGCGGTGGCGTAGGTGCGGATGAGCATGGTCTTGAATTCTTTTTTGAAGCGCCGGCGTTGATCCGGCGTTGCCTTCCGCCAGTATTTCCCCAGCACCAGGGCGGCGAAACGATCGAAATCCACATGGGGTTCGATGTGCTTGTTGACGATTTCCACCGCCTTGGCAAAATCGACCTTGTAATCGATTCTGCGCAGTTCCTCCAGAATCTTGTTCGAGGTTTCCTCGATCAACTGCTGCGGCGGCACCAGGTTTTCGGCATGCAACGGCAACACCACCCATAAACAAGCCATCAGTAGCCAGGCGCCCATGCGCCACCGCCCCATATTGGATATTTGCATCAAATCTTCCTGAGCATCTCGCAGTTTCGTATTATCGTTTATCATAACGCCAGCCTCTCGGATAAACTAGAGGCAACCGGCAGAACAACCCCTTGAATCGCGAAATCGATCGCCCTCATGGACAACTACAATCATAGCGCAGGTTTTCCCGCTTTCCGCGCCCGAAGGATGCGCCGCGACGCCTTCAGCCGGCGCCTGATGCGCGAACATCTTCTCACGGTCGATGACTTGATCTGGCCGGTCTTCATTCTCGAGGGGGGGGGCAGCCGGCAAGCCGTGCCCTCCATGCCCGGTGTCGAACGGATGAGCGTGGATCTGCTGCTGCGGGAAGTGGAAATCCTGGCCACGCTGGGCGTGCCGGCGATCGCCCTGTTTCCTGTGGTGGGGCCGGAAAAGAAGACGGCGGACGCCCGGGAAGCCTACAATCCGGATGGATTGGTCCAACGGGCGGTCCGAAGATTGAAGCGCGAGTTCCCGCAGCTCGGCGTCATCACCGACGTGGCCCTGGATCCGTATACCTCCCATGGCCAGGATGGACTCATCGACGAGAGCGGCTATGTCCTCAACGATGAAACGGTGGCGGTACTGGTCGAACAGGCGTTGTCCCACGCCCGGGCGGGCGTCGATATCGTGGCCCCCTCGGACATGATGGACGGGCGAATCGGCGCCATTCGGACAGCCCTGGAAGAAAACGGTTTCATCCACACCCGAATCCTGGCCTATGCCGCCAAATACGCTTCCAGCTTCTACGGCCCGTTCCGCGACGCCGTGGGGTCGGCGGCCAACCTGGGAAGCGGCAACAAGTTCAGTTACCAGATGGATCCCGCCAACAGCGACGAGGCCTTGAGAGAAGTGGGCCTGGATCTGCAGGAAGGGGCGGACATGGTGATGATCAAGCCCGGCCTGCCTTATCTGGACATCGTTCAGCGGGTCAAGGCACGCTTCGGCGTCCCCGTTTTCGCCTACCAGGTCAGTGGTGAATACGCCATGCTCAAGGCAGCCGCTCAAAATGGCTGGCTGGATGAAAGGAAAACCGTGATGGAGGCCCTGCTGGCTTTCAAGCGCGCTGGCGCCGATGGTATCTTGACTTACTATGCCAAACAGGCGGCCGAATGGCTTCGGGAAGACCCTTTGGCAACAAAACTGTGGGGATGACAATGAACGACGACAACAATGAAAAAGGCACCCATGCACTCATCCAGTCCACCGAGGCCAGGGGCATCATCAAATGGTTGGACGAGGCGGTGCTCATCACCCTGCTGGTCTTTTCGATCGTGGGCGCCATCGTCAGCGCCTTCACGCCACAGGATGCCTATCTGTATTGGCTGGCGATGATCCCCCTGTTCGGGATCGGCGCCATGCTTTCCGGCTGGGCCCAGGCACGGCGCGAAGGCGATGTCCGGGGCTTCGCCTTCCGGGAACTCCTGAAAATCCAGTCGCTGCATTGGGGGGGGGTCGTATGCACGGTCGTCGGCGTGTTCGTTCTGCGTTACGAGAAGCTCATCGACGAAGACGGAACGGCTCTGGTGGTGCTGTTGATACTGGGGCTTGCCACCTTCCTGGACGGCATCCGGATCGGCTGGCGCTTCAGTCTGGTGGGGATTTTCCTTGGCATCAGCGCCATGATTATCGCCTATTTGGAGCAATTCCTGCCCATCGTGGTCTTGTTGGCGGTCATTCTGATCGTCTATTCCGTTTACCATGGCCGCCGCCGGCACTTGCCCGCTTGATACACCATGACCCCATCAGACCATTACGCCGTTTTCGGCCATCCGATTTCCCACAGTAAGTCGCCCCGCATTCATCAACTGTTCGCCCGCCAGTTGAATGACGATATCGTCTACACCGCGCAGGACGTTCGGCCCGAGTGTTTCGAGGTGGCCGTTCGCACTTTCCGGGCAGGAGGTGGAAAGGGACTCAATTGCACCGTTCCGCTCAAGGAGGCGGCCTTCAGGCGAGCGGACGAACTCAGTGACAGGGCCCGCCTGAGCGGTGCCGTCAACACCCTCATGTGGCGGGATGAACACCTGTTCGGAGACAACACCGACGGCGTTGGTTTGCTTCGTGACCTGACCCTCAATCTGGGGCTGTCACTCGAAGACCGCCGTATTCTGATCCTGGGAGCGGGTGGCGCGGCGCGCGGAATCCTGGGACCCATCCTGGAACAGCGCCCCGAGGAGGTGGTGATCGCCAACCGTACCCTTTCCAGGGCCCGGGAACTGGCCCGGCGATTCGCCTCTCTCGGCACGATCACGGCCGTCGGTTTCGATCAGCTGGAAGCGAAACCATTCGACCTCATCCTCAACGCCACCGCCGCGGGTCTGAAGGGGGAAATCCCGCCGTTGCCGGACGGCTTGGTCGCCACAGGGGGCTGCTGCTACGACCTCATGTATGGCGACCAGCCGACTCTATTCGTGCGCTGGGGCAGAGCCCAGGGCGCAAAGCTCAGCACCGACGGGCTCGGCATGCTGGTGGAGCAGGCGGCCGAAGCCTACCTGATCTGGCGGGGCAGGCGGCCGGACACCCGCCCGGTCATCGCCCTGCTGCGCCAGGGCGGTCAGCCGCGGCAAACAGAACGGAAATGCTGAGACAAATCACTTATCGGGCCGTTCTGGCCGTGACGGGAATCGTGGTGGCCATCGTCATCGTGTCGACGCTGACCAACTGGATCAAAGACAGGTGGCGCCCTTCCCACCTGCAGCGGGTCAAAGATTCCGGCACCCTGAGAATTCTGACGCTCTACGGAGCGACGACTTATTATCCCACCCTGGATGGATTCGCGGGCATGGAATACGAACTGGGCACCCGCTTCGCCCGGTGGCTGGGTGTCAGGCCCGTTTTTCACGCGGTCGATTCCATCAGCGAATTGTTGCCCCGGATCATGAAGGGGGAAGACGACCTGGCGGCAGCCGGCCTGACCGTCACCGACGTGCGCAAGCTCTACCTGCGTTTTTCCACCCCCTACCAAATGATCACGGAACAGGTCGTTTATCTGGGAGGAAACAAAAGGCCACGCACGATCTCCGACCTGGCAGGACACCGGCTGGAAGTGATGGCCGGCTCCAGCCACCAGCGCACGCTGGAAATCCTGAAACAACGTTACCCGAAATTGGCATGGCAAGCCCTGGATGTGGATATCGAAACGCTGTTGCAACGAGTCGAAGCCGGCCGGAGCGACTACGCCGTCAGCGACTCCCATCAATTTGCCACCTTGCGGCGTTTCTACCCCCGCTTGAAAGCGGCGTTCGACCTGATCAAACCCGCACCTCTGGCCTGGGCCTTTTCCAAGAACCATGACGGCAGCCTGCATCGGGAAGCCCAAAAGTTCTTCCGCCATCTTCAGGAAAACCAGATTCTGGCGCAATTGCGCGAACAGTATTACGGCCATGTGGATGCCCTCGGTTATGTGGACATCTACACCTTCCGCAGGCATTACAAAGAGCGCCTGCCGAAATACCGGCGCTATTTCGAACAGGCGGCGCGAAAACACGGATGGGACTGGCGCTTGCTGGCCGCCATCGGCTACCAGGAGTCCCACTGGAACAACCACGCCAAATCTCCCACAGGGGTGCGCGGCATCATGATGCTGACCCGTCAGACGGCGAAGCAACTTCACATTCAAAACCGGCTGGATCCCGGGCGCACCATACCGGGTGCGGCGCGTTATCTGTCTCAACTGAAAGCGAAGATCCCGGCGCGCATTCCCGAACCCGACCGGACCTGGCTCACCCTGGCCGCCTACAACATCGGCTTCGGCCATCTGGAGGATGCGAGAGTGCTGACCCAATCCAACGGAGGCAATCCGGACAGGTGGATGGATGTAAAGAAACACCTGCCGCTGTTGACCCGCAAGAAGTGGTACAGCCGGGTCAAACACGGCTATGCCCGGGGTCACGAACCCGTCCGCTATGTGGAGAACGTGCGGAACTACTACGATCTGTTGGTACGGCTCACCGAAGGGCCCATTTCCCCGCCAAAACGGCGACAGGCGCCCGTTTCCTCCTCAGCGGGATCCTCCGCCCACTCCAACATACCGGAAACCACCCCGGCGGCCCTGTAGCCGGGCTTCATCCCTCCTTTCCCCGGCGGCGGGAGAAAAAGGCCAACAGAATCTGCCGGCACGCATCGGCCAGCACCCCCGCCGTAACGCTCACCCGATGATTGAGAAAGTCCGCCCGATGCAGCGCCAGGGCGCTGCCCGCGGCACCCCTTTGAGCATCCGCGGCGCCATACACCAACCGCCCGACCCGGGCCTGAACGACGGCGCCCATGCACATCACGCACGGTTCCAGGGTCACATACAGGACCGTTTCCGGCAACCGGTAGTTTCCCAGCTTTTGCGCGGCCGCTCTCAGGGCCTCGATTTCAGCATGGGCGGTGGGGTCGCAAGCGGAAATGGGGCGGTTGCGTCCCTCACCGACGATCCGGTCCCTGTGGACCAGTACCGCCCCGATGGGTACCTCGCCCTCGGTTTCGGCCTGCCTGGCCAATTCCAGCGCCCGGCGCATCCACCTCTCGTCGCGGGGGGTCACTCCCATTCGATCGTCGCCGGCGGCTTGCCGGAAACGTCGTAGACCACCCGGGAGATTCCCTTGATCTCGTTGATGATGCGCCGGGAAACGGTATCGAGGAATTCATAGGGCAAATGCGCCCAGCGGGCGGTCATGAAATCGCTGGTCTCCACCGCCCGCAGGGCGATGACATATTCGTAGCTGCGTTCGTCCCCCATCACCCCCACCGATTTCACCGGGAGAAACACGGCGAAAGCCTGGCTGACCTGATCGTAGAGGCGGTGCTTGCGCAGTTCGGAGATGAAAATATCGTCGGCCAGCCGCAAGATGTCGGCATACGCGGGCTTCACCTCTCCCAGAATACGCACCCCCAACCCGGGACCCGGGAAGGGATGGCGATAGATCATCTCGTATGGCAGCCCCAATTCCAGCCCGATCTTGCGGACTTCGTCCTTGAACAACTCGCGCAGAGGCTCGACCAGCTTGAGGTTCATGGTTTCGGGCAGCGCCGCCACATTATGATGGGATTTGATCAAGGTCGCCTTGGCGGTCTTTGCCGCGGCCGATTCGATCACGTCGGGGTAAATGGTTCCCTGGGCCAGCCATTTCACGTCTTCCAGCCTGGAGGCTTCCTCCTCGAAGATCTCGATAAAGAGGTGGCCGATGATTCGCCTTTTCTCCTCCGGATCGCAGACCCCTTCCAGGGCGTCGAAGTAGCGCTGGGCGGCATTGACCCGGATCACCTTGACGCCCATGTGTCTGGCCAGTGTGGCCATCACGTTGTCTCCCTCGTGGAGGCGCAACAATCCGGTATCCACAAATACGCAGGTCAGCTGATCCCCGATGGCCTTGTGGAGCAGAGCGGCGACCACGGAAGAATCCACGCCACCGGACAAGCCCAGCAGCACCTTGTCGCTTCCGACCTGTCGCCGGATCGCGTGAATGCTTTCTTCGATGATGTTGCCCGGCGTCCAGGCCTGTTCACAGCCGCAGATCGCCCTGACGAACCGTTTGAGAATCCGCTCGCCCTGAAGGGTGTGGGTCACTTCGGGGTGGAACTGCAAGCCGTAGAAACGGCGTTTTTCATCCGCCATCCCGGCTATGGGCGCGTCATCGGTGTAGGCGATCACCTTGAAGCCCTGGGGCAATTCCGTCACCCGGTCGCCATGACTCATCCACACATCGAGCAAGGCGTCCCCGTCGGGCGTGGTATGATCCTCGATGTCTTCCAGCAGCCTCGAGTGACCCTTGACCCGGACCTGGGCATAGCCGAATTCACGCTTGTGGGCGGTCTCCACCTTACCGCCAAGTTGCGCCGCCATCGTCTGCATGCCATAACAGATCCCCAGTACCGGAACACCCAGCTCGAACACCCCTTGCGGCGCGCGAGGGGTGAAATCCTCGGTGACCGTGCGGGGCCCGCCAGACAACACGATACCCCGGGGACCGAAGCGCCGGATGGCGTCTTCCGGCCAGTCATAGGGATGTATTTCACAATAAACGCCCACTTCGCGGATGCGGCGGGCGATCAGCTGGGTATATTGGGAACCGAAATCGAGAATCAGAATCTTGTGGGCGTGAATATCTGTCATGTTCAGTCCATTCGGTAGTTGGGCGCTTCCTTGATGATCGTGACATCATGCACGTGGCTTTCCCGCACGCCGGCGCCGGTGATGCGAACGAAGCGGGCCTTGTCGTGCAATTCGGAAATCGTTCGACAACCGGTATAGCCCATGCTGGCCCGGACACCTCCCAACAACTGGTGAATGATCGCCACCACACTGCCTTTGTAAGGGACGCGCCCTTCGATGCCTTCCGGCACCAGTTTTTCGATGGCGTCGGTCTCTTCCTGGAAATAGCGGTCGCTCGAGCCCTGCTGCTGCGCCATGGCCCCCAGGGACCCCATGCCGCGATAGGTCTTGTAGGAGCGCCCCTGATACAGCTCCACCTCGCCCGGCGCCTCCTCGGTGCCCGCGAACAGACTGCCCAGCATCACACTGTGGGCCCCAGCCGCCAGGGCCTTCACCACATCTCCGGAATAGCGGATCCCGCCGTCGGCGATCAGCGGTACATCGGTATCCTTGAGGGCCCGCGCCACATTGGAGACGGCGGTGATTTGCGGCACCCCGACACCCGCCACCACCCGAGTAGTACAGATGGAACCGGGGCCGATCCCCACCTTGACCGCATCGGCGCCCGCTTCGAGCAGGGCGACGGCGGCTTCGCCGGTGGCGATGTTGCCACCGATCACCTGCACGTCGGGGTAATGCCGCTTGATCCAGCGCACCCGGTCGATCACGCCCTGGGAATGCCCATGGGCGGTGTCCACCACGATCACATCCACATTGGCCTTGACCAGGGCATCGACCCGCTCATCGGTCCCGGCGCCGACCCCGACGGCCGCCCCGACACGCAGGCGCTCCTGACTGTCCTTGCACGCCAGGGGAAAGTCGGTGGCCTTCTGAATATCTTTGACGGTGATCAACCCCCGCAGGTGAAACGCATCGTCCACCACCAGAATCTTCTCTATCCGGTGCTGGTGCAACAACCGGATCACTTCCTCCTTGGGTGCGCCTTCCTTGACCGTCACCAACCTGGGGCGGGGCGTCATCACCTTGGCCACCGGCTCGTCGAAGCGGGTTTCGAAACGAAGATCCCTGTTGGTGACGATTCCGGCAAGCCGTCCGCCGTCTTCCACCACCGGCACCCCGGAGATGTTCTTTTCCCGGGTGAGCTGGATCACCTCACGTATGGTGGCGTCAGGGGAGACCGTGATGGGATCCTTGATGACCCCGCTTTCGTACTTTTTCACCCTGGCCACTTCCTGGGCCTGCTGCCGCACGGTCATGTTCTTGTGGATGATGCCGATCCCCCCTTCCTGGGCGATGGTGATGGCCAGCCTGGCCTCGGTCACCGTGTCCATGGCCGCGGACAGCAAGGGAATATTGAGGGCGATGCCCCGCGTGAGGCGAGTGGTCAGATCCGCCTCACGCGGCAGTACCGTCGAATGGGCGGGAACCAGCAGAACATCGTCGAAGGTGATGGCTTCTTCCAGAATGCGCATGAGCGTTACCGTAACCAGCGAGTAAATTGCGTTATTATACCTTATCCTCCAATGGACTGATTCATCATGCCGCCGAGCCTTTACTGGTACGACTACGAGACCTTTGGCGCCGATCCGGCGCGCGACCGTCCGGCCCAGTTCGCAGGACAACGAACCGACGAGGATCTGAACCCCGTCGGCGATCCCCTGGTGCTCTACTGCCGCCCCGCCAACGACTTTCTTCCCCAGCCGATGGCCTGCCTGATCACCGGCATCACGCCCCAGATGGCAAGGGAACGTGGCGTCTGCGAAGCCGAATTCATCGGCCGGATCCGCCAGGCATTTCTCCAGCCCTATACCACCCTCTGCGGCTACAACAATATCCGCTTCGACGACGAAGTGACCCGCCACACGCTTTATCGAAACCTGTTCGATCCTTACGAACATGAATGGCGCAGCGGCAATTCCCGCTGGGATCTCATCGACGTGATGCGGTTGACTTACGCCCTGCGCCCCGACGGCATCCAGTGGCCCGAAAGGGACGATGGCGCACCCAGTTTTCGCCTGGAGGACTTGACCTGCGCCAATGAGATCGCACATCAGGGAGCCCATGACGCACTGGCGGACGTCCAGGCCACCATCGGGCTGGCGCGCCTGCTGAAAAACACCCAGCCGAAACTGTATGCCTATTGTTTCGATCATCGCCGAAAACGAGACATCCAGGCGCTGATCGACCTCGACGAAGCCCGCCCCCTCCTGCACGTTTCGGAGAAATATCCGGCCGCGCGCGGATGTCTCGCAGTGGTGGCGCCGGTCGCCGTGGATCCCGGAAACCCCAATGCCGTGATCGTGGTGGATCTCAATGCCGATCCCGAACCTCTGCTGAGCCTGGACGCCGATGCCCTGCGCGAACGGCTTTTCACACCCGCGGAAACACTTCCACCCGGCACGGTCAGGCCGGGACTCAAGACGATCCGGGTCAATCGCTGCCCTGTCATCGCGCCCGTTTCCGTTCTCCGGCCCGCCAATGCCGAAAGGCTGGGAATCGATTTGAACGGCTGCCGGAGAAACCTGAAAACCATCAAACGCCATTTGACACACCTCAGATCCCTGTTGCCACAGGTTTACCGACATCCGGACACGGAAACGACCGACGACCCGGATCTGCTGCTTTACCGGGGCGGATTCTTCGGTGAGGACGACCGCCGGCGGATGGAGAATCTCCACCGCCTGTCCCCCGACCAGCTCTCCGTCACCCATGTGAGATTCGACGATCCCAGGTTGCCGGAAATGCTGTTCCGCTACCGCGCCAGAAACTGGCCCGAAACCTTGACGGAAGACGAGTCGAGGCGTTGGGAGCGATTCCGCCTTCGGCGCTTGACCTGCCCCGATGCCGGGGCGTCCATCACCTTGGATGCGTTCCTGACTGAACTGAAACGGCTGGATTCAGAGACAATTCAGTCTCGAAAGCCTATCCTGCAAGCTCTGGAAACCTATGCCCGGGAGCTTGTCCCGCCTGAAGGCCATTGCCTTCCAGAACAAAGCCTGTCATGATTTCGGGTTTTGTTCTTCAATTCAACCAAGCACTTGGAGGAAACATGCGCACATTCACATCCCTGCTTCCCCTGCTGGCTTTCCTGTGGGCTTCAATGGCCGCGGCCCACGGCCCCGTCAGGCAGAAAGTCAGCGAGGAAATCGTCATCCAGGCACCAGCCGAAAAGGTCTGGAATCTCGTCAAGGATCCTTGCGGGATGAAACAATGGCATCCGGAGGTGGTCGATTGCTCCGCCGAGGGGAACAAGAAAGGCGCCTTGATCAAGTTCACGTTGAAAAACGGCGGCTGGATCCATGCCACCTTGAAAAAGATCGACGACAAGAAGATGACCTTCGCCTATAAATTCAATACCGACGATGTCAGCACCACCAAGACCATCGTCCACGCCAACCAGGAAATCAAGGTTCCGCTCATCCCGGTGGCAAACTTTTCCGCCAGCATCACAGTCAAACAGGAAGGCGACAACCAATCCAAGGTCATTTGGAAAGCGGCCTTCTACCGCGCTTACATGAACAACAATCCACCCGAGGAAATGAACGAGGAAGCCGGTATCAAAGCGGTGACCGGGTTTCTCCGCAGCGGGTTGGAAAACCTGAAGAAAGTGGCTGAATAAGCTGGAGCCCCATGATTCGTTCTTCATTGCCAACCATCTTGAAAGTGGCGGCGACAGCCGCCCTCTTTTTTTCCCTCCAGGCAACCGCCAAACCTTACGCCTTCATCACCAACCAGGGCGCCGACAGCCTCACCGTCATCGACACCGCAACCAACACCGTGGTCAAGACACTGAAGGTCGGCTCCAAACCCTCCGGCGTGGCGGCCGGCGGTCATGGACGGGTGATCCTGGTGACCAACCCGGGAAGCAAGGACATCACCATCGTGGATGGGGAAAGGCTCGAAGTGACCGGTACAGTCACGGCAGGGGACGGCCCTTTGGGCGTCGCGGTCGATTCCGATGGCAAACGCGGCTATGTGGCCGACTGGTACGGCCATTATGTCAGCGTGATCGACATTCCCGCCCGGCGGATCATCGCCCGGATTCCCGTGGGCAAATCCCCCGCCGGCCTTGCGGTCAGCAAGGATGGCAAGCGGGTATATGTGGCCAATCGCGACAGCGACTCGATCTCCTTGATCGATGCGGTGACAATGAAGGTCATCACAACCGCCAAGGTGGGAAAGCATCCTTTCGGGATCTCACTGGATGAGAAAAAGCAGCGTCTGTATACCGCCAATGTCCTCTCCAACGATATCAGCGTTCTCGATTCCAGAACCCTCCAGCCCATCGGATCGATCCCCGTGGGGGAGCGCCCTTACGCCATCACCTTGGCTCTCGATGGCAAACAGGTGATCGTCACCAACCAATACGATGACACCGTATCGGTCATCGACGCCGACAGCCTGAAAGTCATCGACACCCTGGAAGTCGGCGAATACCCGGAAGGTATTTCCACCCACCCGGATGGTCATCATGTCTATGTGGCCAACTGGTTCAGCAACAGCGTATCGGTACTGGACATAGCTGAACCGGAATCCACGACTTCCATTCCGACAGGTGACGGCAGTCGCGCCTTCGGCCAATTCATCGCTCCATGACCGATTCACGAAAACTCAACCTGGCGGCGGATCTGCTCTTGAAGCTGGAGGCCGAAATGCGCCGCCAGGGTCTGTGGGAAAGCGACGCGCCCAGCGAGGAAGCCCTGTCGAGCGCCTTACCTTTCTGCTGTGATACGCTATCCTTTCCCCAGTGGCTGCAATTCGTCTTTCAGAAACGGATGAAGGCGCTGATCGAGGCAGGCGCCCCCTTGCCCACCCAGTGCGGCATCGCCCCCATGGCCGAGGAATGGTTCGCTGGGTCGGGTCCGGAGCTGGTTCATTTGATCCGGCTCTTGAGACAATTCGATGAATTGATGAGTGAATGACAACATGGCAAGCAAACCGGAAGAACTGACCGTCGATTATCAGGAAGGTGGCGTACACACTGTCAAGGAACTGGACAAGGTCATCCTCTCCAAGGGGGCCTGGACCACCATTCTGTTCCGCTATCGGGAATGGGATGCCCGCAAGGAAGCCTATGGACCGGAAAAATATACCATTCGCCGTTATCAAAAACGCAACGGCGAATACCAGCAGCGTTCCAAATTCAATATCTCCAGCCGCGAGCAGGCCAAAAATATCGTTGCCGCATTGCAGCAATGGATCGCTGAAGAGGCAGAACCTTGAATCGGTCCTCCAATCCCGTATAATTCCTAAGCTTCACAATCAGCCGGTGTAGCTCAGTCGGTAGAGCAACTGATTCGTAATCAGTAGGTCAGCGGTTCAATTCCGCTCACCGGCTCCACTTCAATCCATTCCCATAACCCTTCACTTTGTTGAACTCATGAAGAAGGTTATGGGTGATTATCACGATATGTAGCACCAAAGGCGGCGTCGGCAAAACCACGCTGACCGCCAGTCTGGGGGCGATCCTGGCCGATTTTGGCAGACGGGTTTTGCTCGTCGATGCCGACCCTCAGCCAACCCTTTCCTCGTTCTTCAATCTGGCCCACCAGGCAGAGTATGGCCTGGTCGAGTTTCTGGTCCAGACGGAATCCTCCGGATTCATCAGCCGGACTGAGATCGAGCGGCTTGACCTGATTTACTCCAACGACCCGGAAGGCCAGTTGCGCGACTGGATCCGGGACGCGGTGGACGGCCGGGTCCGCCTCAAGCATCTCCTCAACCGGCTGGATTACGACATCATCCTGGTTGATACCCAGGGCGCTGTCGGTCCCCTTCAGGATGCCGCCGTTGCAGCGGCCGATCTTCTCCTGACGCCCATCCCCCCCGAAATCCTTTCCGCCCGTGAATTCGTCCGGGGCACCCTCGACATGCTCGAACGCCTGAAACCCATGGCGCTCCTGGGGGCGCCCATCGGTCCGATGCGGGGGCTCATCTACCGGATGGACCGGACTTTGGACGCCAGACAAATCGCGGCGGAATTGCGGAGCGCCTCCTACGGGCCCAGCAAGGGAGCGATCACCATCCTGGATACCGTCATTCCCGCCACGGTCGTCTATCGGGAGTCGGCCACCCATAAAACGCCTCCCCACCGACTTGAACGTCATCGCAAAGGGCCCACACCCAGCGCCCTGGAGTCGATGACCAGTCTGGCCAGGGAGCTCTTTCCCGATCTCCCGGAGGTTCTGGAGGCCAGCCATGGCTAGAAAGCCCGCCAACATCGCAGGCCTCTTAAGCGAGGGTGGATTCGCCTCCAGGCAAGCATCTTCCCTTCCGACCACACCCGTCAGTCCAACCCGAATCGTTCTCGACATCGAGCAGATCCGCGAATACGAAGGCAATCCCCGAACGGTTCCCAACGAACTTTACGAAAGCATCAAAGAGTCCATTCGTGCCGAAGGGCTGCGCATTCCCCTGGTGGTCACCCAGCGCCCCGGGGAGGAACACTACATTCCCGCCGCCGGCGGCAATACCCGGCTGAAGGCCGTGCGGGAATTGTGGGAGGAGACCGGCGACGACCGTTTCCGAACCCTCGAGGCTCTCTACAAGCCCTGGATCAGCGAAGAATGGGTATTGATTTCCCACCTGGTGGAGAACGAACTCCGCGGGGAAATGCGATTCATCGACAAGGCCCGGGCCATCGCCCGGTTGCACGATGAGCTTGAACGGAAACAGGGCGAACGGGTATCGGAAAGAGCTTTCGAGAAACATCTGACCCAGCTTGGCCTGCCGCTGTCACGGCGGCAGATTCGCCGGCTGCTGTATGCAGCTTCTCTCGAGGCTGTCATTCCCAAAGCCCTGCCTCATCTGGGACCGACCCATATCGATCACCTGTCGAGGCTGGAAAAAATTTTCACGGAGATAAACGGAGCGTGTCCGGACGATTCTTTCCGGAAACTGCTTTCCGGCATGGATGCGCCCCATTTGGATCCTGCCGCGGTTGAATCCGCCATCAAGAAGGCGGCCGTCCGGTCTGGATCAATCCAACAGAACCGGCCCCGGTCGAGGGGAGACGGGAAGCCGGGACGAAATCCCAACACGAACAACAAGAAACTGCTCGAGGCAGCCGCGGACTGTCTGGGCGCCCACGACCTGGTTGAAGAGCAAGCACCGAAGCCCGAGCGCTCCGAGAGGCTGCGATACGCCGCCTGGTGGAGCCTGAATGCGCTTCGGCGGGAGCACGGGGAAACGCCGGACGATCCGGTTCCGGAGGAAATTGTATTCCTCCTGCGCCTGGCCCGCGACCGGCAGCTCCTTGATGCCGTCTTGAACCACCTTGGAGGAGTCATCCCGGGGGAGGAGGACTATGAACGATGAGGAATATCGAAAGAATTTATGCCTGACTCTGCTGGTATTTCTGACCCGGCTGGCCGATAAGGGGAAGCGCCGGCCCCTTGAGCAAATCGGCCTGGATTCCAGGCAGATACGGCGGTTGCGTCAGTTGCGAGTGGAAACGATCCAGCAGCTGCCGGACATGATTCACCAGGCGTTCGATTTCTCGATCGACGCCAAGGCGCTGGATGCGGCCATTTCATTGACCGAGTTCCCACCCAGCGACCAGCAGACGATTGTCAAACTGATCCGATGCGGTTCGCCGTTGTGGTTGGTGCGACAGATCTATGGGTTGCAAAACAGTGACTATACAGCGTTACGGCGCTATCTGGGGATAAGCCGTGCTGGCCGTCCGACCGCCCTGACCGAGGCCGAGGAAAACCTCGTGCGCCAGGCCTGGGACGATCATTGCCACTTGGATCTGCCCCGTCGATTGATCGCCGTGTACGAAGCAACGGGCATCAGCCTTTGCAGCGTACTGAAGGCGGTTTGTCTCGAGGAGGTGGAGGAGGATCAGGATCATGGATGAACATCCGATAGATTTCACGTCCAGGGTTCGCCAGCTCGCTGATTTGGCCCGCAGCCGCCAGGCGATCATCGACGGGGAGGCAGAACCCCATGCGTTGCCTGTCTGGCTGGAAACGATCCGCTCGGCCCCCAACGCCATGCTTCGCTCGGCGCTCTTTGGCATCAACCGGCGCCGGCAACCCTGGCATGACGGCAGCGCACCGGTTCCTTCCCCAAGCAACGTGACGATCGTCTGTCACCCACAACCGCTTGATCAATATGACCTGGACGTTTGGATCGAGATCATACACAAATTGCGCAAGGCCCCGGCCGGTGAGCTCGTTCCCGTTTCCATGCGAAGCATCCTGTCGGTATTGCATCGTCAGTACGGACAACCGCAACGACGCTCTGTCTCCGCTTCCATCCAACGCTTGAGCCTCCAGCACGTCCGGATCGAGTTCAAAAACGGAGAGCGTATTTACGACGGCAGGATGCTGGAATCGGTCGTGGATGCGCGCGGCGACTCGCCCCGTATCGCGATTCATCCCCGGATGCCGGAACTTTGGGAAGCGGGTTGGGGAGGCAATGATCCCGATATCCGCCGCAACCTGGGACGCAACCAGATGGCCAAGTGGTTGTATGGGTTCTATGTAACCCACCCCGAGCCCCTGCCCTACAAGGTGGCCACCTTGCGGTATTTGTGTGGGAGCGTTGATGGGCAACTTTTCAAATTTCGTTACAACTTGAAGCGCGCGTTGACGCTGCTGGAGGAAAACGCCGGCTGGCTTTGGAAAATCGATGAACACGATCGCGTCCATCTCCTGCGTCCCGAGCTTGTGGACAAGTCGCCGAAAGCGGGGGATGAGTCATGAGGGGGTGGGGTACATTGGGAATGGGGGTGGGGTACATTGGGAATGCCCCCGGGGTACATTGGGAATGGGGGTGGGGTACATCAAGAATAGCTAATACTCAAAATATCGCTCTATCCGCGGCCTGGGGCCCCAAAGCCTGCCCTCATAGAACCTTTATAGAACTTAAATATAACCCTCTTAGAACCGCCCTGTGGATAAGTGGAAAACCCGGGGCTTATCGGGCTCACTGCTCCCCTGTCCAGGGAGACGAATGTCGAGGCATGTCCTGGAAGTCACCATGGGGCAGAGCGGGAACGCGGGTGGGGTACATTGGGAACCCCTCCGGGGTACATTGGGAACCCCTCCGGGGTACATTGGGAACCCCTCCGGGGTACATTGGGAACCCCTCCGGGGTACATTGGGAACCCCTCCGGGGTACATTGGGAACCGCTGTGGGGTATATCGGGAATGGGGGTGGGGTACATTGGGAATACCCCCGGGGTACATCGAAAACGGGAGCGGGGTACATCAAAAACAGCTGATCCTGCTTTCCGTCCATTTCCGGCATCCTTCCGGTTACCCACGTTGATGCAAGGAGGCGGCCATGTCCGATGACGTGATCGACCTTCAGGGACGTGTTGAACAGATTGCCAGCCTTGCCAGGGAGCAGCGAAACAAGAGGCGCCGGATCAATCATCAGACCGCCGATTTCCCGGTCTGGCCGGAAGCCGTTCGCAGCGCCCCCAATGCAATTCTCCGCTCTGCCTTGTTCGGCATCGTCAGAAAGGGAAAACGCCCTGTCCTCGATGGCGTCGAGCTGGTCCCCGCGGTCAAGGGCGTGGAAATCAAGGTCCGGTCCGGTGTCTCGCTGGATCAGAACGATCTGGATGTCTGGGAGGAAATTGTCCACTGGGCCCGCAAGGAAGATCCCGGCAGGCGTCTGGAGATCCCCGTCAGGCCTTTTCTGGAAACACTCGGGCGCAAACCTGGCAGACCCAACCGGCAATGGCTGTACGACGCTCTGGAGCGGCTGTACCGCTGCGAAATCTTCATCCGCATGGAAAAGGAAGGCATCGAGTTCGAAGGTGCCCTGATCGCCCGTCTGGTGATCGAGAAAGGCAAGCCGATCCTGGTGCAACTCGACCCTTACCTCCCGGTCCTGTGGGAACCCGGCTGGACGCGCCAGAACCTGGAACACCGCAGAGCCTTGGGGCAGAACCAGCTGGCGAAATGGCTGCACAGCTTTTACGGCACCCACAAAAAGCCCCTCGCCTACAAGGTGGAGACCTTGCAGGCCTTGTGCGGCAGCCGGACGAAAGAGCGTAAAAAGTTCAGGCAACAGCTGAAGACCGCCGCCAGGCTTGTGGCGACGGTGACCGGCTGGCAAATGGTCCTGGACGAGAATGACCTGTTTCACGTCATCAAGCATGGCCCTCAGGTTGTGGATAACTGAATGGCCTGGGGGGTATAGCAGGTACGGTTGGGGGGTATAGCAGGTACGGTTAGGGGGTATTACAGGTACGTTTGGGGGGTATAGCAGGTACCGAAAAAATCCTCTTTTCAGCCCGCAGCCCGCATGGGCTCTGGGATTCGGCGGGAACAGGGCGAGGCCCTATAAGTTTTATATAAATCTTATAGAAATTATTTAATACTGATCCTTGTGGATAAATCCGGGAAACCGGTGGTTTCAGGCACTCATCGGCTTCCCTTTCCAGGAGAAGAAACATGGCTCAAACAGCAGCGACCAACCACACGAGCAACCCCGGCAACGGGGCAACCTCCAGCAAACGCCCGGGAGCGCTCAGGGCCCAGGCGAAAATGACGATCCATACCGAGAAGGCCCGGCGCCTGACCGATCCTGTCACCCTGCCCAACGGCATCCGTCCTCCGGGCCTGTTTCGGTTTTCGAGCCTGTGTCAGCAACTGTGTGAGAAATCAGCCAAGGGAGATCCCTATGCGGACTGGTTTCTGTATCGAATCGAGCAGGAACTGTTCAAGCTGAAAAACCGGATCAAGCAATCTACCGACCGCTTGCAGAAATTCATCGAGGACTCGGGATTCGAGGTGTCCGAAGCCTCGTCCCAGAAACCGGTGACCATCGAGCTGACCATGGGCAACCCCTATGGCTATATGGCAGCCTATGTGCTCGCTGACTTCGACAGGCTGGTGCGCCTGGCGCTGACGTGCGAACTGATGGGGATCCTTGATCGAGCGCAATGCCGCAACATGATCCAGCCTTCGGAAAAGAATTTCAGAAGACTGCTTCATCTACCCATCAACTACAAGCACACCGGTGTCACCCGGAACGATATCCAGCAGAACAACCAGGTGGCCCAACGCGCCATCGAACTGATGGGTGAATGCCCCGGGAACATCGTCACGGGCAAACATAAGCCAAGACATGCCCCGTCCAGGCAGACCTCACTGGCCGAGGTGAAAATCACCAGAAAGGGCCGCCCCAAGTATTCCCCCAAGTCCAGGAGTGATGTCCATGAGCCCCCGGCAAATCCTTGACAGCAATGACAAACCTTTCAACGATTTTTCCCGGGCAGCCTGGCTTCGGGACATTCTCATCGAAAACACAGGCAGACCCTGGACGATCGAATCGGTTGGGAGCGGCTTCGTGGTGGAGGCTCCGGAAGATTCCCGGAGCGATCCCACCGGATCCGCAATCCCTCCCGGCGCATTTGAAACCCTCGTCTTCAGACCGGCTCTGCGGGTGCTCCTGCCCTGGTACATACCATTCCTTGCCCTTGGTATGTTGGCCGTGTCGTTCGCCGATGACCTGGCGATCACCCTGCTGCGTTCACTGAACGTGTCCCGTCTTCCTCCAGGCGTCGATGCGGCCTTTGTGGCGGATGCGGTGGAAACCGCAGGCACAGTAATCCTTGGACTTTCCATGCTGGCCATCGTCATCCCCTGGCTATCCAACAGTTATGTCGTCGGTCCTGACGGTATCGAGCAGCGCCAGGGGATCCTGTCGCGTGACAGTACCTCGATCCGGTTGTCCGATATTCGCTCGATCAATCTCAAACAGGGCATCATCGCCCGCCTTTTGAACGTGGGGACACTGGAATTTGCTTCCGCCGGTACCGGGGGCATCGATGTCCGCTTCACCGATGTGGCCGGGCCTTTGAAAATCAAGCGTTGGATCGAGTCTCTGTTGCGCTCGAATGGCGATTCCGAACGATTGAACGCTTCTGACCGTTGACAGTCTCATAACAGAATGCTAGCGTTGAAATCGTATTATCAGCCACCGCGGGTCCGTGTTTCCGGTGGCAGGATCGTAAGATCCTGACGGACAATCTATCCATTGGCCCTTTCGGGAGTATTGCTCCCGGAAGGAGCGGTGCCTCCGGAAGGTCGATCAACCTGAAAGGAGGTACGTATGAAATTTTTGTTCAATATTGCCGCATTTCAGGAGGATTTGCGGAAGATCGGGGTGGCGATCATCATCGGAGCCATGGCTGCGCTGATGTTCGATGCCCGTATTTCCCTGACTAGCGCCCTGGCAATCGATGCCTTGGGCATTGCATTATGGTTGGCGGGATTGATTCGCAGACTTCCTGAGGAGACAGGTCATGAATGACATTCTTGTGTACGTTCTATTCACATTTGTAGTCATCATGTCCATTTTTATTTGGGCCTGGCGGCAAGAAAGCAAGCAAAGATGAGCTTCAAACCCTGGCAACTTGGGTTAAAGTTGCACCCAAAGCCGCCGCGGGCCCGCTCGTTCCGGCGGCAGGATCTTCGGATCCTTGCGGGCATCCTAAATCCCATAACCTTCATCATCCGGCCTAAGAAACCGGATCTCTCATCTAGGCGGACCGACCCGTCATCTCATCCTACGGCGCTTGAGGTGTAATCACCCACTCAAGCGCCGTCTCTCTTTGCATCCCTGATTTGTCCAACGTTTGAGGATCCTTCCGAAACACCCGGCCTGCGCCAGGCGTTCCGGAAAGATTTTCCAGGCAACCTACAGGTTGCACCCCCAAGTCACCGCGTTCCCGCGCTTTCCGGTGACAGTCCTTTCAGGGCTTGCGGGAACCCTTAGAGTTACCCCGGAGCGGGGAGCGAGACGCATCGCCCCTCCGGGGATCGTTGCGCCTCCTCCTTCCGCCGCCGCTTCGGGGTATTCCATTCTCCCGGCAGCGGCGGCCGGGAATTCATTGGAGGATAAAACCATGGCATCGAGAGGCGTCAACAAAGTCATCCTGATCGGCAACCTGGGCGCCGACCCCGAGATCCGCTATTTGTCCGACGGGCGGGCCGTGGCCGGCCTTCGGGTCGCCACCACGGAAAGCTGGAAAGACCGGCAATCTGGCGAGACCCAGGAGCGCACCGAATGGCATCGGGTGGTCTTCTACGGACGGCTGGCCGAAATCATCGGGGAATACCTGACCAAAGGCAACCTGATCTATCTGGAAGGCCAATTGCGCACCCGCAAGTGGCAGGATCAGAACGGCCAGGATCGCTATACCACCGAAATCATCGGCCGCGAGCTTCGCATGCTGGGCTCTGCCAATGGCGGCCAAAAGCCGGACCGCGGCAAGAAGGCTTCGGCACAACCTGCGTCCAAACGTGCCAGGAAGCCGGAACCTGCCCTGGAGCCCACGGGTGACGACTTCGATGATGACATCCCGTTTTGATGTCTTTGTAACGAGGAAGCGATAGCTTCCTCCCTTGCTCAATGCCCCAACCGGGGGAGATCGTCTCTCCCGTTGGGGAGGATTGTCTCCTTCGGATGGGGTTTCCAACCCAAAGGAGGTAATCATGAAACTTGTCAAGTCGTGCGCCGCCCTGGCGGCGCTTTCCTTAATCGGCATGCGGCCTTCACCCTCTCTGGAGGCGGCCGCCGCCGATCTTCTGGCCAGGATCGCCGAAGCGGTCCTGACGCTTTTCGTATGACCTGTCCGGGGAAATCTTCCCGGGCGGGGAGAATTCCCCCTCATTTCGATGGGAGGAAATCATGAGTGCGATACCTCAAAACCGTTCCAGCCTCGAATCGGATGACGTGCGCCAGGCCGCCCGGGGCCGCTGGCTGGAAATCCTGGCCCAGCTTGCCCCGGAACTGGAGCCCCAGATGAAGCGGCCCGGACGCCACGGCCGCTGTCCGGTTCATGGGGGCAAGGATGGATTCCGCCTGTTTCGTGATGTCCCGGAAACGGGTGGGGGGATTTGCAACACCTGCGGCCCCCGCCCTGATGGTTTCGCCCTGTTGCAGTGGCTCAAGGGATGGAGTTTCCCGGAAACCCTCGAGGCCGTGGCCGGTGTCATCGGCGCCTCGTCCCAGTCCAACGTGGTGGTGCCGGTCAGACCCAGAATCGAGGTGGATTTCGAAGCCCGCCGCAGGGCGTTGGCCAAAGTCTGGCGCGAAGCGGTGCCGATCACCCATCCCGCTGCCGCTCCGGTGCGATATTACTTTCGCAATCGCGGGCTTCGGCGGGATATGGTCTTTGGTCTCCGGGATCTCAAGCTGCATCCCCACCTGCCGTATTGGGAAGACCACAGGATCGTGGGACGCTATCCCGCCTTGTTGGCGCTCATGCGCGACAACGAGGGAAAGGTCGTGTCGATCCACAGGACCTGGCTCCATGAAGGCGCCAAGGCCCCCGTCAAACACCCCCGGATGCTGATGAAGCCTGTGGTGCCCAGAATCCAGGGGGCTGCGGTAAGGATGACAGTGGCAGGCGACTCCTTGGGGATCGCCGAGGGGATCGAAACGGCCCTGGCGGTCCGGCAAAAGACCGGCCTGCCGGTCTGGGCCACGACCAGCTGGACCTTCATGATCCATTTCAGGCCGCCGCCGGGTATCCGCCGGGTGATCATCTGGGCCGATCTGGACCGCAACGGAACCGGCCTGGCCGCGGCTGATCGCTTGGCCGATTCCCTGAAGGCGGCCGGCATCCAGGCGATCATCCGGGTACCGGAAGGTCCGATTCCGGAAGGCGCCAAGTCGCTTGACTGGAACGACGTGTTCCGTCTTGCCGTTTGATGTGTTGCCCCGCCTCGCGCGGGGCCTTTCCCAAGCCTCTTCTAGGGAGGGGGTTTGGGAAAGAAAGCACCCTGCGCCAGAAGCGCCTGAGCGCTTCTGTGAGACGCGAAAAACTGAAAACCCGTCCATCGGGTTTCGAAAAAGTCTTTCACGTGCCGCGGCCGCACGCTCGTGCCGCACCCAAGCCACCGCGCGCCCACAATTTCCGGTGGCGGGACCTTCAGGTCCTCGTGGGCATTCTCATCCATCCCGCCGGGGGGGCTTTTTTGGAGGAGAGTGTAATTACGTAATTACGATATTACGGCGTGACAGCCTGCCCCACCTGGGACATCGGTCACATTTTCAGAGGATGAACCTTACCGCCGGCGGCAATACCGGCCATGCTAATAATGGGGTCGCTAACACGCTAGAGAAACTTCTTTGTGGTTAATGTTCGTCCGCGGCCCCTTTCGATGCGACAGAAAGCTGACATGGTGGACTCTAAGGGGCGGCCGTTTCCGACCCGCTTTCCAGCCACCCGGTTTTACCGTAGAATCGAGGGAGCACATTCCGTGCGAGGTGGCTGTGATAGGCCGGGGCCTTCGGGCCCCACCCTAACCCAACGCCTTCAACCAGTCTTCCAGCCTGACCCGGATGTCGTCGAGATGCCGGCGCGCCCCGTTCACGGCCCATAACAGACGGTCCCGGCACGGATCCTCC
>JALSIB010000001.1 GCA_026981855.1 Methylothermaceae bacterium | reverse complement strand
ATCTTTTACCACTGGTGGCGGCGACACCCCGCTCCTGGCATCACTGACCCTCCCATTGACGACCTTTTCAACGAATCCGGTGGCTTGTTGGCGGGAATCAGGTGAAAAAATGGGGAGACGCCAGTTGGGATTGCGGGTTGGGAATTGGATACGGCTTGAGCTAAACTGATCGCCCCCCATGGATACAGCTGTTCAATCTTGATGAGGATCGGACCCTTTACCTTGGACCCGCCGTTGCTTCTGGCTCCCATGGCGGGCGTGACGGATTTGCCTTTCCGGCGGCTGTGCCGCGCTTATGGGGCTTCGCTGGCCGCGACCGAGATGATTTCCAGCCGCCCCCGGTTGATGGCCCATTGGCGCACGATGCAGCGTACCGACCATGATGGCGAGCCGGCGCCCCGGGTGGTTCAGATCCTCGGGGTCGATCCGCGGGAGATGGCGGCCTGTGCGCGGGCCAGCGAGCGCTGGGGGGCGCAGATCATCGACATCAACATGGGTTGCCCCGCCAAGAAGGTCTGCAAGGTCGCGGCAGGTTCCGCGTTGTTGCGTGACGAGCCCAGGGTGGCGGCCATTTTGACGGCGGTGGTCGATGCCGTTTCGGTGCCGGTCACGCTGAAGATCCGTACCGGTTGGGACAAGAATCACCGCAACGCGCTGTCCATCGCCCGGATCGCGGAACGGGCGGGCATCGCCGCGTTGACCATCCATGGGCGTACCCGAGCCTGTGGTTTCGCAGGGCGGGCCGAGTACCGCACCATCGCCGAAGTCAAACAGGCGGTTTCCATTCCCATCGTCGCCAACGGCGATATCGATACGCCGCAAAAAGCCCTGGCGGTGATGCGTGAGACGGGCGCGGATGGGGTGATGATCGGGCGGGCGGCGCAGGGACGGCCTTGGCTGTTCAGGGACGTGGCGTGTTTTCTCCGCAGTGGAAAGCTGCCACCCCCCTTGGGAGAGGACGAAATCAAGGCGGTGATCCTCCATCACATTCAGGAGATACACAGGTTCTATGGAACTGCCCAAGGGGTGCGGATCGCCCGCAAGCATATCGCTTGGTATATGAAGAACCTGTCGATACCGGAAAGGTTGTGGAGGCCCCTGTTGCGGGAGGAGAAGGCGTCGGCGCAATTGAATGGGTTGCGGTTTTGCCTGCGGCGGTCGCGGCAAGCCGCGTGAGCGTTTCATTCTTATGAGTGTGGTAATGGAAAAAGGGAGTCATCGAATGTCGGGGCAGGGAATCCTGCTCAAGGAAGAGGTGCGAATCGCGGTCGAACAATATTTCACCCAGCTCGACGGGCAGATGGTCGTGGGATTGTATGCCATGGTGATCGCCGAGGTGGAGAAGCCCTTGATCGAAACCGTTCTGGCCCATACCGGAGGCAACCAAAGCAAGGCGGCCAAGGTGTTGGGCCTGAGCCGCAGTACCTTACGCAAGAAAATCCAACAATATGAGATCGAATAACCATGCATAAAATCAAGCGTGCGCTGGTCAGTGTGTCGGACAAAACCGGGGTGGTGGAATTTTGCGAGGGATTGCACCGGCTTGGAATCGAAATCCTTTCCACCGGCGGAACCGCCAAGTTGTTGCTGGAAAATGGCGTTCCGGTCGTCGAGGTTTCCGCTTACACCGGCTTTCCGGAAATCATGGGCGGGCGGGTCAAGACGCTTCACCCGAAAATCCACGGCGGCATTCTGGGGCGCCGCGGCACCGATGACGCGGTGATGGCGGAGCACGGCATCGAGCCGATCGATCTGGTGGTGGTGAACCTCTATCCGTTCAGCCAGGTGATTCGTCGCCCCGGTTGTGATTTCGCCACTGCGGTGGAGAACATCGATATCGGTGGCCCGGCGATGATTCGCGCGGCGGCCAAGAATCATGCCTCCGTGGGGGTGGTGGTGGACAGCGGGGATTATGGCCACGTTCTGGAGGCTTTGCGCCTGAACCAGGGGATGTTGCCCGATGCGCTCCGGCTGGAGCTGGCGGTCAAGGCCTTCCAGCACACCTCGGCTTATGACAGCGCCATCGCGGCTTATCTGGACAAGGTCGTCAATCCCGATGCGAGCCTGGTCGATACCCTCAACCTGAGCGCACACAAGGTGCGTGAACTGCGCTATGGAGAGAACCCCCATCAAAAGGCCGCTGTCTACGAGGAGATCGAACCGCCGTCGGGTACTTTGGGCCATGCCCGCCAGCTTCAGGGAAAGCCCCTTTCCTATAACAATCTGGCCGATGCCGATGCGGCCCTGGCCTGCGTGCAGAGCTTCGTCTCGGGCCCTGCCTGCGTGATCGTCAAGCACGCCAATCCCTGTGGTGTCGCCCAGGCTGCGACGTTGCTGGAGGCTTACGACAAAGCCCATGCCACCGATCCGACTTCGGCCTTTGGCGGGATCATCGCCTTCAACCAGGCGCTTGACGAAGAAACCGCCGCGGAAATCGTGGGGCGCCAGTTCGTCGAGGTGATCGTCGCCCCCAGCGTCACCGAGTCCGCCCTGGCGGCTTTGGCCGCCAAACCCAACGTGCGGGTGCTGGCCTGCGGCATGTGGGAACGGCCCCATCCGGAGATCGAGCTGCGGCGGATTTCCGGTGCGTTGCTGGCGCAGGAAAAGGACATCGCCATGGTCGGCCTGGACGACCTCAAGGTGGTGACCCGGCGCAAACCGTCGGAAGACGAGCTGAACGACCTCCTGTTCGCCTGGAAGGTCGTCAAATACGTCAAATCCAATGCGATCGTCTATGCCAGAGGAGGGCGCACGCTCGGTATCGGCGCCGGGCAGATGAGCCGCGTCTGGTCGGCCCGGATCGCCATCATGAAGGCCAAGGATGCGGGGCTGGCGGTGGCGGGGTCGGTGATGGCCTCGGATGCGTTTTTCCCTTTCCGCGACAGCGTGGATTCAGCCGCCGGGGAAGGCGTGACGGCCATCATTCAGCCCGGTGGCTCGATCCGGGACGAGGAGGTCATCAGCGCCGCCGATGAAGCGGGCATCGCCATGGTGTTCACCGGTATGCGCCATTTCAGGCATTGAAGGGGCGGAATTATTTCCGCACCACCATGGGGCCGAGGGGGCGGCCGCCGATCAAGTGCAGGTGCAGGTGGAAGACTTCCTGCCCCCCGTGCCGGTTGCAGTTGATGATCAAACGGTAGCCGTCTTGCGAGATGCCCTCTTTCTCCGCCAACGATTTGGCGACGTAGATCATGTGGCCGATCAACGGTTCATCCTCGGGCTGGATGTCGTTGGCGGTGGGAATCACCTTGTTGGGCACGATCAGGATATGGGTGGGCGCCGCCGGATTGATGTCGCGAAACGCCGTGACCTGATCATCCCGGTAGACGATGTCGGCAGGCAGTTCGCCGGCGATGATTTTCTCGAAGATATTCGCCATTGGAGTCACTCCTTGTCTTGATGCCTGGATTGCTCGAACAGATGCAGGTATCGGCCATAGCCTTCTTTTTCCAAAGCTTCCTTGGGTATGAAGCGTAACGCGGCCGAGTTGATGCAGTAGCGCAGGCCGGTCGGTGGCGGGCCGTCGTTGAAGACATGCCCCAGATGGGAGTCGCCGCGGCGGCTCCTCACCTCGGTCCGGCGCATGAACCAGCGCCTGTCTTCGCGTTCGACCACGTTTTCCGGTTCCAGGGGTTGGGTGAAACTGGGCCACCCGGTGCCGGAGTCGAATTTGTCCAGGGAGCTGAACAGAGGCTCGCCGGACACGATGTCCACATAGATCCCTTCCCGTTTGTTGTCCCAGTATTCGTTCTTGAAGGGCGGCTCGGTGCCCTCGTTCTGGGTGACCTCGTATTGCAGCGGCGTCAGCCGCGCCTTGAGAGTTTCGGGATCGGGTTTGTCTTTGGCTTCGCTTTGCATGTCATCGTTCCAGGTTTGACGGAGAAACTGGTCGCGTCCCGAACCCATGCGGTAGAAGCGGTAACGTATCGGGTTTTTGCGCCAATAGTCCTGGTGGTACGTCTCGGCGGGGTAGAATGCCCGCAGCGGCAGGATCAGGGTGGCGATGGGACGGTTGAATTTTCCTGACTTTTCCAGCGCCTCTTTCGAGGCTTCCGCCAGCTCTTTTTGTTCCTGATCGTGATAGAAGATGGCGCTGCGGTATTGGGGACCGCGGTCGACGAACTGCCCTCCCGGGTCGATAGGGTCAATGTGGCGCCAGAAAATCTCCAGCAAAGTTCGGTAGTCGGTTTTTTTGGGGTCGTAGGTGATCTGGACGGCTTCCAGGTGGCCACTGGCGCCGGAAGAGACTTGTTCGTAACTGGGATTTTCCATCTCGCCGCCGGTATAGCCGGAGACGGCTTCGATCACCCCGTCTATTTTCTCGAAATCCGCCTCCAGGCACCAGAAACAGCCGCCGGCGAAGGTGGCTTTGAGGTATTCGCTTTGCTTCATTGCCGCACCCCCGGATAGTGCCCAAAGCGATAGTATAAATCCGAGCAGCAGAGTGGGGAATAAGGTCGTCATCGGAGATCTCCGGAAAAAGAGCGGAGGAACCAAGTTTATTGCAGTTCGCGGTGGCGCACCAGTACGGAATAGGGGGACGCCGCGAATGCCCGGCCGAGTTGATCCACCAGGTAGACCGAGCGGTGTTGTCCGCCGGTGCAACCAATGGCGACGGTCATGTAGTTGCGATTCTGTTTCTGGAATTCGGGCAGCCACGTTTCCAGGAAAAGTACCACGGTGTCGAGAAATGCCTGGGTCTGGGGCAGTTGCCGCAGGTAGTCGATGACTTGCCGGTCGCGGCCGGTATAGGGGCGCAGGTGCGGTTCCCAATGGGGATTGGGGAGGCAGCGGGCATCGAAGACGAAGTCGGCGTCCAAAGGAACCCCGTGTTTGAAGCCGAACGAAGTGAAGCACAAGGACATGGCCTGTCCCTCGGTTTCACCCACCCTTTCCCGGATCAGTTCACGCAGCTGGTGGATATTCAGCCTCGAGGTGTCGATCACCAGGTCCGCCTGGTTGGCAATGGCCGCCAACAATTGGCGCTCCCTTTCGATGGCCTCGGCGGGGGGAAGTCCTGTGGTCTGACTCAGGGGATGTCTGCGCCGGGTTTCGCTGTAGCGCCTGAGGAGGCTGTCGGTATCGGCATTCAGGAACAGGATGTGGTAGGGAATCTGGAACTGTTTCAGGATTTCCAGCGTGCGGCAAAACAGATTGACGTCGCCACTGAGATTCCGGCAGTCGATGCTGATGGCCGTTTTGCCGAACTCGCCCGAAGGGGTGGACAGATCCCGGGCGAAGGGTTCGATGAGATTGACCGGAAGATTGTCGATGCAGTAATAGCCGCAATCTTCCAGTGTGCCCAAGGCGACGCTCTTACCCGAGCCGGACAGCCCGCTGACGATGATCAGCTTTTTCATAGCAGGCGTTTTCTGCGGCTGGACGAGGGGATATTCATGGCTTCCCGGTATTTGGCCACCGTCCGGCGGGCGACGTTGATGCCCTTCTCCTGTAAAAGGTTGGCGATCTTCAGATCGCTGAGGGGCTTGGCGGGATTCTCGTGATCGATCAACTCCTTGATGAGCGCCTTGATGGCGGTGGCGGAGCATTCTCCCCCGGCCTGGGTGGAGACGTGGCTGGAGAAGAAGAATTTGAACTCGTAGATTCCCCGGGGGGTGTGCATGTATTTGTTGGTGGTGACCCGCGACACGGTGGATTCATGCAGGCCCAGTTCCTCGGCCACGTCACGCAATATCAGGGGCTTCATGGCGATATCGCCATGTTCGAAGAATTCCTGCTGCTTTTCCACGATGCACTGGGCCACCCGTACCAGCGTTTCGCTGCGGCTTTGCAAACTGCGCAGGAACCAACGCGCCTCCTGCAGATGATGGCGCATGCTTTGATTGTCTTCGCTCTTGTCCGAACGTTTGATCATGTTCGAGTAATAGGGATTGATCCGCAGGCGCGGCGCCAGTTCGGGATTGATCGAGACGGTCCATTTGCCTTGATGTTTGCGGACGAAAACATCCGGGATGACATATTCGGTGTTATCGTCGGCGAAGGCCTCGCCGGGATACGGCTGGAGGGTGCGAATCAGTTCCATGACGTGTTCGAGCGCCTGCTCCTCCAGCGCCATCTTTTTTTTCAGGGCGGTGATGTTCTGGGTCGCCAGATCGTTCAAATGGTGGTTGACGATCTGCAGGGCCTCCTTGCGCCAGGGGATGTCTTCAGGAAGCTGACGCAGCTGGATGCCCATGCATTCTCCCAACGACCTGGCAGCGACCCCCGGGGGATCGAACTGCTGGATGCGGTGGAGTACCGCCACCACCTCGTCGAGTTCGAGATCCTCGAGCTGGTCCGCCAAGTTCGCATGAATTTCCTCGATAGAGGTGTCCAGATACCCCTGCTCATTGATGCTGTCTATGATGGCCGTGGCGATGAGCTGGTCCCGTTCGCTGAAATGAGAGAGTTCGGCCTGCCATTCGAGATATTCCTGAAGACCTTCCGGCGCACTGCGTTGATACAGATAATCGTTGTTGGATTCCTCGGCGGTGGCGGAAGCATAGGCGGTATCGAAGACGTCTTCCCAATTGGTGTCCAGAGGCAGTTCGTTGGGAATGTCGTCGGAGTTGACGGATAGGGGTCGATCCTCGGCGACTGCTGTGGATCCCGTTTCTTCCTGATGGCTTTCCTGGGGCGTTCTTTCCTCCTCGGCCAGCTCGAGCATGATATTGCTTTCCAGGGCTTCCTGGATTTCGTGCTTGAGTTCCAGCGAGGAAAGCTGCAGCAAGCGAATCGCTTGTTGCAACTGGGGGGTCATGGTGAGCTGCTGGCCAAGGCGTAACTGCAGGCTTTGCTTCATAGTGAATGTTTCAAATGGCGAAAACTGTAATCAATGGGATGTAATGATTTGGTTGCAAAGGCAGATTTATCACCCCGCCCCTGCCGGCATGGGGGTCAGGGATGGGCGGTAAATAAAACTTTACTTCCCCCCGGTATTTTAGCTGAATTCCCCGGCCTCCGTGGCAGAGAGGTTTGGATTGAGGATGCGGTGGGGCTTAACTTATTTTCCCGAAAAAGTGGCCTTGACGTTGGAGTCCACTTTACGTTGCCGTGGATCCCTTCGGGTGAAATGACTAGTGTCTCCCCAATTTTCCCAAGCGGTCAGCGCAAGGCATTGATATACGGATAAAAAGGGGTTTAAAACGAGAGGATCGGGGTTCCTGATCGGGTAAAATGTGTATAGCAATAACCCATTGAACC